>NZ_JBLFJV010000020.1:0-136589 GCF_047444975.1 Streptomyces sp. CWNU-52B | reverse complement strand
CACCCACACCACCACCCGCCACCACACCAGCCAAACGCCCCGCACCCTCCCGCAACGCCCCCACCGAACGCCCCGACACCACCACCGGCACCACCGGCAACACCACCGACCCGGCCTCACCTACGGGTGCCTGCTCGGACTCCGGCTCGGACTCGGGCGCCGACAGCGGCACCGGCTCGACCACGGGCGCCTGCTCCAGAACGACGTGCGCGTTCGTCCCGCTGATACCGAAGGAGGACACCGCGGACCGCCGCGGCCGCCCCGTCTCCGGCCAGGACCGCTCCTCCGTCACCAGCTCCAGCGCACCCGAGGACCAGTCCACCGCGGGCGACGGCTCATCCACATGCAACGTCCTCGGCACCACCCCGTGCCGCATCGCCATCACCATCTTGATCACACCCGCGACACCGGCGGCCGCCTGTGTGTGGCCGATGTTCGACTTCAGCGAGCCGAGCAGGAGAGGGTGGTCGTCCGACCCGGCCGTGCGCGCCTGGCCGTACGTCGCCAGCAGCGCCTGCGCCTCGATCGGGTCACCCAGCCGCGTACCCGTGCCATGCGCCTCCACCACGTCCACCTCGGCGGGAGACAGCCCCGCGTTCGCCAGCGCGGACCGGATCACCCGCTGCTGCGAAGGACCATTGGGAGCCGTCAGCCCGTTGGACGCACCGTCGGAGTTCACCGCACTGCCCCGTACCAGACCGAGCACCGGCAGCCCACGCTCCTGAGCCACCGACAACCGCGCCAGCACCAGCATCCCCACACCCTCGGAGAAACCCGTCCCGTCCGCCGCGGCCGCGAACGCCTTGCACCGGCCGTCCTGAGCCAACCCACGCTGCCGGGCGAAGCCGACGAACACACTGGGTCCGGACATCACGGTGACGCCGCCCGCCAGGGCGATGCCGCACTCGCCGCTCCGCAGCGCCTGCTCCGCCAGGTGGATCGACACCAGCGACGACGAGCACGCCGTGTCCAGCGTCATCGTCGGTCCCAGCAGACCCAGGGTGTAGGAGATCCGGCCCGAGGCGACACTGGTGGTGCCGCCGGTGAGCACGAAGCCCTCCAGCTCCTCGGGGGCCTCCCCCGCACGGGGCATGTACTCCTGCGGAACCACACCCACGAACACACCGGTGTCGCTGCCCTTCAGCGACGCCGGGCTGATGCGTGCGTTCTCCAGGGCCTCCCACGAGGTCTCCAGGAGCAGCCGCTGCTGCGGGTCCATCGCCGTGGCCTCGCGCGGCGAGATCCCGAAGAACTCGGCGTCGAAGTCGGCCGCGTCGGAGAGGAACCCACCCCGCGTGAGGTACGTGGTGCCCGGCACGTCGGGATCGGGGTCGAACAGCCGGTCGAGGTCCCAGCCACGGTCGGTGGGGAAGTCGGTGAGGGCGTCCCGCCCGTCCCGGACCAGCTCCCACAAGTCCTCGGGGGTGCCGGCGCCGCCCGGAAAACGGCTGGCCATGCCAACGATCGCGATCGGCTCATGGGCGGCGGCGTCGGCCTCCCGCAGCTCCCGCTGGGCTCGCTGCAGGTCCGTCGTGACCCGTCGCAGGTACTCACGCAGCTTCTGCTCGTTGGTGGACATTCCGGGCAGACCTCTTTCGTTCGGACACGCAGGATCAGGCGGTGTCGAGCTCGCTGTCGATGAAGTTGAAGAGTTCGTCGTCGGAGGCCGCTTCGAGATCCCGCTCCTGGCCCGCGTCGGCGGGCGCCGTCAGCCGGCGCAGGACCTCCTGCAGCCGCTTGCTGAGCTCGCCCCGCTCGTTCTCGTCGAGCTCCGCCACTGCCAGCCGGTCGAGTTCCGCGACGAACGACCGCACGGTCGTCTCCTCGGTGGGTACGAGCTGTTCGTCCAGGAACCGGGCGAGCTCGGCCGACGTCGGGTGGTCGAACACCACGGTGGGCGGCATCCGCAGCCCGGTGACGTTGCCCAGCCGGTTGCGCAGTTCCACCGCGGTCAGGGAGTCGAACCCGAGCTCCTTGAACGTGCCGTCCCCGTCGACCGCCTCGGCCGTGCTGTACCCGAGCACGACCGCCGCGGACTCCCGTACCAGGCGCAGCAGTTCGTTGCGTCGCTGGGCCGGGGGCAGTTCGAGCAGCCGGTCCCGCTGGGTCGTCGCGGCCGCCGACTCCACCACCCGGCGCCGGACCTGGGTCCCCGGATCCAGGGCGGACAGCACGTCGGGCACCACGTGACCGCTCTGCCGCAGCCGGGCCACGTCGACCGGCACCGCGACCGCCAGCGAGCGGTGGAACGCGAGTGCGGCGTCGAACAGGGCCAGGCCCTGCTCGTCGGTGATGGAGTCCAGGCCCATCCGGGACACCCTCTCCCGGCCGGCGTCGCCCAGATGGCTGGTCATCGCGCTCACCTGCTGCCACAGGCCCCACGCGATCGACGTACCCGGCAGTCCCAAGCCCCGCCGGTGTTCCGCGAGGCCGTCGAGATAGGCGTTCGCAGCGGCGTAACCGCCCTGGCCCGCGTTGCCCAGCACGCCGGCGGCCGAGGAGAACAGCACGAACAGGGCGAGGTCGTGATCCTGGGTCAGCTCGTGCAGGTCCCACGCCGACCGCGCCTTCGTCCGCAGGACGGTGTCGAGGTCGTCCCGGGTCAGGGCCCCCAGCACGCCGTCGGAGAGCGCTCCGGCCGCGTGGATCACCCCGGTCAGCCGGTGGGCCGACCCGACCAGGTCCGCCAGGGCCTGCCGGTCGGTGACATCGCAGGCCACCACCGAGACGTCGGCGCCCGCCGCCCGCAGCTCCGCGGCCAGTTCGGCCGCGCCGTCGGCCGCCGGACCGCGCCGGCTCGTCAACAGCAGTCGGCGTACGCCGTGTTCGGCGACCAGGTGCCGGGCGACGACCCCGCCGAGCACCCCGGTCCCGCCGGTGATCAGCACCGTACCGTCGGGGTCGAGCGGTGTGGGCAGCGTCATGACGATCTTGCCCACGTGCCGTGCCTGGCTGAGGTACCGGAACGCCTCCGGTGCCCGGTGCACGGCGTACGTGGTCAGCGGCATCGGCCGGAGCGCGCCCTCGTCGAACAGGACCCGGATCTCCTCCAGCATCTCGCCCAGCCGGTCCAGGCCGGCCTCCATCACGTCGAACGCCTGGTAGCGCACGCCGGGATACAGCCTGGCGATCTCCTCGGGGTCGCGGATGTCGGTCTTGCCCATCTCCACGAACCGACCGCCACGCGGCAGCAGGGCCAACGACTCCTCGACGTGCTCGTTCGCCAGCGAGTTGAGCACCACGTCCACGCCCCGGCCGCCGGTTCCGGTGCCGAAGTGGGCGGCATAGCCCAGGCTGCGGGAGTCGGCGAGATGCTCGTCGTCGAAGCCCCAGGCACGCAGTACGTCGCGTTTGCCGGCGCTGGCGGTACCGAACACCTCGACGCCCCAGTGCCGGGCGAGTTGCAGAGCGGCGAAGCCCATTCCGCCGGTCGCCGCGTGCAGCAGCAGCGACTCGCCCGACCGGAGCCCGGCCAGGTCGGACAGGCCGTAGTACGCCGTCAGGTACACCACCGGAACGCCGGCTGCCTGTGCGAACGAGAGCTTCTTGGGCATCGGGACGACGAGCCTGCGGTCCGAGACGGTGACCGAACCCAGGCCGCCGGTGAACAGGCCCATCACCCGGTCGCCGGGCACCAGCCCGGTGACCCCGGGACCCACCTCGCGCACGATTCCCGCGCCCTCGCCCAGTGACGACCACTCGTCGCGCGCCACCATGCCGAGCTCCAGCAGGACGGCCTTGAAGTTCAGGCCGCCCGCCCGCACCTCGATCCGTACCTCGCCCGCCTCCAGCGGGCGCAGTACCTCGGGGCAGGCGCTGAGCGACATTCCGTCGAGTTCGCCGCGGTAGGTGAGGGACAGCTGCCACGGCTGGTCCCGCGGTGCCACCAGCGCCGGTGCCGCGGACGCGCGGACGAGTCGCGGCACCGCGCCGAGCCCACCGCGCAGGACCAGTTCCGGATGACCGGCGGCCATCGCGGCGGGCAGCGCGCTCCGGGTGAGGGGATGGTCGTCGGCGTCGATGTGGCGCAGCCGGCCGGGGTGTTCGGTGCGCGCGGTGCGCAGCAGGCCGGTGACGGCGCGGTGGGTGAGGTCGTCGGTCCGGGTGAGCACCGTGAGCGGGATCGTGTCGAGGTGCTCCTCGGCGAGCCAGTCCCGCACCACGTCGAGCGTCCGGGCGACGACGTCCTCGAGGTCTCCGGTGGGGCAGACCCACAGGGCGGCCGTCGCCGGCGACGAGGGGTCGGGCCGGTCCCGGCCGTCGGCCGCGAGGGTGACCCAGTCCTGTTCCGCGGGCGGGTCCGGCAGCTCGACCGGCACCAGGTCCAGGCCGAACAGCGCCGAGACGTCCGTCCGCGTCCGTCCGAGCGCCGCCGTGTCCACGGACCGCAGCGCCAGCTCCGCGACGGAGGCCACCGGCTGTCCGGACTCGTCGGTCACCAGGACGGCGACCGAGTCGGGGCCGGCCGGGGACAGCCGCACCCGGACCGTCCTGGCGCCGGTGGCGTACAGGTGCACGTCGGTCCAGCTGAACGGTATGCGGACGCCGTCCGCCTCGGTGAGGCCCGCCGCGTGCAGCGACGCGTCGAGCAGTGCGGGGTGCAGTCCGAAGCCGGTCGTCTCCTGCTGCTCCGGCAACTCGACCGCCGCGTAGACCACTTCTCCGTCCCGCCAGGCGGCGCGCAGGCCCTGGAAGGCGGGGCCGTAGGTGTAGCCGCGGTCGGCGAGGGAGGCGTAGAACCCGTCCACCGGCAGGGCGACCGCGCCCGGCGGCGGCCAGGAGACCAGGTCCCCGGGTGCCTCGGGCGCTTCGGCGGTCAGGACGCCGTCGGCGTGCCTGGTCCAGTCGTCCTTGCCGCTCGGCCCGGTGTACACGCTCACCGGCCGGCCGTTCCCGGTGTCCGGGCCGACCAGTACCTGAAGGTCCAGGTCGGTGTCGATGACGACCGGCGCGTGCAGGGTCAGCTCGGCCAGGTGCCCGCATTCGACGTGGTCCCCGGCGTGCAGGGCGATGTCGACCATCGCCGTACCGGGCAGCAGGACCGAGTCGCCGATCCCGTGGTCGGCCAGCCACGGCTGGGCGGTGCGCGAGAGCCGTCCGGTGAGGACGAGCGTGTCCGCGTCCGCCGTGCGCAGGGCGGCGCCGAGCAGCGGGTGGTCCGCGGGCCGCAGGCCCAGCGCGGCGGTGTCACCGGCCCCGGCGGTCTCCGTCAGCCAGTAACGAGCGCGCTGGAACGGGTACGTCGGCAGCTCCGCGCGGGTGGTCGGGAGGTGCCAGTCGACGTCCACGCCGTGCGTGTAAGCCTTGGCCAGCGCGGTGCGGAAGCGCGCAGGTCCGCCGTCGTCCCGGCGCAACGAGTCCAGGACGACCACGTCGGAGATCTCCGCCTCCTCGGCCGTCGCGCCGATGGCGGCCGTCAGCCCGGGGTGCGCGCTGACCTCGACGAACACCCGGTGCCCCGTGTCGAGGAGCGAGCGGGTACCCGCGGCGAAGTTGACGGTGTGGCGCAGGTTGCGCACCCAGTACTCGGCGTCCAGCTCCGGGCCGGCCAGTACCTCGTCGGTGACCGTCGAGTGGAACGGGATCCGGGTGGAGCGGGGCGTGATGCCGGACAGGGCCGTGATGATCTCGTCGCGCAGGGCTTCGACGTGTGCCGAGTGCGAGGCGTAGTCCACGGGGATGAGCCGCGCGCGTACGCCGTCGGCCTCGCAGTCCGCGACGAGGGCCTCGAGGCCGGCGACCGTACCGGACACGATGGTGCTGCCGGGTCCGTTGACCGCGGCGATCTCCACCGCGCCGTCGAACCGCTCGATCCGTAGCGCCGTCTCGGCGGCGGAGAGCTGGACGGAGCCCATGCCGCCGGTGCCGGCGAGACGGGTGATGGCCTTGCTCCGCAGGACGACGACGGCGGCGGAGTCTTCGAGGGAGAGCGCACCGGCCACGTACGCGGCGGCGATCTCGCCCTGGGAGTGGCCGATCACGGCGTCGGGGGTGACGCCGTGGTGCTCCCACAACGCGGTCACGGAGATCATGACGGCCCACAGGGCGGGCTGCACGATGTCCACCCGGTCGAGCGGGCCGGCGAGTTCGTCGAGGAGGTTCCAGTCGACGTGGGGGGCGAGGGCGGCGGCGCACCTGTCGAGCTGGGCGCGGAAGACCTCCGACTCACGGTGCAGGTCGAGTGCCATGCCGGACCACTGCGACCCCTGGCCGGGGAAGACGAGCACCGTCTTGCCGTGCGGGCGCGCGGTGCCGAGCAGGACGTCCGGGGACGGCCGCCCGTCGGCGAGTGCCCGCAGTCCCGGCAGCGGGTCGTCGCCGGTCACCGCGGCGCGGTGGAGCAACTGGGGCGCGGAAGTGGCGAGCGCAGCGGCCACGGGCACGTCGGGGTGGGCGGTGAGGTGGGCGTGCAGCTGCCCCGCCCTGGCCGCGAGCGCCGTCGCCGAGGAGGCGGACAGCAGCAGCGGCACGGGCGCCGGCTGCGCAGCCTGTCCGGTCGCCGGTACGGGTTCGGGGGCCTGCTCGATGATCAGGTGGGCGTTGGTGCCGCTGATCCCGAAGGCCGAGACCGCGGCGCGGCGGGGCCGGCCGGTCTCGGGCCAGGCCCGTGCCTCGGCGAGCAGTTCCACCGGGCCGGACGCCCAGTCGACAGCGGGGGTCGGCTCCTCGACGTGCAGCGTCTTCGGCAGCCTGCCGTGCCGGAGCGCCTGCACCATCTTGATCACGCCGCCGACACCGGCGGCGGCCTGGGCGTGTCCGATGTTGGACTTCAACGACCCGAGCCAGAGGGGCTGTTCGGCGGGCCGTTCCCGGCCGTAGGTGGCCAGGAGTGCCTGCGCCTCGATGGGGTCGCCCAGACTGGTGCCGGTGCCGTGTGCCTCCACGGCGTCCACCTCGGACGGGGCGAGGCCGGCGTCGGCCAGGGCGCGGCGGATGACCCGCTGCTGGGACGGTCCGTTCGGCGCGGTCAGGCCGTTGGAGGCACCGTCGGAGTTGACGGCGCTGCCTCTGATCACGGCGAGGACGGGGTGTCCGAGCCGCACGGCGTCCGAGAGCCGCTCCAGGACGATCATGCCCGCGCCCTCGGACCATCCGGTGCCGTCCGCCGCCGCCGAGAACGCCTTGCACCGGCCGTCCGCGGCCAGCCCGCGCTGGCGTGAGAAGTCCACGAACGTGTCGAGGCTGGGCATGACCGCGGCCCCGCCGGCCAGGGCGAGTGAGCACTCTCCCGCGCGCAGGGCCCGGCTCGCCAGGTGCATGGTGACCAACGACGACGAGCACGCCGTGTCGACGGTCAGCGTCGGGCCTTCCAGGCCCAGCAGGTACGAGATCCGGCCGGAGGCGACACTGCCCGCGCTGCCGGTGCCGCCGAACCCGTCACCGCCCTGCCCGGACTCCTCGGCGCCGAGTCCGTAGTGCTGGCCGCTGTGGCCCATGAGTCCGACGAACACCCCGGCGTCGCTGCCCCGCAGGGACTGCGGGTCCACGCCGGTCCGTTCCAGGGCCTCCCACGAGGTCTCCAGCAGCAGTCGTTGCTGGGGGTCCATCGCCAGGGCCTCCCGCGGGGAGATCCCGAAGAACTCGGCGTCGAACTCGGCGGCCTCGTAGAGGAATCCACCGCCCCGTGCGTAGAAGCTGCCCGGCACGCCGGGGTTCGGGTCGTAGCGGCCGTCGACGTCCCATCCCCGGTCGGCGGGGAAGTCTCCGATCGCGTCCCGCCCGTCGGCCACCAGCTCCCACAGCCCGTCGGGCGAGACGACTCCTCCCGGGTAGCGGCATGCCATACCGACGATCGCGATCGGCTCGACGGCGGCCCGCTGCATCTCGTACAGGCGGTCACGGGTCTCCTGCAACTCCCCGACGGCCTGCTTGAGGTAGTTGCGCAGCTTGGCCTCGTTCTCCATCGTCCCGTTGCTCCTCCGGTCGAATACTCGTACTCGGCCTCGTCAGTTAACCGTGCGGTGGTGCTGGTCAGTCGGGTCCGAGAACCTCAGATCGGGCGGCGAAACTGGCTCCCCGGACCAACGGACAAGACCGTGGTCAGCCGACGGGCTGACAGAGTCTGCGCGTGTCGCACCCGTGCGCCGTTCCGCCGTGCGGGACAGGCGTCGCCTGTTCGAGAGTCATCCGGCTGACGTGCTGCTGGCCCGCGCCCCAGCCCGGCCGCCTGCGGAACAGCTCCGGCCGGGCCGCCACGACCACCAGCACCGGCATGGGCATCGGCGGGTCGAGGAGATCCTCGATGCTCTCCAGTACAACGTTGTCGGCCCGGTGCAGATCGTCGACGAAGACCACGAGCGGGCCTTGCCCCGCGGGGATCGCCGTGTCCGGTGCGGTGACGAACCCACCGGGGCCCAGCCGCACGGTCGACGCGTTCTCCACCCGCCGTTCGAACTCCTCCAGGAGCGGCGTCTTCCCGATGCCCTGGTCACCGAGGACCAGGACGAGATGAGGTCGCGCCCGATGCCGGACGCGCTCCAACAGGCTGCTCAGTATGGCGAGTTCGGGCTCGCGGTCGACGACCGCGGGCTGGACCGCCGCCTCGTGGCACCGTTCCCTGACCGTCCAGCGGGCATGCGCTCCGCCTTCCCAGCCGTAGTGGATCGCCGACATCGTCAGCCGCCTGGTCCGGTCGCAGACCACGATCTCCCCGGACTCGGCGAACTGGAGCAGGGACTCGCAGTCGACGAGAAGGGACCCGTTGACGGGCAGCGCCCCCGGGTGGGACTCGTCGGGACGGGCGGAGATGTCCCTCGTCGACACGGCGATCCGCAGTTCGGGCCGCTCACCGTCCGGCACGCCGGAACAGATCCGCTGCCGCAGCGACTTCGTCGCGCCGATCGCCCGCCCGGCCGCCCGGTCGGTACGGGCCTCCTGCGGGGACCTGGGCTTGAACAGGGCGAGCGTGACCGAGCCGGTCGCCCCGGCGATGACACCGCCGAACCGCTCCACCTCTTCGCGCACCGTCTTCGCGGTGCACTCCATGGCCCGGCCGAGGTCGGCGCCGCGGCTGCCGTCCCCGAAGTCCATGCGGATCAGCACGGCGCTGACGCTGCCTCCCCCGCCGCCGTGGGCCGGCGGGGCCGACGGGGGAACGCGGCGTTCGTACTGCTCCGGCACGCGGCCGGACCCGGAGGTCACCACCGCTCGCACCGGACCGGCGGGGGCCGCGATGAACGGGTCGTGCACCAGAACCGCGTGCTGCAGCAGCCGAAGCTCCCGGCCGGGCTCCAGACCGATCTGCTGGGCCAGCCGCTGCCTCACCCTGCGGTAGACGGCGAGGGCGTCGGCCTGTCTACCGCTGCGGTAGAGCGCGAGCATCAGCTGATAGCACGCCCTCTCCCGCAGCGGTTCGGCCTCGACCATCGCCTCCAGGTCGCTCAGCACGGCCTGGTGACGGCCGTTGGCCAGCTCGGCCTCGTAGTAGTCCTCCATGACGTTCAACCGGGCGCTCTGCAGCGCCGTCAGTTCCGTCCAGGAGTGGCCGGCCTCCACCATGTCGGCCAGTGCCCGCCCGCGCCACAGGGCGAGTGCCTCGCGCAGGATGACGGCCGCCGCGCCGGGCCGGCCGGCCGCCAGCTCCGCGCGGCCGGCCTCCGCCTGGCGGTGGAACCGGAACATGTCGACCCGCTCCGGGTCCACCTGGAGCTGGTACCCGTGCGGGCAGGTCAGCAGGGTCGGCGGCCCGTTCTCGGACTGGGCGTGCTCGGCGAACATGACCCGCAGACCCCGTACGGCGTTCTGCAGGATCTTCCTCGCCGTCAGCGGGGTCTCCTCGCTGTCCCACAGTCCTTCCAGAAGTCTGCTGGTCGCCACCTCGCGGTTGGCGTTGAGCAGCAGCAGACCGAGGGTGGCCCGACGTCGGCCGCCGCCGAGAGCGATCGGTGTCTGGTTGTCCATCAGCTTCAACGAGCCAAGCACCAACAACTGCAAGGAAACCCCCGTGGATCGTCCGTGTTCGCTTCAGGCCGGTGGCCGCTCGGCGCCTAGCGCCATTCCGCTTCCGGCCCTCCGACGAGCGGTTCAGGAGCAAGGACGCGCATGGTGGTGGGCGGGTTCTGGCGAGTCGCCTCCAGATGCAGGCACTCGGTCCCCTCCGGTGGTGAGAACGGGGCCAGACACGCGCACTCCGCCGTGGTGAACCCCGCGAAGCGGTAGGCCACTTCCATCATCCGGTTGCGTTCGGTACGCCTGAAGTCGGCGACGAGGTGCATACCGGCCCGCGCGGCGGAGTCGGTGAGCCACCGCAGCAGCACGGCGCCGGCACCGAACGACACGACGCGACACGAGGTCGCCAACAGCTTGATGCGCCAGGCCTGTTCGGCCTTCTCGATCAGCATGACCCCGACCGCGCCGTGCGGTCCGAAGCGGTCGGTCAGGGAGACCACGAGCACCTCGTGATCCTCGTCGGACAGCAGCGAGCGCAGCGCGGCGTCGGAGTAGTGCACGCCGGTCGCGTTCATCTGGCTGGTCCGCAGGGTGAGTTCCTCGACCCGGGTGATCTCCTCGTCCCTGGCCTTCCCGATCCGCATCACCAGGTCGAGCGAGCGCAGGAACTCCTCGTCGGCGCCCTCGTGCTTCTCCCGCTCCAGCTCGCGCTCGAAGCCGGCCTGGTACATCTCGCGGCGTCGGCGAGCGTCGACCGTGACCACCGGCGGGCTGAACTCGGGCAGCCCGAGCAGCGAGCCGGCGTCCTCGGCCGGGTAGCAGCGGACGTCGGGAAGGTGGTACTGGACCTCCGCGCGTTCGGTCGGCAGGTCGTCGATGAAGGCGATCGTCTTCAACGAGAAGTTCAGCCGCTCGGCGATCCTGCGCACCGAGTCGGACTTGGGGCCCCAGCCGATGTGCGGCAGGACGAAGTACTCGGCCAGGCCCAGTTCCTCCAGCCGCGCCCACGCCTCGTCGTGGTCGTTGCGGCTCGACACCGCCTGGAGCACTCCACGCGCGTCAAGTTCGGTCACGATCTTGCGTATCGCGTCGTCGACCTCCACATGGCCGTCCTCGACGAGCGTGCCCTTCCAGAGGGTGTTGTCGAGGTCCCAAACCAGGCATTTCACGATCTGCTGTGCTTCGGACATGCCAACTCCATTCCGTGCGAGGCGCTCAGGCCACCGTCGAGGCCGCGTGCTCGGCGAGGATCAGCTGACAGATCTCGTTGCTGCCCTCGATGATTTCCATCAACTTCGCGTCGCGGTACGCCCGTTCCACCACATGCCCACCCGCCGCACCCGCGGAGGCGAGCACCTGCACCGCCGACGCCGCGCCCCGGGCGGCGTTGCCGGCCGCGACGTGCTTGGCGAGGACGGCCGCGGGCACCTGCTCGGGCGAACCGCTGTCCCAGCTGCGGCTCGCCTGCTCACAGGCGAACGTCGCCGTCCGTTCCGCCGCGTAGAGCTCGGCCAGGTGCCTGGCGACCAGCTGATGCCGCACCAGGGGCTGGCCGAACTGCTCGCGGTTCCCGGCGTGCCGGGCGACCGCCGTGACACAGGCGCGGAGGATGCCGACGCAGCCCCAGGCCACCGAGAGACGGCCGTAGGTCAGCGCGATGGTGGTCAGCATGACGACCGGCTGGCCGGCCACCGCCAGCAGGTTCTCCGCGGGCAGCCGCACGTCGTCGAGGACCACGGAGGCGTGCCCGGCCGCGCGGCAGCCGAGCGGGTCGGCCACTCGCGTCACCCGGACGCCGGGAGCCGACGCGGGCACCACGACCGCGGCGCCCCCGCCCTCGTACCGGCCGAACACGATGATCCAGTCGGCGTAGGCGGCGACCGTGATCCAGGTCTTGGTGCCGTTGACGACGACTTCGTCGCCCTCCCGCCGGATCTCGGTGCTCATCGCGGCGAGATCGCTGCCGGCCCCTGGTTCGCTGAACGCCACCGCCGCCAGGTCACCGCCGGTGAGCCGGCCGATGTACTCGGCCCGCTGCGCCTTGTCGCCGAACCGCTGGATGCTCCACGCGGCCATTCCCTGGGACGTCATCACGCTGCGCAGCGAGCTGCAGAGCGCGCCGGTGTGCGCGGTGAGCTCCGCGTTGTCGGTCCCGGACAGGCCGAGACCGCCGAACTCCGGCTTGGCCTCGGCGCACAACACGCCCTTGGAGCCCAGTCCTCTGAGGACGGCGACCGGGATCTCGCCCGCCACGTCCCACTCGCTCGCGGCATCGGCGACCGTGTCGGTCACCAGCGCGGTCAGGGAGTCAAGCATCTATCGCACCACTGCGGAGCCGGGTCACCAGCGTGCTCATGGTCCGCACCGAGCGGAAGTTGCCCATGGCCAGGTCGGCGCCCTCCACGGTGACGCCGAACGTGCTCTCGACGAACACGACCAGCTCCATCGCGAAGAGCGAGGAGACCGCCCCCGAGGCGAACAGGTCCACCTCCGGCTCCCAGGTCTGCTTGGTCTTCGTCTCGAGAAACTCGCCGATGCGCTGCTCGATGGCGGCCACGGGCAGCTCGGTTGTCGAGTCCGTCATGAGAAGTCCCCTTCTTGGTGCACCTTGTTCTTACGGAGCAATGTGATGCCGTCGGCCATGACGAGCAGGGACAGTTCCACCCTGTTGTCGTCGAGCAGCGAGGCGTTGAGCTCGCGGATGGCCCGGGTGTCGGGATCGTCCGCCGCCGGATCTGCGACCCGGCCGAAGTAGAGCGTGTTGTCGAGCACGATCAGGCCGCCTGGGCGCAGTTGGGTCAGCGCCTCTTCGTAGTACCGCGCGTAGCTCGTCTTGTCGGCGTCGATGAAGACCAGGTCGAAGCTCTCCGGACCGCGTTCGGAGAGCAGGGTCCCCATGGTCTCCGCGCCGTCCCCGAGCCGCAGCTCGATCCGGTCGTGGACTCCCGCGCGCTCCCAGTACCGCCGGGCGACCCTGGTCCAGCGCTCGCTGATGTCGCAGGTGACGATCCGCCCGCCGGGCGGCAGCGCGCGTGCCATGCACAGCGTGCTGTAGCCGGTGAACGTGCCGATCTCCAGCACCTGGGAGGCGCCGGTCAATCCGACCAGCATGGCGAGCAGTTGCCCCTCCTCGGGCATGGTCACCATGGCGTTCAGCGCCGGCATGGCCGCCGTCTCGGCCACCAGCTCGCGGAGGATCTCGTCGTCCCGCAGGGACACCGACCGCACGTAGTCGAGCAGTCCCTCGTCGACTTCCACCTGGCCGGCCATCAGTGGACTCCGTACTCGTAGAAGCCACGTCCGGTCTTGCGGCCGTGGTTGCCTTCAGCGACCTTGCGCAGGAGCAGTTCGCTCGGGCGGCAGCCTTCGTCCCCGGTGCGCTCGTGCAGCACCAGGAGCGAGTCGACGAGGTTGTCGATGCCGATCAGGTCGGCGGTCCTCAGCGGACCTGTCGGGTGTCCGAGACAGCCCTCCATCAGGGCGTCGACGTCCTCGACGCTGGCCCGACCCTCCTCGACGACGTTCGCCGCGTCGTTGATCATCCGGTGCAGCACGCGGCTGGTGACGAAGCCCGGTCCGTCGGCGACCACGATCCCCTTGCGGTCCAGGAGGGACAGGAGGTCCCGGACCGACGACATCGCCTGCTCACCGGTGCGCGGACCGCGGATCACCTCGAGCGTGCCGATGAGGTAGGGCGGATTCATGAAGTGGACGCCGACCAGGCTCTCGGGGGAGGAGACCTGGTCGGCGAGTTCGTCGACAGGGATGGACGAGGTGTTGGTGACACGCAGCGTCCCGGGTGCGACCGCGGCGGCGATCTCCCTGTGCACCTTGGCCTTCAGCTCGGCGACCTCGGTGATCGCCTCGATCAC
Source organism: Streptomyces sp. CWNU-52B (assembly GCF_047444975.1). Lineage (NCBI taxonomy): Bacteria > Bacillati > Actinomycetota > Actinomycetes > Kitasatosporales > Streptomycetaceae > Streptomyces > Streptomyces sp. CWNU-52B. The sequence continues at coordinate 122,829 of NZ_JBLFJV010000020.1, read as the reverse complement.
CCAGGTGGCGTCCGCCGCTGCCACGGCGGACTCGGCGAGCTGCAGCTCACCGATCGGTCCGCCCCGCGGCAGGGCTCCCATCATGTGGGCGAGCCGGAGCTCGCCGCGGACCCGCTCGGGCGCCGTGCTCAGCCGCGCCTGGTCCACGTCCACCAGTGTGACCGGCACCCCTCGCCCGACGGCGAGCGTCGCGATACCGACACCCATGACTCCGGCGCCGAACACCGCGAGCCGCGGTGTGTCCCTGTTCTCCGTCATCGGCCGACCACACCCGGCCGCCCCGGAACAGGAGAGGGCGGTATCGGCCCCCGACTGATGTCACGAACGACAGACCCGCTCATAACTACCTCAGCTTTACGTTCGAAGATTTCGGAGGGAGATTGTTCGCACATACGCGAATCGCATACGATGTTGCAAAAACGTAAATACGTCGCCAGGTCGGCATGCACACAACCATCGCACGGCAACTACAGATGATCCAGAGAATTGATTCCCCGCGCCAAGGATTGTAACCGGTGACCATTTCGCACAGGTTCCTTGTGTGCGCAACGACAACACGTCTCAGCGCAACGGTCTCGGAATGCACCATTCCGGTTGACCGAACAACACGAGGGCCGATCCGCCCCGACGCCTCCCACATTGATTCTCGTCAAACATTGAATCACCGGATTGCCACAACAACTCAATGGCCAAAAGTATGCGTCAGGAACGGGCCAGGATCCAGCCCGCAAGCCACTCCACAAGTTGCACTTCCACTTGATGAGCACTGCCACCCCTGGACTGCTTACACGTGCCAGCAGCGGAGAGCAGCAAATCGGGCGCACCACGGGCACAAGCGGACAAACAAAAGCCGGCAGGCGGCCCTGACGGCCGACTGCCGGCTCACTGAAACCGGTGGCCGCTACACGTCTTCGTCCAGATTGGCTTCCTTGACCAGATAGCCGAACTGAAACCTGCTCGTCGCGCCAAACATCTGCATGACCTGACCGATGTGTTTGCGACAGGTGCGGACCGATACGCCCAGACGGCGGGCGATGGCCTCGTCCTTGGCGCCGGATATCAGCATCTTGACTATCTCCTGCTTCATGTCACGGCTGATGACTTCCGTCTCGGACCGGCGGGTGTCGAACTCCTTGGCCGTCACCCAGACATGCTCGAAGCAGGAGTACAGAAATTTGACGAGAGAGCTCTCCTGGACGACCACGGCGCCGCCGTCCCCGTCGAGGAGGATGCAAGCCGTGGCGCAGTCGAAAATGAAGAGACTGCCGAAGAGCGCCCCGGCCGTCCGCACCTCGGCGCCGGACTCGGTGAGCTTCGCGGCACACGCACGGAACGGCGTGTCGAACCGGGCGGCATGCTGGTACAGGACACGCACGTTCACACCGCGATCGAGCATGTCGACCTCGCGGTTCAGCACCTCGTCCAGATCCTCGGCCGACCATCCGTTCCCTGATTGCATACAGAGAACCTCGTGGGAACTGTCCGCCGCCGCCTGGGCGAGAAGCAGTCCGGCCGCCTCACGGGACCTCACGATGTCGAATGAATTCACGTCCTGGCTGCCGAACCTGCTCGACCTGAACAGCACCGACATGCGGGCGAGGTCGTCCCGGAGCCGGCTTACGGCCACCTGCCGCTCGAACAGCTCCAGTTCGCTCCTGGCCAGAAGCTGGGACGAGGCCGCACTCGGGTCCATCGGGACATACTGATCCGCCCGGTCGGAGGACGGCTGCACAAGACAGAGGTCAAGGAGCCTGGCGACGACCTCCTCACCCTCGTCGAGACTGTCGACGCGCAGCTCTTTCGCGACGTCCTCGACGGAGAAGGCCCCCCTGCCCAAACTCCATTCATAGATCTCAAATACTCCGGCACCCGGTCTGGGAGACAAAATCGCTCCAAGTAAACTATAAAAACTCTCCGCTTACTTCTCGCGAATAATACCCGAGCGATATCTGGCATCTATATCGATATGTCGAAAACGCCCTATTTCGACACCGGCTCCCGAAGGTGAGCCGCGGCGCGAGGAGCTCCGGCGAAGGCACCGGCGGACAGGCCCGCTCCTTCCTCCTCACAGAAACGTTCCCGGCGCGGCCAGCGGAGCGCGCACACCACCGCTCGACACGGGCCGGGACGGCACGCCCGACCCGGTCAGCGCCTCCTCGGCCGGGGAGAACGAACCGAGCCTGCCCCGATGGAACACCAGCGGCGCGGGCTCGTCCCGATTCGTCCGGAGGCCGGTCACCCTGGCGACGATGACCAGGTGATCGCCGGCGACCCGCTCGGACTCGATCTCACACGACACCCAGGCGATCGAATCGGCGAGCTCCGGTCCGGCGGCGGAGTCGGTCCACCGCACACCGGCGAACCGGTCGACCCCCTTGACCGAGAACTGCTGGCACAGCTGCGCCTGGTCACTGGCCAGAATGTTGGCGCAAAACACACCGCTCTGCTGAAGATCCACTAGCGTCGACGACGCGTTTCCGACACAGAGCAGGACCAGCGGGGGATCCAACGACACCGACATGAAGGAATTACATGCCATGCCGACGGGCCGGCCGAACTGCCCCTTGGTGGTGATTACCGTTACCCCGGTCGGGAGCTGTCCAAGAGTGCGCCGGAAATCCAATGCACCAAACGGGGAAACCATGACTGACTCCTCAATTTAGCCACTCCCCGGAGTCTAAGGAGGAGCTCCGAGCCCGGCGTAGGGACGAGCCACCAAGACCTTCGGCGAGATTTGGCGCGGCGGCACAAGTTTTCGGTGGCCGCACCGACGTAACGCTTGTCGTGCACACAAGGCGATGACCGATGTATACGTCCGGAGGAACCGTGCTTGTTCACGCTCACCAGCCGCTGCTAGCGTAGCCAGCGTTGTCGCAACAACGCCCGGATGCCACTTCCTCTGCCAGGTGGCTCTGCTTTTCCCTTTCCATCCGGTGTGTCCGGCGTACGTCTCCTTATTCGTGAGTTCCTTGCGAACAGGAACGTGACGGCGGCACTGCTCGTCTCCGCAAGCGGCCCCCTCGCCCACACACTCCGATACCGCACGGCGGTGTCATCGGCGCACGCACTGTTCCAGGGCGCGCCGGCCCGTAGACCAAAGAGACGTCTGCGTATGCGGCGGCATGCCGCCGCAGTTGTCACTCGCCCCACGCCTGGCCGAAGCCCGACAGAAAGGTCCGTGATGCAGCACGTCCTAGAGGTGATCGAGTCGTCCGACGCCGTCACTGAAGACTTCGCCGCGCTGGAGATTCCCGAGTCCCACAGAGCCGCCGTACTGTTCCGCGACGAGCGTGACATTTTCGACGGAATTCCCCTGGATGAACGCGACACGACGAAGTCCGTTCACCTGGCAGAAGTACCCACTCCGGAGCCCGAGGTCGGCGAAGTACTGATCGCGGTCATGGCGAGTGCCATCAACTACAACACCGTGTGGAGCGCGCTCGGCACTCCCGTGTCCACCTTCGCGTTGCTGGAACGCTACGCACGGACCGGCGGTTCGGCGGCACGTCACGATCGGGACTACCACGCCATCGGGTCCGACGTCGCCGGTGTCGTGCTGCGCACCGGCCCTGGCGTACGGCGCTGGCGGCCCGGTGACCGGGTGGTGGCGCATTGCCTTTCCGTGGACCTCGAGGGTTCGGACGGCCACAACGACTCGATGCTCGACCCCGAGCAGCGGATCTGGGGCTACGAGACCAACTTCGGCGGCCTCGCCGAGATCTCGCTCGTCAGGGCGAACCAGCTGATGCCGAAGCCCGAGCACCTGAGCTGGGAGGAGGCCGCGAGTTCCGGACTGGTCAACTCGACGGCCTACCGTCAGCTGGTCTCCCGCAACGGCGCGGGCATGAAGCAGGGCGACAACGTCCTCGTCTGGGGAGCCAGCGGCGGCCTGGGATCGTACGCGACGCAGCTGGTACTGGCCGGGGGCGCCAACCCGATCTGTGTGGTGTCCAGTGCGCGCAAGGCCGAACTGTGCAGGGCCATGGGTGCCACCGCCGTCATCGACCGCAGCGCGGAGGGCTTCCAGTTCTGGAAGGACGAGCGGACCCAGGACCCCAAGGAGTGGAAGCGGTTCGGCTCGCGCATCCGCGAACTCACCGGCGGTGAGGACGTCGACGTGGTGTTCGAGCACCCCGGCCGCGAGACCTTCGGTGCCAGCGTCTACGTCACACGCAAGGGCGGCACCATCGTCACCTGCGCGTCCACCTCCGGGTATCTGCACGAGTACGACAACCGGTACCTGTGGATGTCCCTCAAGCGCATCGTCGGCTCGCACTTCGCCAACTACCGCGAGGCATGGGAGGCCAACCGCCTCATCACCAAGGCCAGGATCCACCCGACCCTGTCCAGGACGTACCGCCTCGACGACACCGGCCAGGCGGCGTGGGACGTCCATCACAACATGCACCAGGGCAAGATCGGTGTCCTTGCCCTGGCCCCGGAGGAAGGCACCGGGGTCCGCGACCACGCGCTGCGGGCCGAGAACCTCGACGCCATCAACCGCTTCCGCACGTCTCCCGGGACCGACGGCGGCGCGGACTCGCCGACTCCTGGCAGGAGTTGACCGTACGCGGCGGCGGAGCGGCACCTGCGTGCGGGCGGCGGCCGGACACACGTCGGTCGCCTCCTGAACTCGACTCGAGGGGAACGAAAACGTGGTGGAGCGAGACATGGTGGTCGGCATAATCGGCCTGGGCTCGACAGGGCAGGCGCTGCTGCGCGCCCTCGACTCGGGCGGTACGCGCGTGATCGGTGTCGACAGCGATCCGGCCGTCGTCGAGAGAGCGCGCGCACGTTCGGGCACGGCGGACGTGAGCGGCCGGTTCGAGCGTCTGGGCGCGGCCGATGTGGTCATCGAAGCCGTGTCCGAGCGCGCCGACGTCAAGGAGGACGTGCTGCGCCGCCTGGGTGTGATGTGCTCGCGTGTCACCACCCTGATGACGACGACCGCGTCGCTGTCGGTTCCCTCACTCGCCGTCGCGTCCGGCCGCCCGGCCCACCTCGTGGGACTGCGCTTCGCCCTGCCCCTGTCCCCGCGGGCGGGAGCCGCTCTCGTACGCACCACGATGACCGCGCCCGAGACCGTTTCGGCAGCCGAAGAACTGCTGTCGCTGCTCGGGATCGCGGTTGCTCCGCCCGGTGTCGACACCTCCGTCGCACGGGAGTTGCTCCTCCCCTACCTCGGTCGCGCCGCCACCCTCCATGAGGAGGGCTACGCGTCCTCCGAGAGCATCGACACCGCGATGCGGCTCGGCTGCGGCCTGCCCGCCGGACCCCTCGAGATGCTCGATGCCGTCGGCGTCGACACGGTGTACGGGGAACTCGAGGACATGCACCGGCGTACCGGCCTGGAGTACCACCGCCCTCCCCCGTCACTGGGGCGGATGATCGCGAACGGGCAGCTGGGCCGCAAGAGCGGACAAGGATTCCACGCCTACGACGAGCACGGTCGTCGTGTCGTGTCCGAGACCGGGGGCCGTCCCTCGGGACCGGCTCCGGCCATCGGGCACGTGGGGATCGTGGGCACCGGAACCATGGCGCGCGGCATCGCGCACACCCTCGCTCTCGCCGGTGTGGAGAGCACGCTGACGGGTCGTACGATCGAAAGGGCCGACTCCGCTCGTGCGGCCATCGGCTCCTCCCTTCAACGAGCGGTCGGGCGGGGCCGACTCGACTCCGACGCCGCGCACTCGGCGCTCGGCCGCATTCGGAGCGACCACGACCTGACGGCTCTCTCCGACTGCGACCTCGTCATCGAAGCGGTGGTCGAGGACGCCTCCGTCAAGAAGTCCGTCTTCGAACAGCTCGACAAGGTGTGCCGGCCGGGCGTGGTGCTCGCGACCAGCACGTCCAGTCTTTCCGTCGCCGAGTGCGCAGCCGCCACCGACCGCCCCGCGGACGTGATCGGTATGCACTTCTTCAACCCGGCTCAGGTGATGCGTCTCGTCGAGGTCTCACGCACCGAGGCGACGAGCGACGCTGCCCACGCCCTCGCCCACGCCCTCTGCGAGCGCCTGGGCAAGACCCCCGTCGACTGCACCGACCGGACGGGGTTCATCGTCAACTTCCTGCTCTTCCCCTATCTGAACCACGCCGTCCGGGCGGTGGAACTCGATGCGGCGCTCGGCATGGCGGAGGTCGACACCGCCGTCGAGTCGCTGCTGGGATTCCCGCTGGGTCCCTTCGCCCTCCTGGACACGGTCGGGCTCGACGTCTCGCTCGCCATTCTCCAGCGGCTGCACGACGCCTTCGGGACCGAGGACTTCGACCCGGCCCGCTCCTTGCGCGGTCTGGTCGGCATGGGGCATCTGGGGCGCAAGACGGGATCGGGTTTCAGAAGCCCTGGTCCGACCGGTCGACGAACGGCGTGACCGGATCCTCTGACGAGCGGTCCCCTCACACGGCCCGGACCGGGTGACGGACGACCGCGTCGAAGAGATAGCCCTGCGTGTTGTGGACGGTGGTCTCCGGCTGGGTACGGCCCGTCGTGTCGGTGGCACGGGCCAGGAGGGTGTACTCCCCCGGGGCCGACGGGCGCCAGTCGGTGGACCAGCGGACCCAGTCGGCCCGGCGCGGGGCGTCGTGGAGGCGGGCGCGCCGCCAGGTCGCGCCGGCGTCGGTGCTCACGTCGACGCGCGCGACACCGCCCGCGCCCGACCAGGAACGGCCGGTGAGACGGTGGTCGGCCGCGGCCTCCAGGTTCGCGTTCCAGGGGAGTTCGAAGGCGGACTTGAGCGTCTGGGTGGTGAGCGGGGCGCTGCCGCCCTCCGGGTACGCGTCTCCGAACAGCCGGTAGAAGTCGGTGTTCCACGGGGAGTACAGCGGCTGGGCCGACACCTCGATGTCGCCGACCCACTTGATCGACGCGATGCCGATCCAGGACGGTACGAGGACGCGTACGGGACCGCCGTGGTCCGGCGGGAGGGGCTCGCCGTTCATCTCGTACGCGAGCAGTGCGTCGTCCAGGGCCTTGGCCAGGGGCAGCGGGCGGCGGACCCGGCCGAAATTCGTGCCGTCCGTCGTGACGTAGTCCGGGTCAAGTCCCCGGGGCAGGACGTCCACGGCGTCGCGGCTCAGCCCGGCGCGGCGCAGCACCTCACCGAGCCGTACACCGCGCCAGTGGGCCACGCCGATCGCACCCAGCGTCCAGGCCGTGCCGGACACGGTCTGGCCCTGCTGGGTCGTGAAGAAGCTGCGCCCGTTGCCCGCGCACTCCACGGACGCGGTGCGGGTGGTGGCGGGCAGGCGCTTCAGGTCGTCGAGCGTGAACGTGGCGGCCCGGCCCTTCGCGAGGCCGTCTCCCCAGATGTCGAGGCTCCAGGTGTTCGCGTCCAGGACGGGGGTGGAGGTGTGGTTGCGGACGAAGAAGCGGTCCGTGGGGGTGTGGTGGCCGGTGCCGGCCAGCGCCTCGAACTTCGTCTCCGCGTTGGTGCCCCGGGTCGTGAACCACTCTTCGGGCAGGGGCTTGACGATTCCGGCGGCCGCGGTGACCGCGGGTGCTGCCGCCGCTGCGGAGGCGAAGCCCGTGGTCGCTGTCGTGGCCAGTCCGGCGGCGGCGAGCAGGCGGAGCATGTCGCGGCGTTCGATGCCGTCCGCTCGCGCCGAGCCCGCGAGCCACTGGCGGAGTCTGCGCCGGTCGTAGACGGACTCGGGGGCGGGGGTGTCGGAAGGGGGCATGGGTGGGCTCCTGCCTCTCGGAAGGTTCGCGGGCATGCTTGCGGAAGACGGACGTCGTGGGACGCGACGGGACGGGACAGGACAGGTACGGCAGAGCGCGCCGGGAGGATGTCCGCCGACGGTCAGCGTCGCCTGGCCGTGGGGTCAGTCACCCGGCCGGCTCGGGGCCGAAGGCCCGGTGAGGATCAACAACAGCCGTGCGACGAACGCACGTGGAACCGCGGGGCACGGCGGCACTGGCTGAGGATCATGGGCCCCATGGTACGAGGCCGCGCGCCGGCCCGCCGGAGAATCGGGGTAGTCGGACCGGTCTGCGCCCATCGGGCGGGGCGCGCTCAGAGGTCGGCCGGTGAGCCCAGGCCGGTGAGGGCGCCGACCGGGTCGAGGTCGGGGGTGCCCCGGGGCCACCAGTCGTCGTGGCCCGGTTCCGACTCGTACGCGTACCAGAGGCCGTCCTGGCCCAGGCGGAGTTGTATGTGGCCGTGAGGGTGGGTGAGCTGGTTGTGCCAGGGCCGGAAGGCGGGGAAGTCGGCCGCGAGGAGCAGGGGGCGGGCCCGGTCGAACCGGCCCGCCGGCGGGTCCCAGAGCTCTTCGAGGACGGCCAGTCCTTCGAGCCCGCCCTGGCGCCACGCGGCGACCGCGCGGGCCAGGTCAGCCGGGGTGCGGCGGGTGGCGGTGGCCAGCGACGCGTAGAGCGCGCGGGTGGTGGCGGTGAGGCCGGATCCCGGGCGGGTGGCGGCGAGCCTGACGGCGTCCTGCCAGAGCGTCAGGTCGGCGAGGGGGTCGCGGCCCGTGGTGAGCAGGGCGTGCGCGCGGGCGGCCGCGTCGGTGGCCAGCTGGTCCAGCGCGAACGGGTCGGGACCGCCCGGTGACGCCGGGTAGGCCGGGGGCTGCTCCGGATGTGCGGGCGGCGGCAGCGGAGCCGGCAGGGGTGGCAGCACGCGGCGCTCGACGGCCTCGCGGGCCGGCACGCCGGGAAGCGCCGGTTCCTCGGCGGCACGGGCCGAACGGGCGGCCAGGGTGGCGCTGCGCCGCGACAGTTCGTCCAGCAGCTCCCGCTCGCCCCGGCCGCGCAACAGGAGCAGCACGAACGGGTCCTCGTCCAGCAGTCGCGCGGTCTGGTAGCAGAGGGCCGCCGCGTGTTTGCAGGGATGCCCTGAGTCGGGGCAGCTGCACTGCGGTACGAGGTCGCCGGGGCCGGGGAGCAGGGCCACCCCGCTGTCGGCGAGCGCCTGGGGCAGGTCCTTGTCGAGCAACGCGGCGATGTGGGCGGGCCGTTCGGCGGCCGCGGCGAGCCAACCGTCCCAGTCCTCGTCCGCCAGCGTACGCATCTTGAGCTGCACCCGGTACGGTCGCGGACGGCTGCCGTGCACATAGGCGAGGACGAGCCCCGGTGTGACGGTGACGGCGTCCACGTGCCCCTGGCTCGCGTAGAGCCTGCCCCGCCCGAGGCGCGCCGTGTCGAGCGCCGTCTCCTCCAGCGCCGCGACCCACGCGTTGCCCCACCATGTCTCGGCGAACCCGCCCTCGGCCTCCGGTCGCGACGCCGGCGCGGGGAACGTACGCCGCAGCTCACCGTCCCGGGCGGGGGCGGCCATGGAACGGCCGGACACCGGGACACCGCGCTGCGCGGGGCCCGGACCGCTGCCCGGCTCGGTGTCGGGCTCGCTGTCCGGCTCGGTGTCGGGCTCGTCCGCCTGGGCTTCCCTCTCCATCCGGGACGCCAGGTCGAGCGTGTTGCCCAGTCGCTCGGCCATCTCCCGGACCCTGACCGCCACCTCGCGGCTCGGCACGGCCGGGCGAGAGGCCGGGCCCGCGCCGGCTGACTCCGTGCCGCCACCGCCACCGCTGCTCCGGTCGCCGCCGGCTCGTCGGCGGGCCCCGACTCCCTTGGTCTGCGCGGCCGTTCGCTTCCGCTCTGCCTCGGTGCGCGCGGCACGCAGGGCCTCCCGGGCCACGTCGCCGGGGCGCGAGGCGCCGGAGGGGGTGTCGGACGGACCGCCCGACGGCGGCTCAGACTCCACCGTGTCATCGGGGTCGTCGGGGCCCTCGTCCCGGGCCTCGTCAGGGCTGTCCGTCACGGTCGGGCCGGGGACCGGAGCCGAACTCGCGGCATCCGCACCCACGTTCGCACCCGCGTTCGCGTCCTCGCTCCCCGCGACAGCGGCACCGCCGGCGCGGCCGGCGGCGCGCCGCAGTGCCTCGCGCGCGACGTCGCCCGGCCGGGGCCCCTGCGCGGGGGCACCGGAACCCTGGTCACTCGCATCGGGGGCGCTCGCCTCACCGCGCCGGGCCGCCCGCAGAGCACGCCGGGCCGCGTCGGCGGGCCGCTCGACGTCGTCCGAGGGCTCCGCCCCCTCCCCCGTGTCCGGCTGATCCGTCGGAGACATCACGTGGACCTCCGCAGGGACACGAGGTCGGACAGGTCACGGTCGGTCAGTTCCGTCAGGGACGCCTCGCCGGAGCCGAGGATCGCGTCCGCCAGGGCCCGCTTGGAGGCGAGCATCTCCGCGATGCGGTCCTCGACGGTGCCCTCGGTGATGAGGCGGTGGACCTGGACGGGCTGGGTCTGGCCGATGCGGTAGGCGCGGTCGGTGGCCTGCTCCTCCACGGCGGGGTTCCACCAGCGGTCGAAGTGGATGACATGGCCCGCGCGCGTGAGGTTGAGTCCGGTGCCCGCCGCCTTCAGCGAGAGGATCAGGATCGGCGTCGACCCGCTCTGGAAGCGGTCCACCATGTGTTCGCGCTCCGGCACCGGTGTGCCCCCGTGGAGCAGTTCGACGGGGACCGCGCGGGCCGCGAGGTGACTGGTGATCAGCCGGGCCATCCCCACGTACTGGGTGAAGACGAGCGCCGAACCGTCCTCGGCGAGCAGCGTGTCCAGCAGCTCGTCGAGCAGGGCCAGTTTGCCGGAACGGGCGGCCTGGCGCGCCGTGCCCGAGCCGCTGGGGCGCCCGTCCGGTTCCTCCTTCAGGTACAGCGCGGGGTGGTCGCAGATCTGCTTGAGCGCGGTGAGCAGCTTGAGGACGAGGCCTCGTCTGGCGATGCCCTGGGTGGTCTCGATGGCGAGCATCGACTCGCGGACCACGGCCTCGTACAGGGAGGCCTGTTCGCGGCTGAGGGGCACCGGGTGGTCCGTCTCCGTCTTGGGCGGCAGCTCGGGGACGATGCCCGGGTCGGACTTCTTGCGCCGCAGGAGGAAGGGCCGGATCAGCCGGGCGAGGCGGGCCACGGCCTCCTCGTCCTCGCCGTTCTCCACGGCGCGCGCGTGCCGGGCGCGGAAGGACTTCAGCGGGCCGAGGAGCCCGGGGGTCGTCCAGTCGAGCAGGGCCCACAGCTCGGAGAGGTTGTTCTCCACCGGGGTGCCGCTCAGGGCGACCCTGGCCGGTGCGGAGATCGTCCGCAGGGCCTTGGCCGTCGCCGAGTACGGGTTCTTGACGTGCTGGGCCTCGTCCGCGACGACCATACCCCAGGTCTCCTGGGCGAGCAGCGGCGCCGTCGAGCGCATCGTCCCGTAGGTGGTCAGGACGAAACCGCCGGCCATGTCCGCCAGGGAGCGCTCCGGACCGTGGAAGCGGCGCACGGGCACACCGGGGGCGAACCGCTCGATCTCGCGCTGCCAGTTGCCGAGCAGTGAGGCGGGGCAGATCACGAGGGTCGGCTCGGTGCGGGCCCGCTTCAGATGGAGGGCGATGACGGTGACGGTCTTGCCGAGACCCATGTCGTCGGCGAGGCAGCCGCCGAGACCGAGCGAGGTCATGAGGTCGAGCCAGGCGAGCCCGCGGAGCTGGTAGTCGCGGAGGGTCGCGGCCAGGCCCGGGGGCGGTTCGGCGGGCCGCGGTCCGGCCGTCAGGCGGTCGCGCAGGGCGGCGAGCGCTCCGACCGGCACCGCCTCGACACTCTCCCCGTCGACCTCCACGCTGCCGGAGAGCGCCGCGGAGAGGGCGTCGACCGGGTCGAGCAGGCCCAGTTCGCGCTTGCGGGCCTTGCGGACGAGGGCCGGGTCGACGAGCACCCACTGGTCCCGCAGCCGGACGACGGGACGGTGCGCCTCGGCGAGGGCGTCCATCTCCGCCTCGCTGAGCGGGTCACCGCCCAGGGCCAACTGCCAGCGGAACTGGAGCAGTTCCTCGCTCTCGAAGAAGCCGGTGCCGTCCGTGGCCGAGCCCGGCGCGGGACGGACCACCGCCGCCGCGCTCAGGTCCTGGGCGAGGTCACGCGGCCAGTGCACGGCGACCCCGGCCGCGCCGAGGCGGTTCGCCGCGACCCCGAGCAGGTCCGACAGCTCGTCCTCGGACAGGGCCAGTACGTCCGGCACGTCCTGTGCGGAGAGCCGGTCCAGGGGCGGCCACACGCGGGCCGCGCGGCGCACGGCCAGCGCGGCGTCGACACGGGCGCGCGAGCCGAACGTGGCGTCCGCGGTGCCCGCCCACAGGGCCGCCGCGTCGGCGACGAGCGTGGGGTCGGCGAGGCTGTGCACCTGGACCACGGCGGCGCCCGCCCGCCGCGCGTCCTCGCTGTCGTCGAAGAGCTCGTACGCGGACAGGTCCAGGCGCAGGGAGATCCGGACCCCCGCGTCCATGCCCGCGGCGACCTCCGCCGCCCAGTCCTCGGCGCCCGGCAGCCGCTGGGCGCCGCTCGCCGCGAAGGGTCGCCCGGCGGCGTACGGAGCGGCCGGGGTGCGGGGCAGGGCGTCGGCGACCGCGTCCAGGAAGGCGCGCGTCAGCGCGTGTGGATCGGGCAGCCGGAGCGGGCCGCGGCCGGGCAGGGGGACGGCGTGGCCCTCGTACGGGAGGGCCGCGGAGACGGCTCTCAGGTGGGCGATGTCGTCCGGGTCCAGGGGGCCGGCCCGCCACGCGTCGAATCCGTCGGGCGTCAGACCGGGAAGCAGTCGGCCGCGCGCCACGAGCCGCAGCGCGTGCAGGGCGGCGGCGCCCCAGCAGGCCGTGGCGGGGTGCGCGGTGGGGTCCCGCCTGGCCCGCACCAGCAGCGGCAGGGCGTCGACGACCGGCAGGGTGAGCGCGGGGACCGTCAGCCGTCGTGGCCCCGTCCCCGTCCTGCCGCTCCCCGTCGCGTGCGGCTCTTCCGCCCCCTCAGGCGTCCGGTCGGGCGTCCCGTGCGGCCGGACGACCGTGAGCTCGGTGTCCGGCGCGGGGATCGGGATCCCGCCGTCCGGGTCCCAGAAGGCGAACCGTCCGCCGCGGGGCAGCGCGGCGGGCAGGAACACCGCGGCCAGCCGGACGGACACCTCGGGTGCCCCGGGCGCGGTGGCCGGATCGGCACGCGTCTCCCCCGCACTCGTGCTCGGGCTCACAGCCACCTCCCTCGCCTTGTCCCGCCTCGGCCGGATCGATCGTCTTCGACTCTACGGGCCGGGTCTGACAACGCGGCTCGACGTCGGGACGGGCGGGGCCGGCTGGGCGGGTCGGTGCGGGTCAGGGCGTCGTTCTGGAGACCACGTAGACCATGGGATGGCCGGGCTTCGACCAGTCCACGACGATGTGATGGGTGGGCGCCGGGTTCTTCCGGTTGTGGCTGAGGCCCGACCAGGGGCCCGGTCCGGTGAACTCCCAGCCGACGACCTTCTGGTCGCGGGCGCCCACCGTGAAGTCGTCCTTCTTCAGGGCGTCCCGGCTGCTCCCGATGGTCTTGAGGAACTTGTCGAGGCCCTCGTCGCTGGTGAGGAACTGGACGTAGAGACGGCTGGTCTTCCAGTTGTTCGTCTCGTAGTACGCGACCTCGGCGGAGTAGCCCGGGATGGGCACCTTGTACAGGCGGCGCTGGACACGGGAGGGCCAGCCCGGGGTGAGTCCGGTCGCCGAGTACTTCGCCTCCTTGTCCTTGCCGCTGTCGCGGCTCTGGTTGGCGGAGATCACCAGATAGCCGGCCGGGACCCCGATGAGCAGCACGATGATCAGCAGGGTCAGGGCGCGCCGCCTGATCCGGTGACCGCGGTCCTCGGGGGGCGGCGGCGGTGGCTCGTCCGGGGGCGAGGCCTGCCGCGGCAGTGAGGCCGTCATCGGGTCTCCTGTGCCTCACGGCGCGACTCGGCATAGCGCTCGTAGCGTTCGTACCGCTCGACCCGGCGCCGGTTGGCGCGCCGGAAGCGGCGGGCGACCAGCCGGGCGAGGTCCGCGGCGCCGACCATGCCGGCCTCGGGGCCGAGCTGGGCGCGGGCGATCCGGGCCTCGGGGCGGTAGCCGCGTCCGGTCAGCTGGCGTCGGAAGGCGTCCCGCGCGGGGCCGATCAGCAGGTCGTCGGCCGCGCTGACGCCGCCGCCGATGACGAAGCAGGAGGGGTCGAGGGCGGCCGCGAGGTTGGCGATGCCGACGCCGAGCCACTGGCCGATGTCCTGGAGCAGCTCGATGCACATCGCGTCGCCCTCACGGGCCAGCTCGGTGATCATCGGGCCGGTGATCTCGGCGATGTTGCCCTTGACGTGCTCGATGATGCCGTAGGCCACCGGGGAGTCGGCGGCGGCGAGTTCGCGGGCCTCGCGGACCAGGGCGTTGCCCGAGCTGTACTGCTCCCAGCAGCCGCGGTTGCCGCACGGGCAGCGGTGGCCGCCGGGCACGACCTGCATATGGCCGAACTCGCCCGCGACGCCGAACTTGCCGCGCTTGACCTGCCCGTCCTCCAGGATGGCGCCGCCGATGCCGGTGCCGAGCGTGATCATGACGAGGTGGTCCTCGCCGCGGCCGGCGCCGAAGCGCCACTCCGCCCAGGCGGCGGCGTTGGCGTCGTTGTCCACCAGGACGGGGACGGCGAGGCGGCCCGCGAGGCGGTCCCGCAGCGGCTCGTTGCGCCAGGAGAGGTGGGGTGCGAACAGGACGCGGTTGCGCTCCGCGTCGACCCAGCCGGCCGCGCCGATGCCGACCGCGTGCACGTCGTGGCGGTCGGAGAGGTCCAGGACCAGTTCGAGGATGGTGTCCTCGACGACCCGGGGGCTCTTGGACTTGTCGGGGGTCTCGGTACGGATCTTCTCCAGGATGTTGCCGTCCGCGTCGACGACGCCCGCCATCACCTTCGTGCCGCCGATGTCGATGCCGACGGTGGGGACGCGCGGCGCCGTCAGGTGGGAACGGCGCTCACGGGTGCCCACGGTGCGCAGGGCGGTGGCACGGCGGGAGCCGATGGGGGCGCCCGCGGCTCTGGCGGAGCCGAGCGCCCTGGGCAGGGCGAGGTCGCGGTAGGTGCTCATCGCGCCGATTCTGCCGCACGGTGCCGCTCGGGCGCACGGCGGCGTACCCGCTCCGCTCGGCGCGCGCGTCAAATGTACCGGTCCGTCGTCGAGTGCGGGGCCGTCGTGGCTGGTCGCGCCGTTCCCCTCGCCCTTGAAAGAATCGTGGCCGGTCTGAGCCCGCGCGGCGGAGCCGCAGCCCCGCGCGTCGAAGGCGCGGTCGGGGCCCCGCGGTGAAGGAGTCGCCGGGTCAGGGGCGTACCAGGAGTTGGAATTCGAAGGAGTAACGCGAGGCTCGGTAGGTGTGGGAGCCGAATTCGACGGCTCGGCCCGTGTCGTCGAAGGTGGTGCGCTGCATGGTGAGCAGCGGGGCGCCGGTGGCCTCGTCGAGCCGTTCGGCCTCCAGGGCCGTGGCGGCGCGGGCTCCGACGGACTGGCGGGCGCTGTGCAGGGTGATGCCCGCGCCGCGCATCAGCCGGTACAGACCGGTGGCCTCCAGCTGTGTGCTGTCGAGGTCGAGCAGGCCGGGCGGCAGATGGTTGCAGAGGTACGCCATCGGCTCGCCGTGGGCCAGCCGCAGCCGCTCCACGCGGTGCACCTCGCTGCCCTCCGCCACCGACAGCGAGGCCGCCACCTCCGCCGTCGCCGGGACGACGGTGTTGACGAGGACGTGGGTCCCGGGTCGCTGGCCGGCCGCCTCCAGGTCGTCGTAGAGGCTGCTGAGTTCCAGGGGCCGTTTGACCTGGCTGTGCACGACCTGGGTGCCGACGCCCCGACGGCGTACGAGGAGGCCCTTGTCCACGAGGGACTGGATGGCCTGGCGGACCGTGGGCCGGGAAAGACCCAGGCGTCCCGCGAGTTCGATCTCGTTGCCCAGCAGGCTGCCCGGGGTCAGGGCACCGCGCTCGATCGCCGCTTCGAGCTGCTGGGCCAGCTGGAAATACAGCGGCACAGGGCTGTTCCGGTCGACGCTGAGCTGGAGCGGCGCGGTCGGGTCCACATCTGGTTTGGGCACGGGGCCGAGCGTAACTCCGGCGCATGATGACGGGAAGTTGTGAGGTTCGATTGTCCGGACAAAGCGTTGACAGGGTGTAGGGTCCGCCCTCAGTTTGGTCCCATGCGCATCGGACTCATCGGGACGGGTCGTATCGGTACATTTCATGCGACCGCCCTCAGCCGCCACCGCGAGGTGGGCGGCTCCCTCATCGTCACGGACGCGGATCCCGCACGGGCACGCCGGCTCGCGGACCGTTTAGGTGCCACCGCGGCACCCGGCGTGGACGAGATCTTCACCTGGGGTGTGGACGCCGTGGTCATCACGGCGGCCACCTCGGCACACGGCGAACTGATCGGTCGGGCAGCACGGGCCGGACTGCCCGTGTTCTGCGAGAAGCCCATAGCTCTCGACCTCGCGGGCACCCTGACGGCCATCGCGGAGGTCGAAGCGGCCGGAACCATCCTTCAGATGGGCTTCCAGCGTCGCTTCGACTCCGGCTACACGGCAGCGCGCGAGGCGGTGCGTTCGGGCCGGCTCGGCCGGCTGCACACCGTACGGGCGATGACCTCCGACCAGGAACCGCCGTCGCCCTCGTTCCTGCCGCTCTCCGGCGGGCTGTACCGGGACACGCTGGTGCACGACTTCGACATGCTGCGGTGGGTGACCGGACAGGAGATCACCGAGGTCTACGCGATGGGGTCGGACGCCGGGCCCGCGATGTTCCGCGACGCGGGCGACATCGACACTGCGGCCGCCGTCCTCACGCTGGACGACGGCACGCTCGCCACGGCCACGGCGACCCGGCTGAACGGCGCCGGGTACGACGTCCGTATGGAGCTGGCCGGGGAGCTGGACCAGATCGGGGTCGGGCTCGACGACCGTACGCCGATCGCCTCCACGGAACCGGCGGGGCCGCCCGCCGCGACCAAGCCGTGGACGGGCTTCCTGGAGCGGTTCGGGCCCGCGTACGAGGCCGAGCTGCACGCGTTCGTCGAGGTGGTGCGCGGTGAGCGGGCCAACCCGTGCGACGGGCGCGAGGCGCTGCACGCGCTGCGGATCGCGGAGGCCTGCGAGCTGTCCCGGCGGGGGCGGCGGTCGGTCCCGCTGTCGGAGATCCCCGGCGGGCGGGAGTGACACCTCTGACACCTCTGAAGGTGTGTCCGTAGCTGCGGCGCCGTCGTGGCTGGTCGCGCCCACGCGGCGGAGCCGCGGATCGGCACAGCCCCGTGCCCCTGAGAGCCGGGGCTGTGCTCCGGCTCTCGCCTTTCAGCGGTCGTTCTCCTCCACGAGGCCCGCGTCGTACGCCAGCAGCGCGATCTGCACACGGTTGTTGAGGTCGAGTTTGGCCAGGATACGGGAGACGTGCGTCTTGACGGTGGCCACGCTCATGAACAGTCCGGTCGCGATCTCCGCGTTCGAACGGCCCCGGCCGACGGCCACGGCGACCTCGCGTTCGCGCTCGTTGAGCTCGGCCACGCGCGTACGGGCCCGCGCGTGCCGGGTGTCGGGCGCGGCGCCCGCGGCGTGTTCCATCAGCTGCCGGGTCACGGCGGGCGACAGCACGGGATCACCGGCCGCGACCCGGCGCACGGCGTGCAGGATCTCCGTGGGCGGGGTGTCCTTGAGGACGAATCCCGCGGCGCCCGCGCGCAGCGCGCGCAGCACCTGCTCGTCGGCGTGGAAGGTGGTCAGGACGATGACCTGGGGGGCGTCCGGGCGGCCCCTGAGCCGTTCCGTGGCGACCAGTCCGTCCACCGTCGGCATCCTGATGTCCATGAGGACGACGTCGGGGCGGGTGCGGTCGACGAGCGCCTCGACCTCGCTGCCGTCGGCCGCCTCGCCCACGATCTCCAGGTCCTCGGCGCCGCCCAGCATGAGGGAGAGGCCGGCCCTGACCAGCGGGTCGTCGTCGACGAGGAGCAGACGGATCGGAGTCATACGCCTACCGTAATGACGACCGGCTCAGCACTCAGCCCCAGGGCAGCGACGCGTGGACGAGGAATCCGCCGTTCCGCTCCGGCCCGTGGATCAGGTGGCCGCCCGCGAGCGTGGCCCGTTCGGTGAGACCGATGAGGCCCTGGCCCGAACCCGGGACAGGGGGGACGTCTCCGGGTGGCGGCGGGTTGCGTACGGAGACGGTCAGGCCGGCGCCCGGCGCCCCGGCCACGGTGACCGTGACCTCCGCGCCCGGGGCGTGCTTACGGGCGTTGGTCAGACCCTCCTGGGCGATGCGGTAGGTGGTGCGGCCCACCGAGGCGGGGACGTCCGCCGCGTCGGGAACCCGGTTGTCGAGGACGACCTTCATGCCCGCCTCGCGGCTCTCGGAGACCAGCCCCTCCAGGGCGTCGAGCGTCGGCTGCGGTCGCCCCGTGTCGTCGCCGTCGTCGTCCCCCGCCGCCCTGAGCACACCGATGATCTCCCGTAGGTCCTGCAGGGCTTCGTGCGCGCTCTCGCGGATCACTCCGGCGGCCCGTGCCACCTGCGCGTGCGGGGCGTCCGGCCGGATCTCCAGCGCTCCGGCGTGCACGCTGAGCAGCGTCAGCCGGTGGGCGAGGACGTCGTGCATCTCGCGCGCGATCGCCTCCCTGGCCAGCCGCTGCGCCTGCTCCGCCCGCAGCGCGGCCTCGGTCTCCGCCCGCCGCGCCCGGTCGCGCAGGCTCAGCATGAGCTGCCGCTTGGAGCGCGCGAGCATGCCCCAGCCGATCACCGCCGAGGTCAGCAGCGCGCCGAGGCCCACGGCCACGACGTACGGGACGCCGGGTTCGGGACGCAGCCAGGAGAAGACGGGGAGCAACACGAAACTGGCACCGCCCGCCCAGGCGACGTATCTGAAGGGTCTGTGCACGGCGAGCGCGAACAGGGCGACCAGGCCCGCGCCGGCCGCGGTGTTCGAGACGAACGAGACCGGGATCAGAGCCACGGCGAGGCCGACCGGCCAGCGCCGCCGCAGCCAGACGGCCGCGATGGCGAACGCGCCGAGCCACATGTCGAGGACCTCCAGCCACCGCGGGAGGTTCGGGTCGCCGTCCACCTGGTCCGCGCCGAGCGCGCCCACCCCGACGGCGATCAGGAAGAGGGCGAGGTCGACGGCCCAGTCCCGTGCGGTGCGCCGGGGGCGGCCCTTGCGGTCGGTGTGCTCCGGGTCCAGTTCCGAGGTGACGGCCGACGGCAGGAACCACCGGCGTACCGGGGGGTTCGGGGACTTCGGCGACGGCGCGGTCTGGCTCACAGTCGTCAACGCTACGCACCGGCGGCCGCCCGTACCGCCCCGGTGGCCCGATCGCCTACCAAAGTCGCAGGCACTCCAGACTTTCGGCGTGCCCCGCGCGCCCTACGCGCCCTGGGACGGCTCCTGCGGGAGCTCGTACGTGCCGTACTCCGGGCGGCCCGCCAGGTCGTACGTGTGGATGGCCACGCCCTTGCCGGTGACGCGTGCCGCGGTGTGCCGGAACGCGGTCGGTACGGCGCCCTCGGCGAAGAGACGGCGGCCCGTGCCGAGGACGACGGGGAACGACAGGAGGTGCACGGTGTCGATGAGGCCGAGCGCCAGCAGGGACTGCGCGAGGACGGCGCTGCCGTGGATCTGCACCTCCCCCTGCGTCCTCTCCTTGATCTCGCCGACCTCCTTGGCCAGGTCGCCGCCGATCACGGTGGTGCCGGCCCACTCGGGCTCCTTGAGGCTCGACGAGGCGACGTACTTGGGCAGGGAGTTGAGCTTCCCCGCGACCGGGTCGGCCGGGTCGGTCACCTTGGGCCAGTACCCGGCGAAGATCTCGTAGGTGCGGCGGCCGAGCAGGAAGGCGCCCACGCCGGCGAAGACCTCGTCGACGAACCGCCCGAAGTCCTCGTCGCCGTACGGGACGGTCCAGCCACCGTGCGTGAAGCCGCCGCCGCGGTCCTCGTCGGGGCCGCCCGGGGCCTGGTGGACGCCGTCGAGCGTGACGAACGCGGTGAGGGTGAGCTTGCCCATGACGGGTTCCTTCCATCGGGACCGCAGGACCAGGTGTCCTGCCATCAGCTCAGACTCTCCGCGCGCCCGGAACTCATCGCCCCGCGCCCCCTCAGATGTCCGCGGCCAGATGGCGCGGGGGACGCCGGTGGCGGCCCTCGGGCTCCGGTGCGAGCGCGATGCTGACGCGGGGAACGCGCCGGGTGATCAGCGACACCGACATCGCGCGGGACGCCGTCATCACCAGGACGACCACGAGGACGACCGCCGTCACCGCCGCCCCGCCCAGCGCGATGGCCGTACGAGGGCCCCACGTCTGCGCCACCCAGCTCGCGCCCAGGGTGCCGAGGAACCAGCCCGCGCGGTACACGAGCTGGAAGATCGCCACCACCCGGCCGCGGAACTCCGGCATCGTCTGGAGCTGCGCCAGGCTGAGCAGACCCGCCCGCAGGACGAGGGAGACCGCTCCGACCGGGAGCAGCACCGTGCCGAGCGTGAGCAGCGACGGCATGGCCGCGGTGGCGAGTTCGAGCATCCCGAGCAGCACGCTGCCCACCAGCACCGTGCCCAGCACGACGTCGGCGCGCCAGGTCAGCCAGCCCCCGACGAGGGAGCCGACGGAGATGACGCCGAGCAGGACGCCGTACGCCCCGGCCCGCTCCGGGAACTCATCGGCCGTCAGCAGGAGCAGCAGCGAGGGGAGACTCGTACCGAAGAGGCCGACGGTGCCGATGACGAGCAGCAGGAGCGTGAGGCCGGGGCTGTGCCGTACGTACCCCCAGGCGCCGAGCACCCGGGGGCGCCCGGCCACCCGCCGGGGACGGGTGTGCAGCTGCGCCGGGCGGACCAGGACGAGTGCGGTGAACATCGTCAGGTAGGAGAGCCCGTTCAGCAGGACCACCCCGCCCAGGCCCAGCGCTCCCAGGAGCGGGAGCGCCACGGCGGAGCCGACGACCAACGACAGGTTGAGGATGACGTTGTTCAGGGTGACCGCCCGCCGGAGCAGGGCGTCGCCCGCCATCTCCGAGACGAAGACCTGCTCCGTCGGCAGACCGATCGCGTTGATGCTGCCGACGCAGAGCGCGCTGACCACGAGGTGCCACACCTCCAGCGAGCCGCTGTACGCCAGCAGTCCCAGCAGCAGGGCCGACAGGGCGAGCAGGGAGTGGCTGCACAGCAGCACCCGGCGCGGCCGGAAGCGGTCGGCGGCCAGCCCTCCCACCTGGCTGAACAACAGCATCGTGAAGATCGGTGCCGCGGTGACGACACCGAGCACGAGGGCGTCGTGGCTGAGTTGGTACGTGTACCAGCCCAGTGCCACGAGCTGTGTGTTGGTGCCGGTCTGGGAGACGATCAGCCCGGTGTAGTAGAGCCGTGCGTTGCGGAACGAGAGAAGCCCCGGCGCCGGCTGGTCGGTCGGCTCGTCCGTCGGCTCGTCGGTTGACTCGTTCGTCATCCGGTGACCTGGGCGTACAGGTCGGACACGCTCTCCAGGAAGGCGTCGGCCGACAGCCGTTCCTCCGCCAGCGCTCGCACATGGCTCCGGTCACTGCCCAGCGCCTCACGGATGTCCGGCATCACGAGGGACGGATCGCGGTCGCTGACGGCGCCGGTGAGGTTGTACCGCATGAGGGAGGTCATGTTGTCCGCCGTGATGGGGCCGGCGTAGTGGTGGCCCGCGCAGAGGGTCGGGATACCCGTCGCCATGGCCTCCATCGCACCCCTCCCGAGGGAGATGACCACGTCCATCTCCCCGAGCAGCTGGGGTATCGACTGGCACGGCACATGGTTGATCAGGACGATCTCGCTGCCGAACCGGTCGCTCATGTCCCAGAACCCGGGGCCGTCGCCCACCACGTGCACGAGGACTTCCTCGCGGTCGATGTTCTCGACGATCCGGCCGAGGAACGCCTCGCGCCCGGAGTCCAGCCGGCAGTAGAGCAGCACCCGCGGTCGCCGCGCGCCGCTCCCGGCGAGGACGGCGGGGAAGCGTTCCATGTCCACGCCCTGGTGGACGAGGACGGCGCGGTCCGGGGGCAGGTATCCGCGTTGCAGCGACAGCGCGTTCTCCGTCATGCACAGGAAGCGTTCGCAGCGCGAGACGAGGTAGTCGGACGAGCGGCGGCCCGCGTGGTGCACGATCCTGAACGCCGGTACGTGCTCGTCGAACCGCGTCAGCATCTCGTCGGGCACCTCGTCGACCAGGATCAGGTCGGTCTTGCCCGACGGGTCGACCTCCTCCGTCACCGTGACGGAGTCCAGGCCGCGGAACGTCGAGGTCAGGGCGAAGCTGGAGAGGGAGTCGACGACGAGCCGCACGGCATGGCCCGCTCTGCTCATGGTCCTGATCAGGTCGAGGACGAAGCTCTGCTGACCGTAGGTCTGGTAGCGGCCGCCCCGGCTGTACTTTCCGTCGTAGATCGCGTTGCTGCCGGTGGCGAGCAGGTAGGTGATGTGCACGCTTCCTCATCGGGTCGCTGGGTGGGGGGCCAGGCGGCCGGACCGTCAGACGGACTTCGGGTACTGCTCGAAGCCGAACCGCCGGTCGAACTCGGCCTGGCGGTCCTTGTCGAAGAAGCGCACCATCTTGACCATCGGTCCCCAGCGCTCGTCCAGGCTCATGCCCTCGATGCTGAATCCGTGCTTCAGCTGGAAGATCATCGCCGTGCGGTTGCTCGGGTGGTGCTCGGACGTCACCCGCTCGTATCCGAGCGCCTCCAGGTACTCCAGCAGCTTGACGTAGCAGAGGGCGGCGACGCGCTGCGCGCGGTACTCGGGCAGCATTCCGCTCGTGCCCAGGTAGAAGGTGTCGGGGTCGGCCATCCGGCCCTTGAGCCACCCCATCAGCTTTCCGTCACCGTCCTCGATGAGGATCCGCTCCTGATGGAGTGTCCGGTACTGCGCGGTCAGCTCTTCCGACTTGGGGCGGTACGGGTAGGCGTCCCGCTCGGGGAAGACGGAGGCGTAGATCTCGCCGACCGCCTCCCGGAACGTCGCCTCGTCGACACACCGGCCGACTCCGTCGCTCACGCCCGGGAGGCGCACGGGAAAGAAGCGGGAGCGTATGTCGTCGATGGTGTCCGCAGTGCCGGGGATGCCGGGGGTTTCGAGGGTGTCGGACGAAGGCATGAGTCAGTTCACCTGGGTCTGTTCTGTGTCAGGTACGGATAGGACCGTGGCCGCGACGGACAGGGGAGGCCGGACGCGCGAGGGTCCCAGCGGTCAGCTGTTCGGACGTTCGGCGGTCGGGGATCTTCGCTGCGCGTGTCTGCGGCATCCGGTCCGCCGCTCGTGCCGCTGCCGGGTCGACGTGTCGTCGTGCAACTCGTCAACTCCCCGCCGCCGGCTGATGTCCCGTTCCGTTTTTCGCGTCACAAGATCTGATGGCCGATGCGACGGAACGGTTCCCCGCCGGGCCCAACAGTCCCGTTCGTCTCACCTGTTGGCTCCGCTGACTCAATGGCGGGCAGACAGAGGTGAAGGACACACCTCAGGAACGTGAACTCCCGTGGACCGCAAGGAACTTGACGCGCCCCCGCCCAGGCGGAGCCGGAGGCTCGGCGAGGGCGAGGGGTAAGGAGTTAAGGGGTGAGGAGTAAGGGGTGAGGAGTAAGGGGTGAGGCCGGCTGGGGCGGCAGGGGGGGCGGAGAAGGGCTCTCCGCCCCGCGTCCGTTCTCAGTCCCCGAGTTCCCGGTGCCGGGCCCTCATGTGTGCCGCGCCGTCCTCCGTCAGCGCGCCGAACAGCCGCAGCCGCGAGATCCCGCCGTCCGGGAAGATGTCCACGCGCGCGTGGGTGCCCACGGCAGGCTCCCCGAGGACGAACCGGTGGTTCGTGTCGGGCTGGAGACGGGTCCGCGGCAGGACCTCCGCCCACTCGCCGGACGAGCCGTCCCGCACACAAACGGACGCCCAGCCCGCCGAGTTGCCCTTCAGGTACGCCGTGTCGATCTCGATCGCACGGATCTCGGACCGCGCAAGCAGCCGGTAGCGGATCCAGTCGTTGCCCTGGTCACGGCGCCGCCGTGTCTCCCAGCCGTCGTCCATCTTGCGGGAACGGCCGGGCTGGACGGTGTTGGAGGCCGGTGAGTAGAAGCGGTCGGACGCGTCCTCGACCTGGCCGCCGTTCTCCAGGGCCACCACGTCGAAGGTGCCGAGGGCCGACAGCCACCGCGGGTCCGGTACGACCTCGCCGTGCACCCGAAGACGCGCGATGCCGCCGTCGGGGTGCTGCTTGACTCGGACATGGGTGATGCGCTGCTCGACGTCGACGGCGAACCCGTTGGCCGCGTGGCCGCCGACCTCCGTACGGGGGACGAGAGTTGTCCACTTGACGTCGTCGGCGAGGAGTTCCTCCGGGGACGGGAAGCCGGGGACCGAGGTCCCCTCGACGGACACCGCCTGCGGGTAGTTGCCGCGGAAGTGGGCGGTGTCGACGACGATGCCGCGTACGACACCGGGGGCGCCGAGGCGTACGAGGGCCCAGTCGTGGTCGTCGGCGGTGGGCCACGGATGCCCGGCGGAGGCACCGCGCCTGCGCCGTGTCTCCCAGCCGTCCATGATCTTGCCCTTGTGCCCGAAGTGCTCGGGGTCGAACTCGGCCCGTCCGGGCAGCAGCAGGTTCTCACGCTGGGCGAAGAACTCGTCGTTGGCGGCGATGACCCCGGCGCCGAGTTGCCGGCCCGCGAGGTCGGCGTACCGGGTGAAGGGGAAGTCGGCGGTGCGGTGGTCCGCGTACGGGTCGCCGCCCCCGTAGGGCTTCGCGTCGCCGGTGAAGCGGGTCGAGGCGGGTCGCTGCTGCTCCGTCACGGTGATCAGGTCTTCCTTTCGGGGTCGGCCGCCGCGCGGACGTTCGTGCCCGCGCGGATACGCACTACGCCTGGCGGGAGAGGAGTCGCCCGCTCGGTTCGGTGAACTCGCCCTCGGCCGCGACGCGTTCACCGCGCAGCCAGGTGGACCTGACGACGCCGTGCAGGGTGCGGCCCGCGTACGCGGTGATCCGGTTGCGGTGCTGGAGCGCCGCCGGGTCGACGGTGAAGGTCTCCTCGGGTGCGAGAACCGCGAAGTCGGCGTCGCGGCCGGCCTCGATCGCACCCTTGCGGTCGTCGAGGCCGACCAGCCGGGCCGTGCTCGCCGACATCCAGCGGACCACGTCCTCCAGGCCGTGTCCGCGCCTGCGGGCCTCGGTCCATACGGCCGACAGGCTGAGCTGGAGCCCGGAGATGCCGCCCCACGCGGTCGCGAAGTCGTCGGTCTTCAGGTCGGCCGTCGACGGCGAGTGGTCGGTGACCACGCAGTCGATCGTGCCGTCGGCCAGCGCCTGCCACAGCAGGTCCTGGTTGGCGGCCTCACGGATGGGCGGGCAGCACTTGAACTCGCTCGCCCCGTCCGGGACCTCCTCGGCGGTGAGGGTCAGGTAGTGCGGACAGGTCTCCGCCGTGACCCGTACCCCCTCGCGCTTGGCGGCCGCGATGAGCGGGAGCGCGTCGCTGGACGACAGATGCAGGACATGGACGCGGGCGTCGAGGAGCTTCGCCTGGGCGAGGAGGTTCGCGATGGCGGTGTTCTCGGCGTCACGTGGCCGCGAGGCCAGGAAGTCGGCGTACTTCCGGCCGCTCCTCTGCGGGGCCGCCGCGAGGTGGTGCGGGTCCTCGGCGTGCACGATCAGCAGTCCGTCGAATCCGGCGATCTCCGCGAGGGAACGGGCGAGTTGGTCCTGGTCCAGTTCGGGGAACTCGTCGACCCCGGAGGGCGACAGGAACGCCTTGAAGCCGAAGACTCCCGCGTCGTGCAGGGGGCGCAGGTCCTTGACGTTGCCGGGCAGGGCGCCGCCCCAGAACCCGACGTCGATGTGTGCCTTGGCGCGGGCGACGTCCTTCTTGGTGCGGAGGTGGCCGGCCGTCGTGGTCGGCGGGAGGGAGTTGAGGGGCATGTCGACCAGCGTCGTGATGCCGCCGGCCGCCGCGGCGCGCGTGGCGGTCCAGAAGCCCTCCCACTCCGTGCGGCCCGGATCGTTGACGTGCACGTGGGTGTCGACGAGACCGGGCAGCAGGACGTCGTCGCCGAGGTCCTCCAGGCGGGCCCCGGCGGGCACCTCGGCGTCGTGCGCGAGTACGGCCGTGATCCTTCCCGCGGCCACGGCGACCGAGGCCGCGCGTGTCCCTTCGGGGGTGATGACGCGCGTCGAGCGCAGAACCAGTTCGACCAAGCCGCCACCGGACACCGGGACCCCTTTCGCCGTTTACGTCCACGTAACGGAATTCAACGTTCTGTTGAAGGAGTCTTCACTCCGCGCCGCACGCCGTCAAGAGTCACTTCCTCCCGCCGCAACCCGACCGGCGATCACTGGACGTTTCCACTCACCGGAAATACACTTCCGCACGGCAGAATTTAACCACGGGAGGCCATGCGGTCAATCAACTGCCGGGTAGGCTTCCCACCTGCCTGCCCGCCTGAAAGGACCCGCACCCGTGCCGACGTCCAGCGCCAGCGACGCCCCTGCCGATGCCGCCGCCAAGCCGGCCGTCGGCGGTGGCGTCCAGTCCCTCGAGCGCGCCTTCGACCTGCTGGAGAGGATGGCGGACGCGGGCGGCGAGGTCGGGCTGAGTGAGCTGTCCGCGAGCAGCGGGCTGCCGCTGCCCACCATCCACCGCCTGATGCGCACACTCGTGGCCTGCGGTTACGTCCGTCAGCAGACCAACCGGCGGTACGCGCTCGGCCCGCGGCTGATCCGGCTCGGCGAGTCGGCGTCCCGGCTGCTCGGCACCTGGGCCCGCCCCTATCTGGCCCGCCTGGTCGAGGAGACCGGCGAGACGGCGAACATGGCGCTGCTCGACGGCGACGAGATCGTGTACGTGGCACAGGTGCCGTCCAAGCACTCCATGCGGATGTTCACCGAGGTGGGCCGCCGGGTGCTGCCGCACTCCACCGGCGTCGGCAAGGCCCTGCTCGCCCACGTCCCCGACGACGAGGTGCGCGCGCTGCTGTCCCGCACGGGCATGCCGGCCGCGACGGACAAGACCATCACGACACCCGACGGGTTCCTCAGCGCCCTCGAAGAGGTGCGCCGCGCCGGTTACGCGGTGGACGACAACGAGCAGGAGATCGGGGTCCGTTGTCTCGCCGTCTCCGTGCCCGACTCCCCCACCGCCGCGGCGATCTCGATCTCCGGGCCGGCCGGACGCGTCACGGAGACGGTCACGCAACGGATCGTGCCGGTGCTCCAGCAGGTCGCGGTGGAGCTGTCGCAGGCGCTGGCGAGTTCGGGCCCGGCCGCCTGAGCGGCCTCGCCCGACGTTCGCCCCGACGACTCAGCGGCGCGGCGACTCTCCGAAGAGCTCGATCGCGCCGCGTACGGCGGCGAGACCGGCGGCCAGCGCGCTGACCGAGCCGATGGAACCGGCGACCAGCAGCAGCGAGCGACGCAGACGCGGTATCTCGGGGGCACCGCCGCCCGCCATCGCGGCGAGCGCCGCGAGTTCGTCCTCCGCGATACCGCGGTCCGGGAACTCGACCGGATGCGCGGCGAGTTCACGGCGCAGCCTGGACACGGCGGCCCGCAGCTCCGCCACTCTCGGATCCTCGTCGCCGCCGGTCACTGACCTCTGCCCCAAGTGTCCCAAGCCCCGCAACACAGCTCTCCCCCTCGCGCGCCCTGGCGCGCACGACATCGCCTTCTCCCGCCCCGGCCGTCCCGTGGCGCTGGTCGGACGCCGGGGACGCGGGCCAGTAAACGCCACGCGGTGCGGTGGGCGCCACTCCGCGGACCGAAATTCAGACCCCGGACATCCCGTTCTCCCGTGCCGGTCAGGTATGCAGGAGGAATGACGGACAACCACGGCCACGTAGCCGGACTGCTGCTCGCCGCGGGCGGCGGGCGGCGCCTCGGCGGACACCCCAAGGCCCTTCTCGAACACCGGGGGCGCCCGCTGGTGGAGTACGCGGCAGGGGTACTGCTCGCGGCGGGGTGCACCCGCGTCCACGTGGTCCTGGGGGCGCGGGCCGACGCCGTACGGGACCGGGCCGAGCTGCCCCCCGGATGCGTACTGGTGGACAACCCGGACTGGGCGGAGGGCATGGGCTCCTCGCTGCGTGCCGGACTGGAGTCGCTGCGGGGCTCGGGGGCACGGGCGGCGCTGGTGTCGCTGGTCGACCAGCCCGGCATCGGCCCCGAGGCGGCGGCCCGGCTGCGCACCGCCTACCGCTCCCCCGCGACGCTGGCCTGCGCCTCGTACGAGGGCAGGCGCGGCCATCCGGTCCTGCTGGGCGCGGACCACTGGGCGGGCGTCGCCGCGAGCGCGACCGGCGACCAGGGAGCGCGCTCCTACCTCAAGGCGCACACGGACGCGATCACACTCGTCGAGTGCGCGGACGTGGCGCGGCCGTACGACATCGACACGCCGGCGGACCTCGCCCACCTCGAGTGACATGTCAGGTGGCAGCAGCCCGGTGGCACTGAGCGCCACCTTCGCTCGATCCTGAGAGTCTCGACGTCAACAAATTATTGAACTTCCACTATGAGGAAACTAGTATCCACTGTTCAGAAGCGCCCGACCTCTCCACGGGCATCCACCGCCGTATCCGGTCGACCGGCACCCGGTGCCACGTTCGCTGAAGGAAGTGACCGCTCATGTCCGCACCAGCGCCGTCCCCGCTGGCCGTCGTCGGCGCCGAGCCCCTGCCCCGGCAGGAGGAGGTGCTCACCGACGAGGCCCTCGCCTTCGTCGCCGAGTTGCACCGGCGGTTCTCGCCCCGCCGTGACGAGCTGCTCGCCCGCCGCGCCGAGCGCCGAGCCGAGATCGCCCGTACCTCCACGCTCGACTTCCTCCCGGAGACCGCCGCCGTCCGCGCGGACGACTCCTGGCAGGTGGCCCCGTCGCCCGCGGCGCTGAACGACCGCCGGGTGGAGATCACCGGGCCCACCGACCGCAAGATGACCATCAACGCGCTCAACTCGGGTGCCAGGGTGTGGCTCGCGGACTTCGAGGACGCCTCCGCGCCGACCTGGGAGAACGTGGTTCTCGGCCAGGTCAACCTGATCGACGCCTACACCCGCCGCATCGACTTCACGGACGAGCGCACCGGCAAGTCGTACGCCCTCAAGGCCCCGGAGGAACTGGCGACGGTCGTGACCCGCCCACGCGGCTGGCACCTGAACGAGCGCCACCTCGTCGACGCCGACGGCACCCCGGTCCCCGGCGCCCTCGTCGACTTCGGGCTGTACTTCTTCCACAACGCCCAGCGCCTCCTCGACCTCGGCAAGGGCCCGTACTTCTACCTCCCCAAGACGGAGTCGTACCTGGAGGCCCGCCTCTGGAACGAGGTGTTCGTCTTCGCGCAGGACTATGTCGGCATCCCGCAGGGCACCGTCCGCGCGACCGTCCTGATCGAGACGATCACGGCGGCGTACGAGATGGAGGAGATCCTCTACGAACTGCGCGACCACGCCTCGGGGTTGAACGCGGGCCGCTGGGACTACCTCTTCTCCATCGTCAAGAACTTCCGTGACGGCGGCCGGAAGTTCGTCCTCCCGGACCGCAACGCGGTGACGATGACGGCCCCGTTCATGCGCGCCTACACCGAACTCCTCGTCCGTACCTGCCACAAGCGCGGGGCGCACGCGATCGGCGGCATGGCGGCGTTCATCCCCTCGCGGCGCGACGAGGAGGTCAACAAGATCGCGTTCGAGAAGGTCAAGGCCGACAAGGACCGTGAGGCGGGCGACGGCTTCGACGGCTCCTGGGTCGCGCACCCGGACCTGGTCCCCATCGCGATGGCCTCGTTCGACGCGGTCCTCGGCGACAGCCCGAACCAGAAGGTCAGGCTGCGTGAGGAGGTCGACGTGAAGGCCGCCGACCTCATCGCCGTCGACTCACTCGACGCCAGTCCCACGTACGACGGGCTGGTCAACGCCGTGCAGGTCGGCATCCGCTACATCGAGGCGTGGCTGCGGGGGCTCGGCGCCGTCGCGATCTTCAACCTGATGGAGGACGCGGCCACCGCGGAGATCTCCCGCTCACAGATCTGGCAGTGGATCAACGCGGGCGTCGAGTTCGAGCACGCCGGGAACACCGTGAAGGCCACCCCCGAACTGGCCCGTGAGATCGCGGACCGGGAGCTGGCCGACATCCGCGCCGAGATCGGCGAGGAGGCCTTCGCGGCCGGGCGCTGGCAGCAGGCCCACGACCTGCTGCTGACGGTCGCGCTCGACGAGGACTACGCGGACTTCCTGACGCTGCCTGCGTACGAGCAGCTGACCGGCTGACCGGTCCGTCACCGCGCGCCTCGTCCTACCGCTCCGAGTGGCCCAGGGATCTCTCCGGGGCCACTCGGTCGCGTACCAGGCGCTTCACGGCCGTCGGCTCGGGGAAACCCTGCTCACGGCGGTCCCAGACCACCTCGTCGTCGACGCGTACGACGAAGACGCCCCCGCTGCCGGGCTTGAGCGCGAGCTCGGTCAGCTCCTGCTCGAAGGTGGTGAGGAGTTCCTGGGCGAGCCAGGCGGCGCGGGGCAGCCAGCGGCACTGGGTGCAGTACTCGATCTGCACGCGGTGCGGCTGCCCGGCCGTGGTCGCGGAGGGCGTGTCGTCCGTGGTCGCCGAGGGTGTGTCGTCCGTGGTCATCCGAGGTGTACCGCCCCATCCTGTTCCACCTGTGGTCTGCCGTGCAGGTCGGGGACCTGCTTGAGCCAGTTCGGCCGGCCCTGCCGGGTCTTCGCGGCCCGGAGGGCGTCCTCGTCGGCGAGCTGCGCACGGGTGGGGAAGTCCGTCGGAAGCCAGACCGCGGAGGCCCGGACCCGGGCCAGCAGGTAACCGACGTAGGCCTCGCGGACCTCGTCGGGGGTCGCGAAGCCCGGCTCGTCGGCGAGCCAGGCGTCGGGCACCTCGGCCGTGATCGCGCGCAGCAGTTCCTCCGTCACCCTGGGCGCGAGGTCGGTGTCCGCCGCGCGGGTGTCCGGGGTGTGGCCACCGAGCGCGTGCCGCCGGAAGTCGTAGACCTTGTCCGGTGACGAGGCGTCCCAGCGGTGGTGGAAGACCAGCGCGGCGCCGTGGTCGATCAGCCACAGCCTCGGGGGCGCGACACCGAGCGTGGGCCAGATCATCAGGTTCGAACTGTGCGTCGTACGGTCCACGTTGGCCGTGAGGGCGTCCAGCCAGATGATCCGGCCCGCCTCCAGGGGGTCGACGTCGAACGCCTGGGCGACCTCGGGTGTGAAGTCCCGGGCGCCCGACAGATAGTCCATGCCGAGGTTGATCCCGGCGCTGGCCCGGAGCAGGTCCTGGATCTCCTGGTGGGGTTCGTCCCCGGCGACCTCCGGGTCGAAGTGCACCAGCACCAGCTCGGGGAAGCGCAGTCCCAGAGCGCGCGCCAGCTCGCCCACGATCACCTCGGCGACCAGCGCCTTGCGGCCCTGCGCGGAGCCCGTGAACTTGACGACGTACGTCCCCAGGTCGTCCGCCTCGACGACCCCCGGCAGCGAGCCGCCCTCACGCAGGGGCGTGACGTAGCGAGTGCCGATCACTTCTCTGAGCATTTTCCCAGGCTATCCGAGCGATTCCCCGGTCCGCGCGCGTGTTTTCCCGGGGGCCGCCGCTCGGGCGAACGGTGCCGAGCCGTGTCAGGAGAACCGGTTCCGGTACTCGGCGGGCAGGATCCGCAGAACGCGCAGGAACGCCTTGCGCATGGTGGCCTCCGTGCCGAAACCGGCGTCACGTGCGATCGCTTCGGGACCGCGGGCGGTCTCCGTCAGCATGCGGGCCGCGGCGGCCACCCGGGCACGCTCCACGTACTCCCGCGCCGACATGCCGACCTGGGCGCGGAACAGGCGGGTGAACTGCCGCTCCGAGAGGCCCGCGTGGCCGGCCAGCGCCCGGAGCGTCAGGTCTCCACCGGGACGCGAGGAGATCAGGTTCTGCACCTCGCGCAGCGCGGGGGTCCGCGCGTCACGGGCTCGTAGGGCACCGAACTGCGCCTGGCCACCCGGTCTGCTCACATAGGTGACGAGGGAGCGGGCGACGAGCTGGGAGACCTCGCGGCCCAGGTCCTCCGCCACCAGCGAGAGCGCCAGGTCGATGCCGGACGCTCCGCCCCCGGCCGTGGTGATGTGGCCGTCCCGCACCACCGTGTCGCGGGAGTCGACGTGCAGGCCCGGATGGCGACGGGCCAGTTCCGCGGAGAACTCCCAGTGGGTGGCGGCTCTGCGGTGGTCGAGGATCCCGGTCCCGGCCAGGGCGAACGCCCCCGTGCCCACCGACGCGACCCGCCGGGCGCGCCTCACCAGTGTGCCGAGCGCGTCAGTGGTCCGCCGGTCGAGCGCGGGAACTCCCTCGGCGCCCGGCACGATCACCGTATCGACCTCGGCCACGTCGCCGACGGCGCGGTGCGCCAGCACGGTGAGCCCGCTGGACGTGCGCACCGGGGCCCCGTCCGGGGACACTGTCAGAACCTCGTACCGGAACCCCGCGACGGCCGCCGCGTCGGACGCGTTCGCGGCCGAGAGGACGTCCGCGGGACCTGAGACGCCGATGCTCTGCACGCCCTCGAAGAGCGGCACGACCACCGTGTGCCCCGGGCCCGGTTCACACCGACTCTCCATCGCCACCTCGCTGTCGTGTCGTCCGCGGCGGGCCGGGCGGAGCACGTGCCCCGCCCGGGTGCTACGCGGCGCCGCGCTCACCCATCGTGGCGAGCACGTCGCCGCGGTGGTAGTAGACCCGGCGGCCACTCTTGAGGCGCCGCCACTGATGGGTGTGGGCCAGCCAGTAGACGGTGCCGGACGTGATGCGCCACCCGGCGGAGATGTCCTGCGCGGTCAGTCCCGCCTCGCCTCGGCCGGAGCCTGCGGGAACCCTGTGCAGGGCGTGCCACGAGGCGGGCGACCAGGTGTGGCCGCGGTCGGCGGAGCAGGTGACGGCGGCGCGGCCGGACGGTGTGGCGGCACCGATGTCCGCGACCAGCGTCCCCCGGCAGCCGGTGCGGACGCACGGGCCCATCACCCTGTTCCGGTCCGTGCGGCCGGACAGCACGGTCCACGCCGCCTTCACGAGGGCGTCGGTCTCGGCGACGAGGTCTCCCGCCGACTCGTGGCCGGCCAGCCAGCCGGCGTGGTGGGTGAGGAAGGCCAGCAGTGCGACGGTGTTCCGGGTCGGGGCCTGGACCCGCTGTTCCGCGCGGACCACCCCGGCCCAGCTCGCCAGGATCGCGCGTATCTCGTCCCGGATGTCCAGGGCGGGGGTGCTGAGCGCGATGCCGGACGTGCCACGCCTGCGTACCCCCACCCGCTCGGCCGTCCCGCCGGAGGGCCGGGACGGCGTGAGCGAGTGGGTCAGTTCGTTGTACAGCTCCCCGAGGGCCATCAGGTTCTCGGTGATCCGCCGGCGGGTCGCCGGCGGGCCCGGGTCGTAGGAAGGAACGGAGGCACTCTGCATCTGCGACACCCTCTGCGATCGAATATGACGACAGCACTGACGAGCATGAGGGCCGGGCCTACCAGGTCGATACCGGACCGTTCCCGCCTCCGTCGGCCGAGGGGCCGTCAGAGCCGTACGGCGCCGGAGTTGAGGCAGGCGAGCAGGGTGCGTGCCTGGACGTTGACGTAATGTCCGTGCGCGGTCAGGGAGTTGAGCTGCCCGGCCGTCGCCCAGTGGTAGCCGGGGGGCGCGTCGAGGGGGGCCGAGTCGTCGTCGGCCGCCACGAACAGGTAGCGGATCCGCGCGTCCAGGAACCGGCCGCCCTCCTCGGAGTGCACGGCCCCGTAGTGCGCGCCGTGCCCCTCGGCGGCCGCCAGGACCAGGTCGAGGAACGGCGGCCGGTCCTCGGCGCGTTCGGGGGCCCAGTTGTCGGGGACGCACTGCACGGTCGGTGCCAGTTCGGCCGTGCCGAGGTGTCCTGCCTCCACCTTCGCGTGGACGAGGAGGTGCGGCACGCCGTCGAGGCGGCGGAACACGAACGCCGCCACTCCGGTGCCGCTCGGCTCGATCAGCGGCTGCGACCAGCCGGTGACCTCGCGGTTCCCCGCCTCGACGGTGACGCCGGCGACCCGGAAGAAGCGGCCGTCCGGGCGCCCGATGCCGTCCGCGTCGCGGGTCCAGCCGTCGACCTGGTCCAGGGCCATCAGCCGGGTGTCGACGTCGTGGCGGGCCCGCTCGGCGGTGAGCCAGGAGAGCAGCTCGGTGTCGGAGTGCAGGGCCCCCGGCTCCGGCGCCGGCATCGGGAAACAGGACAGGACCGTACGGGTGTCCATGTTGACCACGGTGTCCAGGCGCAGCAGTTCACCGATCTGGCCCAGGGTCAGCCAGCAGAAACCGGCGGCCCGGGTCACCTCCCGGTCGGTGGCCTCGACCAGCATGTTCCGGTTCGCCTTGCGGTAGAACCAGGAGCCGTGTTCCGACTGGAGCGAGTCGGCCAGCACTCGTCCGCGGGCCGGGTCCGTGAAGTGCTCCAGGTACCGCACCGCGGCGCCTTCGTGGACCCGCTGGTAGTTGCTGCGGGTGGCCTGGACGGTGGGCGACAGCTGGAGCAGGTTGGGGTTGCCGGGTTCCATCTTCGCCTGCAGCAGGAAGTGCAGGACACCGTCGAACTCCTTGGCGAGCAGGCCGAGGATGCCGATCTCCGGCTGGTGGATGATGGGCTGCTGCCAGGCGCGGTGCGGGCCCTCGCCGACCGTGACGGCCAGGCCCCGCACGGAGAAGAACCGGCCGCTGCGGTGCACGATGTCACCGGTGCCGGGTGCGACGGACCAGCCGTCGAGCCGGTCCAGCGGCACCCTCCGTACGGTGAAGCGGTGGGCACGGGCCCGGTCGGCGAGCCAGCCGGTGACGTCCTCGGTGCGCAGCTGGTGGCCCTGCCCGGTCGCGGCGGCGGACCTGGCCAGCCGCGCGGGCAGGCCCTCGGCGACCCGGGGGCGCAGCAGCGCGGCCGTGCTCACCGTCGGCCTCCCACGCCGCCCCGGTCGCGGCCGGCCGTGTCCGCGAGGTGGTCCACCGTACGGCGCAGCGCCTCGGTGAACGGGGTGCGGGGCGCCCAGCCGGTGGCGGAGCGGAACGCGGAGGCATCGATGGTGACGCTGCTGAAGTCCCCGGCCTCCGCGTGCGCGGGGGGCTCCACCGAGAGCACCGGCACGGGCGGCTCCCCCGTGCGCTCCGCGACCAGGGCGGCGACCTGTTCGAAGACCTGCCCCAGGGGCCTGCCCTCGCCGGTGCCGAGCAGCCAGTGGCGGTCGGCCAGGGCCTCGGTGCGGTCGACGCCGGCGGCGACGGCACGGGCCAGGTCGTCCACGTACAGCAGGTCGCGGCGGACCGTTCCGTCGTGCCACATCGTGATGGGGTCGCCGGCCAGGGCGCGGCGGGCCATCGCCGAGACGATGCCCCGGTCGCGGGCCGTGGATCCGTGGGCGTGTCCGAAGACGGTGGGCAGCCGCAGCGACACCCCGCGCAGTACGCCGCGGGCGCTCGCGTCGAGCAGGAGCCGTTCGGCGGCCAGCTTCTGACGGTCGTACTCACCCTTCGGACGGTCCGGTTCGGTGCCGTCGAGGACGTCCTTGCCGGTCGGGCCCGCCTGCGAGGCGGCTCCGGTGAACACGACGCCCGGCGGCGGCCCGGCCGGCCGTGCGGCGAGGGCGTCGACCAGGTCGCGGGCCAGGCCGACGTTGACGCGCTCGGCTGCCGTGTCACCGTCCTCGATGCGCCAGGTGGAGGTGGCCGCGCTGTAGAGCGTGGCGAGGACGATCACATCGGCGTCCGCCACGGCGGCGGCCAGTAGGCCCGGCTCGGTGAGGTCGGCCTGCCGTACCTCGATGTCGGCCGCGGCTCCGGGCGGGACGGCCGCGGGGCGCCGGGCGACCGCCCTGATGCGTACGGGCCGGGCGGCCAGTTCGCGCAGCACGGCCGAACCGATGAATCCGGTGGCGCCGAGCAGCGCGATCCTCGGTGTCCGGGTCACTTCCACAGCGCGGCCTCCACCTTCCGGCAGGTCTCGTACTCGGGCAGCAGCCCCTTCTTCCGTGCCTCGGCGAGCGTGGGCGCGACGGCGTCCCGTTCGGACTGCGCGAGGCCGTACCCCTCGGGGACGGGCAGCCCCAGTTCCGGGTCCAGGGGGGAGACGGCGAGTTCGTTCTCGGGGACGTACCCCCGCGACATCACGTAGACGATGACCGAGTCGTCCCGCAGGGACATGAAGGCGTGGCCCACTCCGACCGGGATGTACAGCGCCTGGCAGCTGTCGCCGTCGAGTTCCGTGGATTGCCACCGTGCGAACGTCGGTGAGCCGACGCGCAGGTCGACGAGGTAGTCCCGTACCCGCCCGTGGGGGCAGTAGACGTATTTGGCCCGGCCGGGCGGTGTGCTCGTGTAGTGGATGCCGCGCAGCACGCCGCGCGCGGAGAGGTTGTGACTGATGTCCCGTACCGGGAACAGCGGCCTGCCCCGGGCACCGGTGAACGGCTCGTCCTGGTACGGCGAGGTGAACAGACCCCGGTCGTCCCGGTGAACGGGGGGTACGAACGCGAACGCGCCCTCGATGTCCAGCTGGTGCACCCGCATGGCACTCACTCGCCTTCCAGGGTGACGAGCACCTCGCGCAGGGCGCTGACGACCTTGTCCTGCAGCTCTACGGGGAGGGACGGATACATCGGGAGGGAGAAGATCTCGCCGGCCAGTCGCTCGGTCACCGGCAGGCTGCCCTCGGGGTATCCGAGGTACTGGAAACCGGACATGGTGTGCACCGGCCACGGATAGCTGATGTTCAGCCGGATGTCGTACGCCTTGAGGGCTTCGATGATCTCGTCGCGCCGGGGGTGGCGGACGACGTACACGTAGTAGACGTGGGTGTTGCCGGGGCCGGTGACGGGCAGTTGGAGCCGGCCCCGGCCGGTGAGGTCGCCCAGTTGCTCCTCGTAGCGGCGGGCGACGGCGTTGCGCCCGGCGACGTACGCGTCGAGGCGGCCGAGTTTGCGGCGCAGGATCTCCGCCTGCACCTCGTCGAGCCGGGCGTTGTGGCCGGGGGTCCGTACGACGTGGTACTGCTCCCCCATTCCGTAGTAGCGCAGTTGGCGCAGCGCGCCGTCGGTCTCCCGGTCGCGGGTGAGCACCGCGCCGCCGTCGCCGTAGGCGCCCAGCACCTTGGTCGGGTAGAAGGAGTACGCCGCGGCGTCGCCCATGGTCCCGGCGAGCCTGCCGTGCCGGCGGGCGCCGTGCGCCTGCGCGCAGTCCTCCAGGATCTTCAGCCCGTGCCGGTCGGCGATCGCGCGCAGCGGCTCCATGTCGGCGCACTGCCCGTACAGGTGGACCGGCAGCAGCACCTTGGTGCGCTCGGTGACGGCGGCCTCGACCTTGTCGGGGTCGATGAGGAAGTCCTCCTCGCCGACGTCCACGAACACGGGTGTCGCGCCCGTCGAGACGATGGCGACGACCGTGGGCGCCGCCGTGTTGGAGACGGTGATCACCTCGTCGCCGGGGCCGACCCCCATCGCCTCGAGAGCCAGCTTCAGGGCGTTGGTGCCGTTGTCGACCCCCGTGCACCAGCCTCCGCCGTGGTGGGCGGCGAACTCCTCCTCGAAGCCCTGGACGCTCTCGCCGAGCACCAGGCGGCCCGAGGCGAAGACCTTCCCGACGGCGTCGAGGATGTCGTCCTTCTCCTTCTCGTACTCGGGCAGATAGTCCCAGACGTACGTGGTCATGGTTCTCCTCAGAGACTCGGAGACGCAGCGTCGGTCGGTCAGGGGGAGGACCGGTCACATGGGGACCGGTCAGGTGGGGAGCGGTCAGGTGGGGAGCGGTCAGGTGGGGAGCGGGGCGCGCACGGCCTTCCACCACGCGGAGTTGGCGCGGTACCAGTCGACGGTCGCGGCGAGGCCGTCGTCGAAGGAGTGCCGTGGCGCGTATCCGAGTTCGTCACGGATCTTGCGGTCGTTGATCGAGTAGCGCAGGTCGTGGCCCTTGCGGTCGGGCACGTGCCGGATCATCGAGGCGTCGGCACCGCACAGGCCGAGGAGCCGTCCGGTCAGTTCGAGGTTGGTCAGCTCCTCGCCGCCGCCGACGTGGTAGATCTCCCCCGCCCTGCCCCGGGTGAGGACCAGATGGACGGCCCGGCAGTGGTCGTCGACATGCAGCCACTCGCGTCGGTTGCGCCCGTCCCCGTACACGGGCACAGGCTCGCCCTCCAGCAGCCGGGTGACGAACCGCGGGATGAGCTTCTCCGGATGCTGGCGGGGCCCGTAGTTGTTGGAGCAGCGGGTGACGGAGACGTTCAGGCCGTGGGTGCGCCAGTGGGCGCGC
Organism: Streptomyces sp. CWNU-52B; assembly: GCF_047444975.1. Taxonomy (NCBI): domain Bacteria; kingdom Bacillati; phylum Actinomycetota; class Actinomycetes; order Kitasatosporales; family Streptomycetaceae; genus Streptomyces; species Streptomyces sp. CWNU-52B. Next base: position 84,757 of record NZ_JBLFJV010000020.1, on the reverse strand, counting down.
GCGACCAGGTCGGACCCCGCCTTCGAGGCGGCGTAGGGGGAGTTGGGGAGGAGTGGCGACTCCTCCGTCCACGCCCCGCGGTCGATCGACCCGTACACCTCGTCGGTGGAGACGTGCACGAAGCGCTCCACGCGGGCGGCGACCGCCGCGTCGCAGAGGATCTGCGTGCCCAGGACGTTGGTCCGGGTGAAGTCCGCTCCCCCGTCGATGGACCGGTCGACGTGCGACTCCGCGGCGAAGTGCACCACGGCGTCGTGTCCGGGCATCAGCTCGGCGAGGAGCCGGGCGTCGCAGATGTCGCCGGGTACGAAGGTCAGGCTGTCGTGGGCGGCCGGCAGGTTGTCGCGGTCGCCCGCGTAGGTGAGCTTGTCGAGGACCGTCACGGTGTGCGCGGCCCCGGGCTCGTACGTCCTCGACAGCAGCGCCCGTACGTAGTGGGAGCCGATGAACCCGGCGCCGCCGGTCACCAGGATCCTCATGACGCCTCCTCGTACCGCGGGTCGCTGGTGATCTCCATCAGGTACTGGCCGTAGGGCGACTTGGCCAGGGCGAGGCCGAGCCGGTGACAGGTGTCCCGGTCGATGTAGCCCATCCGCCAGGCGATCTCCTCGATGCAGGCGATACGGACGCCCTGGCGGTGGAAGAGGATCTGCACGTACTGCCCCGCCTCGGTGAGCGTGTTGTGGGTCCCCGTGTCGAGCCATACGAAGCCCCGGCCCAACTGGACGCACGTGGCCTTGCCGCGCTCCAGGTAGATCCGGTTGACGTCGGTGATCTCCAGTTCGCCGCGTTCGGAAGGGTTCAGCCGGCGGGCGATGTCCACCACGTCGTTGTCGTAGAAGTACAGGCCGGTGATGGCCAGGTCGGAGCGGGGTACGGCGGGCTTCTCCTCCAGCCGGACGAGCCGGCCCGACGCGTCGACCTCGCCGACCCCGTACCGCTCGGGGTCGCTCACCGGGTAGCCGAACAGGACACAGCCGTCGACGTCCCGGGCGCCGGTGCGCAGGATCTCGCCGAACCCGGGTCCGTGGAAGAGGTTGTCGCCCAGGATGAGCGCGACGGAGTCGTCCCCGATGTGCTCGGCGCCGACGAGGAAGGCGTCGGCGAGGCCCCGGGGCTTGTCCTGCTCGGCGTAGGTCAGGGTGATGCCGAGGGCGGCCCCGTCACCGAGCAGCCGCCGGAAGTCCGGGACGCTGTCCGGGGACGCGATGATCTGGATCTCGGTGATGCCGGCGAGCATCAGCACGGACAGCGGGTAATAGATCATGGGTTTGTCGTAGACCGGCAGCAACTGCTTCGAGACCCCCAAGGTGATGGGGTGCAGCCTGGTTCCGTTGCCGCCGGCCAGGATGATTCCCTTCATCCCGGGTCCTTCCCGGTGTCGGAGATGGTCATGGACGTCCGGCCGACGGGGCCGGCGGTACCGCTCGGCGCGCGCTGCTCCACCGCCAGCACCCGGTGCCTGCGCAGGTCCTCCTCCGCCGTCTGCTCGACCCGGTTCATGGCGAAGCGCAGCAGAGGCGGAGCCATCAGGGACGTCAGGACGGCGACCAGGACGACGATGCTGTACATCTCGACGGTCAACAGCCCCAGGCGGACGCCGGCCAGGGCGATGATGACCTCGATGACGCCGCGCGCGTTCATCCCGGCGCCGAGGGCCATGGACTCCCAGCGGTTCATACGGCAGGTGAGTCCGCCGACGAACGCGCCGAGGAACTTGCCGAACACGGCGATCGCGAATACCGCGAACCCCCACAGGGCGATACGCGGGTCGGCGAGGGCGGTGAGGTCCATGCGCAGCCCGGCGGTCGCGAAGAACAGCGGGGCCAGGACCGACATCACCGTGGTGTTCAGCGGGACCAGCGCCGACGGGTCGAAGTCCTTGGCGCTGCCTATGAGGATGCCGCACAGGAACGCCCCGAACACCGCCTCCAGACCGAGGGCGTGGCTCCCGGCGGCGGAGAGGGTCATCAGGACGACCGTGGTGATCACGGGCAGCCCGGAGTCGCCGCGGCGGGCGGAGGCCCGCATCGCGGCGCCGACGACCAGCCGGCCGACGGTCATGGTGACGAGCAGCAGCAGGGCGACCTTGCCGAGGGTGAGGAACACCCCGCCCGCCGCCAGACCGGCGGTGGCCATGGAGGCGATCACGGAGAGGAGCACCCAGCCGACGGTGTCGTCCACGGTGCCGGCCACCAGGATCATCTGGCCCACGTCCCGGTGGATGAGCTTCATGTCGATGAGTGTGCGAGCGATGACCGGGATGGCGCTGACACACATCGCCACGCCCACGAACAGCGCGAACACCGTCGGGTCGGCACCGGGAGCGTGCAGGCTCGTCGGCAGCAGGAACCCGAGGCCGACACCGAGGGCGAGCGGCAGCACCAGCCCGGCGGCGCTCACCCCCGCCGCTCGGCCTCCCTGTCTGCGCACGAGCTTGAGATCGACGTGGATGCCGGTGAACCCGACGAGGAGGATGACGCCCAACTGCCCGACGGCGTCGAGCAGATGCATGGACTCGGCGTTCTGCGGGAAGAGCCAGTGGCCCGCCCTCGGTGCCGCCGCGGCCAGCAGGGACGGCCCGAGCAGCACTCCGGCCGACAGCTCCCCCACGATGGCGGGCATCCCCAGTCGCTGGGCGAGCCGGCCGAGGAGCAGTGCTGTCAGCAGGAGCACACCGACCTGCAACAGCAGCACCAGCAAGGTGTGGCTGGCGAGAGGCGCGATCACTGTGGCCGCCATGAACATGGAAGCTCCTTTTCCCTACGTCTCGGACTGGTTTCCCACGACTTCCCGGATCAGCTCGGTTCAGGTCCGCTGCCCGGAACGGCTCGGATCAGGTCGGATCGGATGCGGATCGGATGCGGGTGAGGGTCGGGGTCGGGGTCGGGGTCAGGCAGCGTGCTGGGCGTCGTCCTCGATCGACTCGAAGTGGCTCGGCCGTCCGTCCCGGTGCACTTCGCGGCCCCGCTTCTGCGCCTCGTGGCGGTGCAGGAGCTCCCAAGTGCCGTCGCTGCGGCGGAGGGTGACGGAATGCCACGGCGTCAGCCACGCGTTCGCGGCGTCGAGGAGGCGGATGCCGAATTTGCTCTCGCCCCGGTTCTGCGGGTGGATGGAGAGCCGCACGTTGCGCGGATAGCACTCGGCGATCAGTTCGCTCCAGGCCCGGCTGCGGAGGATGACCTCGTACGCCCGTCGGCGGCACTCCCGCTGGAGCGCCGAGCGGGAGCCCTCCCACTCCGACGTGTCCTCCACCAGGAACCTCGTGATGCCGCGGTACATGGACAGTGTGGATTCGTTGTTGCGCACCTCCGCCTTCAGCTCCTCGATGGAGGGCCCCAGGTTCTCGGCGGCGGCCCGGCGCTTCTCGTCGTACGAAAGACGCGGCCCGTACACGTCCCGGAGGTCGAACGTGGAGAGGTGGTCGGAGAGCCCTTCGGCCTCGATCATGGCCCGCAGTTCGTCGCCGTACGCGTCTATGTGCTCGTCCGGGACGCCTATGACGTCACCGAAGATATGGCCGTCGGAGCAGATCAGAATCCTCGCACCGGGAGCATAGACCTTCTCGATCTCCAGGCACAGGGCGTGCAGGGACCGCAGGGCGAGCCGTTCTCCCTGGTCCGGGAGGTGGTTGAAGACCTTGGCCGGGTTGGGTGACTTGCAGGGGAAGCCGGGCACGCTGAAGATCACCTGCTGGTTGTCGCGGATGAAGTCTCCCAACTGTTTGAGCTGCTCCGGAAAGGCGTCCGTGGTGTCGAGATGCGGGTCGCGCTCGACGGTGCGCCGGTGCGGGAGGAGGAGGGCCAGGATCCGGTGGGCGGTGTGCTCGGCGTCGGGCGTCGGAGTGGATACGGTGCAGGGCTGGGACATGTCTGTTCTGCTCGTTTCCGTGAGTCGCGTAACTGAACGTTGTGGGTCGATCGGTGTGCGGGACCGGGTACGGGCGGCGGCTGCGCGTCTGCACGGCTGTCGCCACTCGGGCCGGTCGGTGCTGCGGACCGGTGCTGTGGATCGGTACTGCGGTGAGTGCCGCGGTCAGTGCCGTACGGGGCAGCCGCGGGGCGGCGCGGTGTCCGACGGGCCGTAGGCCACGGGCAGTTCGTTGACGCCTCGGGCGAGGACAGCGCTGATCCAGACGAGGTCCTCGTCGTCGACGGCGAGGCGCAGTCCGGGCAGCCGGGTGAGCAGCGCGCGCAGGGCGATCTGCAGTTCCGTGCGCGCGAGCGCGGCACCCGGGCAGAAGTGGATTCCGTGGCCGAACGCCAGGTGCGGATTGGGCGTGCGGTCGAGGTCGAGCGTGTCGGCGTCGGGGAACCGCTCCGGATCGCGGTTGGCGGCGCTCAGCGACACGATGACCGAGTCGCCGGCCGGGATCCGGGTGCCGAACAGATCGGCGTCCTCGGCGAAGAACCGCCAGGTGGTGAGCTCGAAGGCGCCGTCGTACCGGAGCAGTTCCTCCACGGCCCGTGCCGGCAGTCCCGGGTCCCGGTCACCACCGTCGTCGCTCATGGCCTCCTGGAGGCGTCGGAGCTGGGCGGGGTGGCGCAGGAGGGCGATGAGGGCCGTGGTGATCTGGTTGGTCACCGGCTCCTGTCCGGCGACGAGGAGCTGGAAGACGATGGAGTCCCGCTCCTCCTTGGTGACGGTGCCTTCCTCGCACGCCGTGACGAGTTTGGTGAGGAGGTCGTCGCCCGGGTGGCGGCGCTTGTCCTCGGTGACTTCCGCTATGTAGTCCTGGAGGCCGCGCAACCGTCCCTCGTAGAGGGGCCGCCCCGGGTCGGAGGGGCCGACGGGCTGTACGACCTTTCCCCAGTCGCGGTCGAAGCGTGCCGCCAGGGCGGCCGGCAGACCGATCACCTCGGCGAGGACGCGGAAGGGGTAGTGCGCGGCGAAGGCGCCGACCACGTCCACCACACCGCTCGGACCCCGGCCCTCGTCCCTGCTCCCGTCCCTGCTTCCGTCCGGGCCCTTGTCCTGACCGTCGTCCCGGCTCTCGCTCGCGGTCGCGCCGAGTGCCGCGTCGAGCAGTTCCTCGGCGATCTCCTCGAACCGGGAGCGTGCCTGCTCGACGTTGCGGGGCGAGAACGCCTCGGTGACGATCTTCCGCATCACGGTGTGCTTCGGCGGGTCCTGGTGCAGCAGATGCGCCTGGAGCTGCGCGTGCTGCGGCTCCGGCATGATGGCCGCGCGTTCCCGCCAGGCGGCGTTGCCGAGGTCGTGGTTCTTGCCCAGCCGATCATCGTTCAGAGCGCTGTGCGCCGCCTCGTACCCGGTGACGAGCCAGGCGTTGACCCCGCTGGGGAAGGCGACCCGGTGGACGGGGCCCTCCTCCCGGAGCTTTTGGTACAGCGGGAAGGGATCGGTTTTGTACGCCTTTCCATAAAGAGGAATCGGTTCGGAATGCGGCATGGCGCCTTCCTTCCTGGTGAGCAGCCTGTTTCCCGGAAAGGGGAACGGCGGTTCGCGGAGTTCCGCACACGGTTCGGCCCGGCGCGGTGCACGACGGCGCACGGACAGTGCGTGAGCGTGAAGTGATGAGCAGGTGCTTGTGGAAGTGCGGCGCGATGTGCGGGGCGACCTGCGAACGGGATGTCCGTGGTGATTCCCGTGGACCGGATCCACCGTGTCCTGAGGTCGCCTACAGTGCGCTGCGCTTCCGCTCGGACGACGACTCGTCCGAACCGTCAACGCGTACAAGTCACCAACGGTGAGCGAGTCTTCTTGGCCACAGGCCGACATGTCAACGCGCATGCGTTCATTTCGAATTGACGTTCATCACTGAACGCAATCCGCCGACACCCGGTCAAAACCCTTCGCCCACCGCCTGGTTCGTCCCATAGAGTGATTTCCATGGTGGCCTCACGGGGGAGCGCTGTCCGGTTCGAACTTCTGGGCACGTTGGTTATTTCGGTCGGAGGAAAACAACTCCACTTGCGCAGTCCGCATGCTCGCGCGGTACTGATCGCATTACTGCTCGAGGCGAATCGCCTCGTTCCGATTTCCCAGCTGGTGGAAGCAGTGTGGGAACAGAATCCGCCGGCCACGGCGGAACATCAGGTCCGCAAGATCGTGGCCGCCCTGCGTACCCGCATCCCTGATCTCCAGGAAATCCTGGTGACGGACGGGCCGGGCTATCGCATCGCCGTCGGTGACGACCAACTGGACCTGATCGCCTTCGACAGAGCGCTGGACGCGGCACGGCGGTGCGACACCGTGGACGACGAGGCCGCCGCGCTGGAGGCGGCGCTCGGCCTGTACCGGGGACGAGTCCTCCCCGACAGCCGCAGCTGGGTACTGGCCTCCGCCGCGGCCGCCCTGGAGGACCGCTGCCTGAGCACCCGGGAGCGGCTCCTGGAGCTCTGGTTGGCACAGGGCCGCGCCCAGGACGCGGTGGGCGAGCTGATCCCGCTCGCCGCCGAACACCCTTTACGGGAGTCCGTGAGCGCGCTGCTGATGGCCGCGCTGTACCGGGTGGGCCGAACCGCCGACGCGCTGCACGTCTACCACGACCTGCGGAAGCAGCTCGCCGAGCAGCTCGGCATCGATCCGAGCGACGTCGTCAACTCCCGCTACCAGCAGATCCTCCGCAACGAGATCGGCTCCGACCACGAGCCCGTGGCGGGACCCGGCCGGCCCACGGCCCCGGCGCTCCCCGCCGGGCCGCCGCGCTCGCTGCCGCACGACCTTCCCGACTTCACCGGCCGCGAGGCCGAGCTGGACCGCCTGCTGTCCCGGGTCACCGCAGACACCACAGACACCGCCGACACCTCCGCCGACACCGTCGACACGTCAGACACCTCAGGCGCCGCCAACCGCCGGTCCGTACGGATCGTCACGGTCGACGGAATGGCGGGCAGCGGCAAGACCGCCCTGGCCGTGCACGCCGCCCACCGGCTCGCCGAGCGGTACCCCGACGGACAGGTCTTCCTCGACCTCCACGGCTTCAGCTCGTACGGCGCCCCCGTCGGACCGCGGGACGCTCTGGGCACGCTGCTGCGGACGGTCGAGGTGCCCGACGAGCACATCCCGGTCCACCTGGCCGACCGGGAGAGCCTGTGGCGGAGCCTGACCGCGGAGCGCCGCATGCTGCTGCTCTTCGACAACGTTCTCTCCTCTGACCAGGTCCGCCCGCTGATCCCTTCCGGACCGGGCTGCCTGGTGCTCGTCACCGGCCGCCCCCGTCTCGCCGAGCTGGACGGTGCGACACCGCTGCCCCTGCCGCTGCTCTCGCCCGCCGGAGGGCTGGCGCTGCTGCGCCGCCTCCTCGGCGGGCGGCGCGTCGACGCCGAGCCGGGGGCCGCGGCCGAGTTGGTCGCGCTGTGCGGACGGCTTCCGCTGGCCCTTCGTATAGTCGCCGCGCGGCTGGCGAACCGCCCTCACTGGACGCTCGCGTACCTGGCCGGCCGCCTCCGCGACGACACGGCCCGCCTCGACGAGCTGGCCGTGGAGCAGCGCAGTGTCCGCACCGCCCTGGACCTGTCCTACGCGGCGGTGCCCCGACGGCATCAGGAGCTGTTCCGACTGCTGGGCGCACACCCCGGTCCGGACTTCGACGGACCCGCTGTCGCCGCGCTGGCCGGGCTCTCCCCGCAGAGAGCGGAGAGCCTGCTGGAGGATCTGCTCGACGCCCGGCTGCTCGTCCAGCACACGTCCGGTCGCTACGCATTCCACAGCCTGGTCCGCGACCTGGCCCGGGAGAGCGCCGCTCGCGATCCGTACCCGGCCCACGGGGCGGGGCACCGGCTGCTCGACTTCTGTCTGCCGGTCGCCGACGGGGCCGCCCGGAGGGACGGCCTCGCGGCGGGCGACCACGAGCCGCGACGCTGCGCCACGCCTCTCGGGTGACCCCACCCCACGCCGGGGCCGGGGCTCACCCCGGCCCCGGCTCAGCGGAGCGGCGCGAGGACCTCACCGGTCGCGGCCGCGCGTACAGTGATCGCCTCCATGGGGCAGGTCTCCGCCGCGTCCATCACCCCGTCGTCCGGGCCGATCAACTCGTCCACCGGACGGGCCCGGCCGCCCTCCAGCCGCATTCGGCCGAGCGCGGTTCCGAGGCACAACCCGGTACCGGCGCACGCGAGCCGGTCGACTTCGATCCGCCACTGAACAGGATCCTGGTCCATCTCCTCGTTTCCTTTCACCGTCACCGAATTACCGAGTTACCGAATCGCCGTCACCGAACGGCAGGGCGGCAGGGCGGCGGGGGGCGCGCCTGCCGGGGCCGCCCCCTCTCCCTGTGCCCTACCGGGCCACCAGTTCTTCCAGGCGGGCGGTGATGTCGAGCGGCGTCGGCATGGCCTTGATCTCCGCGCGGACCTCCGCCGCCGCCGTCCGTATCTCCTTGTCCGCGATGACGGACTCCAGCAGCTCCGGCCCGATCTCGTCGGGCCGCACGATCCTGCCCACACCCCGGTCGGCGATCACCTGGGCGACCTCGGGCCGGCCAAGTCCCTTGAAGGCGGGCACCACCTGGGGAAGGCCGTGCACCATCGCGCCCAGCGCCGTGCCCGGACCGGCGTGGTGGATGACCGCCGCACACCGCGACACCAGCGCGCCGTAGGGCACCCAGTCGAAGGCCCGCACATTGTCCGGCAGCGGCCCGAACGGCTCCAGGTCCACCCGGGGAAGGGCCACGACGAACTCGGCCTGCGTCTTGGGCGCCGTCGCCAGAAGCTGTTCCAGGATGACCGCGGCCTCCCCCGGCACCGGCCCGCTGCCGAGGCTGACGGCGATCCGGGGCACGTCGGGCGTGGAGTTGAGGAGGTCGTACAGCGGCTTCGGCAGCGGACCGCTGCCGTTGTAGGGCACGTACCCCATCGACCACGCGCCGGCCTGGGCGGGCAGAACGCTCGGCGGGGTGATGTCGATGGTGGCCCGCACCTCGGGCAGGTCCACGCCGTGCTCTTCGAAGAGGTCCGCGTGGAGTTCGCGCATCATCTCGGCGGACGGGTTCACGAACCCGAAACCGTGCTGCACCGCGGGTACGCCCAGCTTGGCCGCCGCGACGAGGCCGGGCGTCAGCAGCGGCGAGTGCACGACGACGTCCGGCCGCCACTCCTCGGCCGTTCGGATGATCGCGTCGACCATCTCCGGCTGGAGCCGCAGCGCCGACGCGACCGCGCCGCCCACCACTTCCAGGTATCCGACCCCCGCCTCCTCCTGGAACAGCCGTCCCGCCACCTCCGGATGGTGTTGCGCCAGCTTGCCCAGCATCTGCTCCAGGGACAGGCCGGGCGCCACGTCCACGGTGCGCGCGCCGGCCTCGCCCAGGGCAAGACCGGGCCCGCTGGAGGCGACCAGGACCTCGTGGCCGGCCAGTTGCAGCGCCCAGGTGAGCGGCACCACTGGGTAGGTGTGTCCCGTACCCGGGGTGATCGTCATCAGTACACGCATAGCTGTGAGTTCTCCGTTCAGGAAGCAGGGAGCAGGGAGTAGGGAAACGAAGGTGGAAACCGAAGGTGGACGTCCGTACAGGGATCAAGCCGGTGGAGACGGCTTCAGCGCAGCGACTTGACCGGGTGCTCCGGGCGCAGCCCGATGGCCATGGCCCGTGCCGGTATCCCTTGCAGCACGGGCAGCCGCTTCAGGATCCGCAGCAGCACCGGTGTGGTGGACTTCCCCTCGCCGCGGATCCACGGTTCGAGGAATCGAGTCTGGAGAAACCGCTGCATCCGCTGGATGGCCATCGTCGGCGGCATACGGCGGCGCTGCACCCGCACGAGGTGCCCGTCGTCGAGTGTGCCGTCGCTCAGCGGTTCGGCCAGGATGTTCGCGGCGGCGACGGCGTCCTGCACGGCGAGGTTGATGCCGACGCCCATGATGGGCGACATGGTGTGGGCGGCGTCCCCGATGCACAGCAGGCCGGGCCGCCACCACTGGCGCAGTCGGTCGATCTGCACGTCGAGCACCTTGACGTCGTCCCAGGTCCGCACCTCGTGCACACGGTCGGCCAGGAACGGCTTGAGCGTGACCAGCGTCTCCCGGAACCGGTCCAGGCCCTGGGCCCGCATCTCGTCGTAACCACCCTTGCGCACGGCCATGGCGGCCTGCCAGTGGCTCTGCCGTTCGATGCGCACCAGGAGCTGGCCGTCGGAGAGCCGCCCGACCATGCCCCCCGGATCGGCCTCCCGCTTCGAGAGCTTGAACCACAGGATGTCTATCGCGGAGCCGAAGACCTGGGACGTCAGTCCGGCGGACTCGCGCACGATCGACCGCCGGCCGTCGGCGGCGACCGTGAGGTCCGCCTGGATCTCGTGCTCCTCCCCGTCGCCGTCCCGGTAGCGGAGGCCGGTGACGCGTCCCTGGTCCGTGGTCACCGCGACGACCTCGCTGTTCCGCAGGAGCCGGAAGTTGCTGAAGCGGTTGGCCTCCTCCAGAAGGAAGGTGAGGAAGTCGGACTGCGGCAGGAAGGTGATGTGTTTGAACCTCCCGGGCAGCCGCCGGAAGTCCGCGAGGGTGTACGTCCCGTCGTCGGTCAGGATCTGGAGGTCGTGAATCTGCTGGTGGGCCAGCTTCTGGAATGTGTCCTCAAGGCCCAGTTCGCCCATCAGACGGAGGGTGGAGGCGTGGACCGTGTCCCCCCGGAAGTCACGCAGGAAGTCGTCGTGCTTCTCCAGCACCACCGTGTCCACCCCAGCTCTGGCGAGCAGCATGCCGAACATCAGTCCGGCAGGCCCCGCACCGGCGATGACGCACCTGGTGTGGCTCAGTCCCATGGTCTCCCCCATCAGTTCTCAAGCAGTTCCCAAGTCCAAGTGGTTCTCAAGTGGTTCTCACATGGCTCTCGAAGTCGTTCTCACCGTCGTTCTCAAGGCAGACGCGCCGCGGACCGTGCGGCACCGGTGGACGGACATGACGGATGTCCCGCGGTCACCAGGTGACGGGCAGGGCGGCCGGGGCCCGCGCGATGAGACCGGGCTTCCACGGCACGTCCTCCGCCAGGCCGGTCAGGCGCAGGGTGGGAAACCTGGTGATGAGCCCTTCCAGAGCCACTTTCAGCTCGGCGCGGGCCAGGCTCGCGCCGAGGCAGAAGTGCATGCCGTGGCCGAAACCGAGGTGGGGATTGGTCTCCCGGTCGAAGCGGATGGTGTCCGGTGTCTCGAAGACCCGCTCGTCGCGGTCGCCCGCGGCCCGTTGGAAGATCACCGTCTCGCCCCGGCGGATGAGCACTCCGCCGATCTCGACGTCCTCGGTGGCCCGGCGCGGGAAGCTGCCCACCGAGCGGAGCGGAATGATGCGCAGCATCTCCTCGATGGCCGGGTCCAGCAGCGCGTGGTCCTGGAGCAGTTGCTCGTACAGATCACGCTGGGCCAGCAGCAGGAAGGAGACGTTCGAGATCATGCTGAGCGAGGTCTCGTGGCCGGCCATGAGGACGCCGATGCCGGTCCGTACGGCCTCTGTCTCGGACAACTGCCCGGCGTCCAGCGCCTCGATGAGTACGGACAGGAGGTCGTCGGAGAGGTTGCCGCGGCGCTTGGCGATCAGCTTGCGCAGAAACGCCTCCAGCCCGTCCCTGGCCTCGTCTATCTCCTCCTTGGTGTGCGCGGAGGTGGCGACGAAGACGTCGGAGTACCGGCGGAACTCCGCGCGCTCCTCGTACGGGACGCCGAACAGCTCCACGATCATGCGGACCGGGAGCGGTATCGCCAGGCGCTGTACGAGGTCGCCGGGCGGCCCGGCCTCCTCCATGGCGTCGAGCTCGGCGGTGACGAGAGCCCGCATACGGTCCGCGAGTTGGGAGACGATGCGCGGCCGGAACGCGTGCGCGACGACCTTGCGGATCCTGCCGTGGTCCGGCGGATCCATGCTGAGCAGATTTCCCGGGCGCAGCGGCAGGGGCGTCACCCGGGCGGTGTCCTGGGCGGTCGCGGCGTGCGAACTGAACCGGGGGTCGGAGAGGAACTGCTTGATCTCCGGGTAGCCGGTGATCAGCCAGGCTTCACCGCCGTAGGGCATGGTCACTCGGGACACCGGCTCGTTGCGGCACAGCTCCAGATAGCGCTCGTGCAGATCGAGCCGGACAACGGTGCCGAAGGGGTACTTCGGCGGTGCGGCCACGTCTTTGACATTCATGATTTCCACCTTCTGCGATTCGTTCGTCGCGGATGACGAAGAAACCCGAGAGGCGCAGCTCTTTCGGGCGGGAATGATCATTGGTCGGGCGGCGGCGAATCGGACGCAGGCCGCATCACGCCCTCGCATGGGAATCCTCTCACGAGGGCCGTACGCTAATGCCGTGTTCGACGGCCCGTCCTCTTCCCTGAAAATGCGACGGGATACGGAAAAGGACCGTCGGGGAATTGATGATGGGTGACAATGGAGCCCGAAGCCCGTGGTCCGTGGTCCGTGGTCCGATGCCCAAAGACCGTGGTCGGGACCGGGCGTACTGCTGACGGCCGCCGACCGGAGGTCGGCGGCCGAACAGAAGGGGTTTTCCGGATGCTCTCGTTCAGCCGGAGGCCGGCACGAGACCCGTCTCAGACGCTCACGCCGGAGCTCTCCCTGGCCCTGGCTTCCCGCTCCACGTTGTCGGCGAACCGGATCCATCTCTCCGCGCACGCCCGAGCCAGTGCGGCGACCCCGCCGGCGCTGTGCGGAGGGATCGTGGTGGCCAGCCTCGTCCATGCGGACGGATCGACGTCGTGGACGGCGAAGCAGCGCAGCAGGAAGCGGCCGGCCTGGGAGAGCCGTAGAGCAGGGTCCTTGCGCAGCCGGTCAAGCAGGTCGGTGGGCTCGCGGACCAGTCGCCCGTCGACCGCCGCCCGCTGCGGCGCCTGTTGCTGCGGTGGCAGCTGCGGCGACGACAACGACGGCGACCGCGACGGCCGGACGGCCGCCCGCCCCTCGGACCGGCCGGAGCGCGCGCTCCGGCCCTCCGGCACAGGATCCCGTCCGAGTGCGATGCGCTTCTTCACGTCGTGCGCGGTGCCGAGCGAGATCCCGGCGGCCTGGGCGATCTCGCGCAGACTCGCGCCGGGGCGCCGCAGCATCAACTCGCCCGCGTACTGCCGGCCGCTGGCAACGCTGTCCATGTCCGCGCGGCGCTGTTTTCCGTCCAGCCCGACCCGGGTGTTCAAATGCGTAACCTCCACAGTTGAACGCCTCACCCGCGAGACGGTGCGCGGCGACAGCGCGGTGACGGACGCGACGTACCGGTCCGAGAGCGCCGGGTTCTCCTTCAGGATGCGGACGGCCGCCGCGAGCCGGTCGCTGTGGGTCAGAGGCTTGCCGTGGGAGGTGTTCAGGCTCACCGCCACGGTGAACAGGCTCCGCTCAGGCACCTCCAGGAGGTATGCGCTGATGGTCCGGTCGCCGCGCGCCCGGGCGGCGGCAAGCCTGTGCATTCCGTCGACCACCCGCCCGGTGGGCCGGTGCACGACAATAGGTGGAAGTTCTTCGTCCAGTACGCCGAGCGTGTCGACGTACTCCTGATCTAGACCCTTGATGCGTGGCGAGTCTCCCGGTAATAACGAGTCGACCGGTACTTCCACGCGCGTCGCCGTACTCAGGACCGGCGAAAAGGGCACCTTGATATCACCGCTGCTCATCGAGTCCCCGCGTTCCCCCGTAGTGCTTCGATGGTGACCTCAGCACGCTAACAACCCGATCCAGGGCAGGCAAGGAGAACACAGAGTGAGATTATCAGCGGTAAAGGAAGGAATGCATTCCGCTCATGCTGCTGGACAGACAATAGGATAGGCGAAAGCGGTTGCAATTGACCACGGGAGCCGATCGCCGTCGGCGCCGATCATGTGCGCCGGTAGAGCCTCATGGTGATGAAGCCGAAGACCGCGATCAGAGCAGCCGACCAGCCCAGCGTCCAGAGTACGTCGGCGCCGCGCGGACTGTCTTCCATCAGACCGCGCACGGCTGAAGCCACATGCGTGATCGGGTTGTTCTCGACCAGTGTCCGCAGCCAGCCCGGCATGGTCGCCGGGTCGACGAAGATGTCGCTGAGGAAGTTCAGCGGGAAGATCACTGTCATCGAGGCACCGATCACCGTTCTCTCGTCGCGCACGAGCAGACCGAACATGGTCCCCACCCACGAGAAGGCGAAGGCGAACACGATGAGGAGCAGGACACCCAGGACGACACCCAGCACACCTCCCTCCGGCCGGAAGCCGATGAGCAGTCCGGCCGCGAGCATCACCGCCGACGCGATCGAGTAGCGCAGCACATCGCCCAGGAGATGGCCGACCAGCGTCGACGCCCCCCAGACGGGCAGCATGCGGAAGCGGTCGAGGACGCCCTTGTCGATGTCGTTCCTGATCGCGATGCCCGTGTACATGGTGGTCATCACGACCGACATCACCAGCACACCCGGCAGCAGGTACTGGATGTACTCACGCGGCGAGCCCGCCAGCGCACCGCCGAAGAGATAGGTGAACATCAGGACCAGCATCACCGGAAGCACGGTGACGTCGGCGAGTTGCTCCGGGATGTGCTTGATCTTCAGCATGGACCGCCAGCCGAAGGCGAGCGAGGCCGAGAGCGGACCGGGCGGGGTCGGCCGCTCCACGGCGAGGAGCTCCACGAGTGACCTGGTGGAGACGGGAGGCAGTTCGTCGTCGCGCCCGGCGCCGGCGATGTCGCCGGATGTCGTGGTACTCACGCCGCGGCCTCCTTCCCGGCGGTCCGCGATCCCGCGGAGGCCCGGTCCGTCCGATGGTCGGTGAGGGCGAGGAAGACCTCGTCCAGGCTCGGCTGGCCGAGCGAGAAGCTGTCGACGGTGATGCCGCGGCGGGCCAGTTCCGCCAGGGCACGGGCCGCCCGCTCGGCGGCTCCCCCCTCGCCGCCGCCGTCGGCGTTGCCGAGGCGGGCGGTCAGCGCCAGCGGATCGGGCTCCCGCTGCACCTCGGCTCCGAGGGCCAGGACGAGGACCTGCTCGGCCTCCGCCCGCTGCACCGCGTCGCGCAGCCTCAGGTGCACGGTCCCGGCGCCGACGGACGCCTTCAACTCACCCTTGGTCCCCTCGGCGATGACCTTTCCCCGGTCGATGACCGCGATACGGGACGCCAGTTGGTCGACCTCGTCCAGATACTGCGTGGTCAGCAGTACGGTCCTGCCCTGGCCGACGATCGCCCGGACGATCTCCCACACCTGATTGCGGCTGCGCGGGTCGAGACCGGTGGTCGGCTCGTCCAGGAAGAGCAGATCAGGCGTGTTGAGCAGGGAGGCGGCGATGTCGAGGCGGCGGCGCATACCGCCCGAGTAGTCCTTGACCTGGCGGCCGGCGGCGGCGACCAGTTCGAAGGTCTCCAGCAGGTGACCCGCCCGGCGCCTCGCGCCCTTCTTCGTGTGTCCGGTCAGCCTGCCGAGCAGGACCAGGTTCTCCGTGCCCGTCAGGTCCTGGTCCAGGGAGGCGTACTGACCGGTGAGGCCGACCCGGCGGCGGACGGCGTCCGACTCCCGTACGACATCGTGGCCGAAGATCCGGGCCTCGCCGCCGTCGGGACGCAACAGGCCCGCGAGCATCCTCACGCTCGTCGTCTTGCCTGCCCCGTTCGGGCCGAGGACGCCGTAGACCGTGCCCTGGCGGACGGTCAGGTCGACCCCGTCGACGGCCCGGTTGGCGCCGAAGGTCTTCACCAGGCCGACGGCGTGGACGGCCAGGTCCGAGGCGGCGCGGTCCGTCATGTCCGGCCCTCCTCACGCACCGCGTCCCGGCCGGGCGCCCTGGCCGCTTCGGGACGGCGCCGGAGCCGCTGAAGCACGAGCATCCCGCCGACGCCGGGCACGAACGACCGCCATCGCGTTCCCGCGGAGGCACCTGCGACCGTGGCGGAGAACGTCGTCGCGATGACGACCAGGTAGGCGGTGCCGTGCACCGGGCCGCCGAGCGAGGTGACCGGCCGGGCGTGGACGGTGAACACGTTGACGAGCAGGATCAGGAGAGAGGCGGCCTCGACGGCGGCCGCGGCGCGCAGTGTCTTCACTCCGGTCACGCCCCCGTCGTGGAGCCGGGGCGGACGATCATCAGGACCACGACGACCGACCACAGCAGGTTGAAGATCCCGGTGAGCATCGTCAGCCGGGAGGCGGCCACGTCCAGCCCCTCCGTCTCGGCGCTCTGACGGGGCAGGGCGAGCAGCCGCTGCTGGCTGGGCAGGATCAGCGCCGCCAGCATGAGGGCGGCGATCACCGTCAGGATCATCGACACGATCAGCCAGGTGTCGGTGAGGACTCCGAGCTGGGCACCGGTCGCGAGCCCGAAGACGGGCACGACGAACCCGGCGACGGCATAACCGCGGCAGATCCGGTGCAGGAGCGACGCGATGCCGGCCGCGTGCCCACTCGCCTCCCCCTCGTCCGTCACCGCCTGCTTCGCGTAGCGCGGGAAGAGTGAGGCCGCCACAGCGATCGACCCGACGGCCAGGATGGCGCCGAGCACGTGCGCGGACAGCAGAACCTTGGTCACAACAGATGCCTCCGGGTGACAGAAGCGGATCTCGATAGATTGGCTACCAATAGATAGCACACCTACACCCAGGGCAGACAGATCACCTGCTCAGGGACACCGACCCGCTGAGCGGCCGTCAGGACCGGTTGCGCCAACCGCGATCGCGCCGCCGTCCGGGCGCGGGTACACGGTCACCGGCCGCGCCGCAGCGGAGCCCGCCCGGACCGCGCACGGACTTGTACAGCGTGCCGTTCATCTTGGCGGCCCCTCATGGACCGAAGGCCGCGCCCCGCGTACGGTCGTGGCGTTGCCCCAAGAAGGGGCGCGCGACGGGGGGTCGCATCATGGCTCGTGAGGATCTGGTCCGGAGGGCGGCACACGGCGACGGCGTACGCGCGGGCGGTCACTGCCCCCGACGCTCCACCCAGGGTTCCCACGCCGCCCGGCTCTGCATACCCGGCGCCCACATCCCACCGCCCCGGTAGGGGCCCGCGCCGACCCCGACCGCCGCTCGGCCGCACCTCACATGTCCGCGCCCCGACGGGCGGGACAGACACACAGCAGTCACCGACGGCGAGCCGCCGAGCCTGACTTGCCGTATCGCCATCGGAGCGCCGGCACGGCCTCCGGTGCGCAGGACGTCCGGCGGGACACGGCCGGACGCGCGTCCCGCGTCAGGGCCCGAGCCTTCCCAGCCCGGCGCCCCGCTCCATGACGCCTGGAAAAAACACCTGAAACTGGCGAACATCCGACGAAAAACCTACGAAAGGTTCACACATCGTGCGGGAATACTACGACGTCGTCATCATGGGCGGTGGCCCGGCCGGCTCCACCCTCGGCGCCCTGCTCGCTCAGCGCACCGGCCTGCGCACGGCGATCTTCGACAAGGAGGTCTTCCCCCGCGAGCACATAGGTGAGTCCTTCGCCCACCCTGTCGTCCCTGCCCTGCAGGAGAGCGGTGCGCTGGCCAAGGTCCTCGCCAGCCCCTGCTGGGTGAAGAAGTTCGGCGGTGTCTACGCCTGGGACCCGAAGCAGCCCAGTGTCGCCCTCTTCGACCAGGGGCCGTTCGAGCAGGACGGCGTGCACCGCTGGACGATGCACGTCGACCGGGCCGAGTTCGACCACATCCTGCTGAACCACGCCGCCGACGTCGGTGTGGAGGTCTTCCAGGGCGTCGCCGTCACCGCCTACGAGCCCGACTCCCTGGGCGGCGTGGTCCGCCTCGCCGACGGCACCGAGGTGCGCGCCGCGTACTTCGTCGACGCCTCGGGACGGCAGAGCAACGTCTCCAGTGCGCGCAACAAGCGCGGCTGGCTCTCCAACTTCAAGAACATCGCCATCTGGCAGCACTTCACGAACTGCGACCAGACCCAGAACCTCGACACCGACTGGAACATCTTCACCGCGGACAACCTTTCACCCATCGGCTGCTTCGCCTTCCGCGACGGCTGGTGCTGGTACATCCCCGTACCGAAAGTCATCAACGGCAAGCGTGTCCTCACCCACTCCATCGGCATCGTCACCAACCCGGCCGTCCTCAAGGAGACCGGGCACGACTTCACCGACCAGAAGACCTTCCTCGACACCGTGCGCCAGGTCCCCTACCTGAAGGACCTGATCACCGACGCCGTGCCCGTGGCCGACGGCATGCTCACCGCCACCAACTACTCGCGCGTCAGCGAGGAGTTCGCGGACTACGGCGAGCGGCACCTCCTGGTGGGCGACGCCGCCTTCTTCGTCGACCCGCTCTTCTCGTCCGGGGTCGCCGTCGCCCTCACCCAGGCCTCGGCCGCAGCGTTGCTGCTGCAGAAGACGGCCGAGGGCAGCCTCAGCGAGACCGACCAGCGCCACTTGTGGAAGGACTACAACGACAAGTGGCACGGCACCGCCGAGACGTTCGCCCTGATGATCGACCAGTGGTACCACGCCATCGCGAAGAACAACCCCGACAGCACCTACTGGAACACCCGCGGTACCGGAGCCGACCTCGGCATCCGCGAGCAGACCTTCGACGCCCTGCTCAACACCGCTTTCCAGCCCGCCCTGCTGGAGGTCATGACACACGGCAGCCGCAAGGTCGAGGACCTGGACGCGGCCGGCCCCTACCTGGCCGCCACCGCGCTGGCCGACCCGGCGGACCTCACCGACTCGGCCGTCATCACACTGGCTCCCACCACGGCGGTCCGCGACAGCGTCACCCTGCTCGTGCCGGGCTTCAAGGCCACCAACCCACCCGCGAACGTCCAGCTCCCTCCCGTCGTCCTGGCGGGCATGACGGACTACTGGCGCAACCCCCTCACCAACAGCAGCTCGGCGCCGTCACCGCTGCGCGCCACGATGCCGTGCAAGAGGATCTACTCCACGGACGACCCGCACGGCACGACCATCGACGCCGATGTCCGCAGGGACGGCGTGGACGAACTGTGGGAGCTGCTGCAGAGCGGTCCTCTCAAGTTCGGGGAGATCGCCGGCCGTCTCACCCCGGCCCAGACCCGCCTCGTCAAGCGCATGTGTGTGGGCGGCTTCCTCCAGGTGACCGCCGACGCCGCCGCCGGCAACGACGACGCCACGGTCTGAGCCCCGGTCACGCCACCGCCCCGGTGCCCGAACTCCCGGGCACCGGGGCCCTCCCACGCCCGGCCGACATGACACGGCTCGTGGAACCGAACGTGCCGCCACCGGTCGACGGGTGCGGTGAGCAGGTGCCGCGACAGGTACCGACGGGCTCCGACTGGTTTCGCATGTCGCCGAAGGAGTGCCTGGACGGTCCGGCCGAACCGTCCAGGCGTGTGGTCGCCTCGTGGGTGACCCCCGCCGGCAGACCCGGCCCAGCAGCCGTCAGCGATCCGCCCAACGGGCCGCTTCGACCGCCCAGTAGGTGAGGATCAGGTCGGCACCGGCCCGGCGGACGGACGTGAGCGACTCCCTGATGGCCCGCTCCCTGTCGATCCAGCCGTGCGCCGCGGCGGCCTCGACCATCGCGTACTCCCCCGAGACCTGATAGGCGGCCACCGGGACTCCGGCGTGGTCGGCCAGGGTCCGTACGACGTCGAGGTAGGACATCGCCGGTTTCACCATGACCATGTCCGCGCCCTGCTCCTCGTCCAGGGCCAGCGCCCGGAGCGCTCCGGTGCGGTCACGCGGGTCCATCTGGTAGGTGTTGCGGTCGCCGCCGTGCAGATCGCACTCCACCGCGTCGCGGAACGGGCCGTAGAAGGCCGAGGCGTACTTGGCGGTGTACGCCAGGATCGCCACCTCGCTGTGTCCCGCGTCGTCCAACGCCGCGCGGATCGCGCCCACCTGGCCGTCCATCATTCCGCTCGGGCCGACACAGTGGACGCCCGCCTGCGCGTGCGACACCGCCATGGCCGCGTAGCGCCGCACCGTCGCGTCGTTGTCGACCCGGCCGTCGGCGGTGAGGAGGCCGCAGTGGCCGTGGTCGGTGAACTCGTCGAGGCACACGTCGCTCATCACGACCGCACCGTCACCGACTTCGCCGACCGTTTCACGGATCGCACGCTGGAGGATGCCGTTCGGGTCCAGCGCCTTCGACCCGACAGGGTCCTTGTGCTCGGGGACGGCGAAGAGCATCAGGCCGCCCACCCCGGCGTCCACCGCCTCCCGAGCCGCCTTGCGCAGTGACGGCAGCGTGTGCTGGACCACGCCGGGCATCGACTCGATCGGCCGGGGTTCGGCGATGCCCTCTCTGACGAACAGCGGAAGGATCAACTGCCCGGGATGCCACCGGGTCTCCGCGACGAGATCGCGCAGAGCCGCGGTGCGGCGCAGCCGGCGGGGCCGGACCGTGCGGCCGGCCGAGGTGACGTCCGTGGCGTCCGATGTCGCCGGATTCCTGTTCATCGCTCGGCGTCCTTGCCCTCGTGGCCCTCTTCGGACGGTTCCTCCGCGAACAGATCTTCTGCGGACGGTTCTTCCGTGGACGATTCCTCCGCGGACTCGTGCTCCCTGCGCAGCGCCACGGCCAGCTCCCGGCCCGCGACGGCGGCGCCGTACGGTTCGGCGGGCGCCGTACCGGCGCGGAAGGTGCGCCGGCGGGCGGTGGCCGAGGTGATCACGGCACACAGCGTGAGACTCGGCCTGGCCGGTGAGCCGGTGAGCCGGGCGTGGGCGCCGACGGGCGCACTGCACCCGGCGTCGAGCTCCGCCAGCACCGCCCGCTCGGCCGCGACGGCCGCCCTGCTCACCGGGTCGTCCAACGTGCCGAGCAGCCACGCGAGTCCCGTGTCCGCCGACCGGCACTCCACGGCGAGCGCACCCTGCGCGGGAGCCGGTACGAACCGGTCGGGGGCGAACAGCTCCGCCGCCTCGTCGAGCCGCCCGAGCCGTGCAAGACCCGCGGCGGCGAGCACCACACCGTCCAGCTCACCGCTGCGCACCTTGCCCAGCCGGGTGTCCACGTTGCCCCGCAGGGCCACGACCTCCAGATCGGGGCGCAACGCGGCCAACTGGCCCGCCCTGCGAGGGGATCCGGTCCCGATGCGGGCCCCGACGGCCAGCCGGTCCAGGGTGCTCCCGTCGGCCGTGACCAGGGCGTCGCGCGGGTCCTCTCGAACCGGCACGGCGGCGATCACGATGCCGTCGGGCGGCGCGGTCGGCAGATCCTTGTAGGAGTGGACGGCGAAGTCGATCTCCTTGGCGAGCAACGCGGCCCGTACCGCCTGTACGAAGACACCGGTGCTGCCCATCTCCGTGACGGCCGCGGTGCTGGTGTCGCCGTCCGTGGTGATGCCGACCGTCTCGGACACGGCGCCGGTCACCCGGCTGAGGGACCGTGCGAAGGAGGCCGACTGGGCCAGGGCGAGGGCGCTGCGCCGGGTTCCCATGCGCAGCGCCCGGACGGGGACACCGACCGCGGTCGCGGTGCCCGAAGTCACCGAGGGCCTGGGGGTCATTGCGCGCCACCTCCGTTCTTGGGCTCCTGCAGCGCCGGCGGTTCCGGCGCGCCGAACAGGTCGTGCAGGACGGCGACGTAGGCGTGTCCGCCCGGTTCGGAGACCATCTCCCGCACCCGCACCGTGGGGCGGTGGATGAGCTTCTCGGCGATACGGCGGGCGGTCTGCTCGACCTCGCCCCGGACCCGTTCGGTCAGTGCCGGGGCCCGTCCGAGCAGCCGGTCGACCTCCGCGTCCGCGACGGACAGCGCGTTCTCACGCATCGCCACGATGAGCGGAGTCACCCGGTCCACCCGTCGGCCGGCCAGGAACGCCGCGGTCTCCTCGGCCACGACGCGGTGCGCCTCCTCCACCGGCACCTGGGCCGAGGCCTCCTTCAGCCGAGCCTCCAGGCCGGCCAGGTCGATCAGGTGGACACCCGGTCGCCGCGACACCGCCGGGTCGATGTTGCGGGGCAGCGACAGGTCCACGAGGACGGCCGGGCCGCCGGGCCGCTCGCCCCGGGCCGCCGTGACCAGTTCCCCGGTGATGACCGCTTCCCTGGCGCCGGTGGCCGCGATGACGATGCCGGCCCGGGAGAGCAGCGCGGGCAGCTCGTCGAGGGCCGCCGCCCGGACCCGGTGGCGCTCCGCGATCCTGCGGGCCGGCTCCGGGCCGCGGTTGACGACGGTGATGTCGTCGACACCGGCCCGTTTGAGCGCCGCCACGGCGAGCGCGCCGAGCGATCCGGCGCCGACGACCAGGGCCTGGCTGCCGGTGAGCGGGCCCATGACGTCCGTCGCCGCTTCCAGGGCGACGGTGACCAGGCCGGAGGCCGACCGGCCGATGCCCGTCGTGCTCTCCACCCGCTTCCCGGTGCGCAGGGCGTGCTGGAACAGGTCGTGCAGCACGGGCCCGGTGGAGCGGTGCTCGGATGCGAGGTTGTAGGCCGCGCGCACCTGTCCGCGTATCTGTGACTCGCCGACCGCCACCGAGTCCAGGCCGCAGACGACCCGGAGGAGATGGCCGACCGCGTCGCCGCCCTGCCGGGTGTACAGCACGCCGCGTACGTCGTCCGTGAGGGTGCCGGTGACCGCGCTCAGCGCTTCGACGGCCTCCTCGACGGCGGGGCCCGGATGCCCGGTCTCCAGGTAGACCTCGGTGCGGTTGCAGGTCGCCAGTACGACGGTCTCGGTGGTGGTCGCGGACCGGGCCAGCCGGTCGAGCAGCCCTGCGGCCTCAGGCGACGTCAGCACGAACCGTTCCAGCACCGGATGTGCGGCCGTGCGGTGGCTCACCCCCAGAACCAGTGTGGTCATCGTCCGGCCTCGACAGGTTCGGCGGCCAGCCAGTCGCGCGGCCGCAGGAACTCCGCGAGCCGTTCCTCCTCGCTGTCCGGTTCCGGCCTGAAGTCGAAGCTCCACGACGCCAGTGGGGGCAGCGACATCAAGATGGCCTCGGTGTTCCCGCGGGTCTGCAGCCCGAACTGGGTGCCGCGGTCGTGGATGAGGTTGAACTCCACATAGCGTCCGCGGCGCAGCAGTTGCCAGTGTCGCTCGCGCTCGCCGTACGGGGTGTGCGCGCGCCGCCGCACGATCGGCAGGTAGCCGGTCACCAGGGAGTTCAGGCCGCGCTCCACGAGAGCGAAGGCACGGTCCCAGCCGCCCGGTCCGTCGGGATGCAGATGGTCGAAGAAGATGCCGCCCACGCCCCGGGTCTCCTGCCGGTGCGGCAGGAAGAAGTACTCGTCGCAGGTCTTCTTCGCCTGCGGGTAGAAGGCGGGGTCGAAGCCGTCGCAGCATTCCTTGAGTGTCCGGTGCAGGTGCCGGGCGTCCTCCTCGAATCCGTACGAGGGCGTCATGTCCGCGCCGCCGCCGAACCACCAGGTGCGGCCCTCGTCGACCTCGAAGTAGCGGAAGTTCGCGTGGAAGGCGGGCACCCACGGGTTGAACGGGTGCAGGACGGTGGACAGGCCGGTGGCGAAGAAGCCGGTGTCAGGGTCGATGTCGTGCTTCTTGCTGATCGCCGGGGGGATCCTGGTACCCCGTACGGCGGAGACGTTGACCCCCGCCCGTTCGAACACGGCCCCGTCTTCGAGGATGCGGGCCCAGCCACCGCCGCCCCCGGGTCGCTCCCAGTCGTGGGGGCGGAAGCGGGCCGCGCCGTCACAGGCCGCGAAGGCCGTGGTGAGTTCGGCCTGGGCGCGCCGCATCAGCGTCAGCACCTTGTCGCGATACGTCATTCGGACACCTTCTTGTCGCTTTCCCTGTCACCTTCCGCGTGCCGGTCGAAGGCGTGCACGGTCTCGATGAGGCGCTGGACGTGGTCCACGGGTGTGTCCGGGCGGATCCCGTGGCCGAGGTTGAAGACGTGGGCTCCGCCGAGTCCCTGCCGCAGGACCTCCTGAGCCCGGACCAGCATGGCCTCGGGCCGGGTACCGAGCGCGGCGGGGTCGAGATTCCCCTGGAGCGTCCTGCCGGGCAGCGCGGCGCGGGCCGCGGACAGCGGCGTGCGCCAGTCGACGCCGATGACTTCGGCCGGCAGGCCGGCGATCGAGCCGAGCAGATGGTGGGAGCCGACCGCGAAGTAGACGCGCGGCACCGTGAGGTCCGCCAGGCCGGTCAGCACCCGCCGCACGTACGGCAGCCCGAACTCGTCGTAGACCTCGGGCGCGTGCAGTCCGGCCCAGGTGTCGAACAGTTGCACCGTCTGCACACCGGCCGTGATCTGCATCCGCAGGTAGTCGACGGTGACCTCGGTGAGCCGGTCGAGCAGCAGGTGGGCGGCTGCGGGCTGATCGTGCAGCCAGGCCCGGAAGCCGTGGTGGCCGTCGCCGGAGCCGCCGCCGTCGACCAGGTAGGTGGCCAGTGTCAGCGGTGCCCCCGCGAACCCGATCAGCGGGACCGGGCACTGCTCGCGGACAGCGCGGACGGCGGCGGCGACGAAGGGTGCGGTGCCGTCCGGTCCCGGCACCCGCAGACGCTGCACGTCGGCGACGGTCCGTACCGGTTGTGCGACGACCGGTCCCGGGGCGAATTCGATCTCCACGCCCATGTCCGCGAGGGGCGTCATGATATCGCTGAATAAGATCGCCGCGTCCAGCGGAAAGCGCCGGATGGGCAGCATGGTGATCTCGGCCGCGACTTCGGGATTGCGGCACATCTCCCAGAACCCGTACCGCTTCTTGATGGCGATGTATTCAGGGAGATATCTGCCCGCTTGGCGCATGATCCAGATTGGCGCTCGATGGGTGTCCTTGCCATGTACAGCGTCTAGAAAAACACTCATGCCGGGCCCCCGACCCTCATGAATTGATCGACGATATATCGACCTTAGACAGTCTGTAAGGGGGCTTGTTTGGTGTCAAGGGCGAGCCTAGGATCATGCCGATTGGGGGTGGAACGTAAATGGAGGAAGAGAATCCAAATCCAACCGGAATCGTGATGTTGAATCTCGGGGGACCGCGTTCTCCACATGAGGTCGGCCCGTTTCTTCACAAGCTCTTCGCAGATCGGGAGATCATTCAGCTCCCGCTGCAGAGCGCCCTCGGACCGCTGATCGCGCGCATGCGCACACCACGACTGAAAAAGGTGTACGCGGAGATCGGCGGCGGCTCACCGCTGTACGACTGGACCGTCCGACAGGGCGACGGCATGGTCAAACGGCTCGACACACTGTGCCCCGAGACCGCACCACACCGCTTCTACCTGGGCTTTCGCTATACCGAGCCCACGAGCGAACAGGCCCTGACGCAGATGGCCGCGGACGGGGTGCGGCGCGCCGTCGCCTTCTCGCAGTACCCGCAGTACTCCTGCTCGACGACCGGTTCGAGCCTGCACGACTTGTGGGCCGCCACCCGGCGGCTGAATCTGTCGGACGCTTTCCAATGGAGCGTGATCGACCGCTGGTCGGATCATCCGGCATTCGTGCAGGCCATGGCGTCAAAAGTACGCGAGGGGCTGGCTGATTTCCCGG
Source organism: Streptomyces sp. CWNU-52B (assembly GCF_047444975.1). Lineage (NCBI taxonomy): Bacteria > Bacillati > Actinomycetota > Actinomycetes > Kitasatosporales > Streptomycetaceae > Streptomyces > Streptomyces sp. CWNU-52B. The sequence continues at coordinate 59,491 of NZ_JBLFJV010000020.1, read as the reverse complement.
AGTCGGAGCGCGATAACGTGGTCCTGCTCTTCAGCGCGCACTCCCTCCCACAACGCGTGATCAATAGGGGCGACCCCTATCTCCAGGAAGTGGCGGGCACGATCCGCGATATCGTACGCGAGCTGGGGGAAACCCACGAATACGCCCTTTCCTTCCAGGCGGACGTCGGCCCTGTCGCATGGCAGGGGCCAAATACGGAGTCCATGATTCAGGCCCTGGGGAAACAGGGTCGCCACAATGTCCTGATAGTGGGAATCGTTTTCACTACGGACCATCTCGATACGCTGTCGGAGATAGACATCGAGTTCGCGCGGACCGCGCGAAAGGCCGGCGTCTCCCGCTTCCGGCGAGCCCCGGCGCCCAACGACGACCCACTCTTCCTGGACGCTCTCGCGCGGGTCGTCGCCGATCACCTGCGCTCCGGCAGGGACTGCGGCCGGCAGTTCACGCTCCCCTGCGCCGGCTGTACCGACCGGGCGTGCCGCGAGATCCTCAATCCCGTCCACGGCTATCGGCAGCCGACGCTGCCCGAGGTGCCGTGACCGGCGGACGCCCGCACGTCGCCGTCATCGGCGGCGGCGTCACCGGGCTGACCACCGCCTTCGAACTGCTCGCCGGGCGGCCCGCGTTGGACGTCACCGTGTTCGAGGCCGCCTCCTCGGCGGGCGGGAAGATCGCCTCTCACCGGGCACACGGCTACACCGTCGACCTCGGCCCCAACGGCTTCGTCGACAACGGCACCGACACCCGCACCCTCGCCGAGGCCGTGGGTCTCGGCGACCGCCTCCTGCCCGCGTCGGACAGCGCCAGGGAGCGCTTCGTCCTGCGCGGCGGACGGCTGGTGCCGTTGCCGCACGGCCCGGCGTCGTTCCTCACGACGCCGCTTCTCACGCCGGTCGCCAAGGCCAGAGTGCTCGCCGAACCACTGCTCGGCCGGGCGTCCGGCGAGGAGAGCGTGCACGGGTTCCTGACCCGGCGGTTCGGGCGGGGGGCCGCCGCGGCACTGGCGGCACCACTGGTGCACGGCGTCACCGGCGGCGATCCACGGGCCATCAGTCTGGATGCCGCCTTTCCCAGGATCAGGGCGCTCGAACGTCAGCAGCGCAGCCTGCTGCTGACGCTGCTGCGCAACCAGTGGCGCGTCGCCACCGGACGCGCCGCCTCGACGCGGCCCCGGCTGACCAGCTTCTCGGACGGCGGGATGCGGGTGCTGGTGGACGGCCTCGTGCGCGCCCTCGGCGAGCACCTGCGCACCGGGCAGCGCGTCACCGGTCTGGAGCGGGACCCGGCGTCCGGCGGCGGCTGGCTGCTCGGCACTGCGCCGGGCGGCCCGGTCCGTGCCGACCAGGTCGTGGTGGCCGTTCCCGCCCCGGCCGCGGCCCGGCTCCTGAGGCCGCACCTGCCGGGCGCGGCCGCCGCCCTGGACTCCGTACGGCATGCTCCGGTACGCGTCCTCTCGCTCGGTTACCGGCGCCGCGATCTGGCCACCGTGCCCCACGGGTTCGGCCATCTGCGGCTCGCGGCCGAACCCACCCGGATCCTGGGAGCGGTCCACAGCTCGGCCGTCTTCCCCGACAGCGCACCGCGGGACGGTGTCCTGCTCCGGGCCTTCGCGGGCGGTGCCGAGGACCCGGACTTCACCTCCTTGTCCACCGCCGACGCCATCCGGGCGGCCCACCACCTCTTCACGACGCTGTTCGGTCCGGCCGGAGAGCCGGAGTTCCACCACGACCACGTCTGGGGTGAGGGCATCCCGCAGTACGGCATCGGCCATCAGGCCCGTATGCGTGAGGTGTTGGACGGGGCAGCCGAACTGCCGGGCCTGCACGTGGCGGGCAGCTCCTACCACGGCATCGCGGTCAACGACTGCGTACGCGATGCCCGCCGCGCGGCGGCCGCGGTGCTCGCCGCGGCCGGCATGGCACCCGGGCCGTCCGTCCGTACGACCTCTGGAGATGTTGCATGACAGGAGAGAGCGCGCCACGCGGCCCTGAGGCCGCCGGCACCGTCACCGACAAGGACAAGGACGACAACAGCGCGGGCAAGGACCAGGACAAGCGGGAGCGGACCCGGCAGATGCTCCGGGAGCGGCTGCGGCGCTATCTCGAACTCGAGGCCGAGCGCGGTCCGGAGGAAGCGAGAGAGGTCCTGCTCGACGGCTATCCCCAGCGCCAGGCCGCCCGGATGGGACCACTGATCAGCTCATGCTCGCTGGCCGAGGGGTTCGGCAAGGCGCTGCCCCTCTTCGAGGCCATGGGCTTCCTCGAAGAGGCGGTCGACATCTCCACGGAGCGCGAGGACGTCGTCATGGAGGTGTGCCGCACCTGCATGTGCCTGGCCGCCGCACGAGAACTCGGCACCGAGCCGCGCCCCGTCCTGTGCGAGCTCGACTTCGAAGCGACCCGCCGTGCCTTCCCTGAGATGTCGGCCGAGAGTCTGCGCAGGCAGACCGACGGGCACCACGTCTGTGTGTTCCGTTACGCGCGCCCCCGCGAAGACCGCGCCTCGCCGGCCTACACCGGCCCGGACGCCGGCGCCGACGGGTCCGGCTGACACAGACCCGACTCGACCAGGAGCGACAGATCGGCGGCGAGGGTCTCCACCGGCACGTCACCCCTCAGCACCTGCTCGCGGACGCCCGCCAGCATGTACATGAGGAATGCGGCGTGCCGGTCGGGACTCACCCGCTCGTCGAAGACACCCGCGCTGCGACCGCTGTCCAGGATCTCGGAGAGCAGCACGCGCAGCCGGTCGGTGTGCGCCGTCATCTGGCTCCGGATGGCCGGGCTGATACCCAGCGCCTGGAGCTGAAGGGCCGCCGAGCGCCGCTCCGGCTGGGCGAAGTAGTCCAGGTGCGCCACGAGGAAGACCTTCAACCGGGCCCGCGGGTTTCTCGCCTGGGCCAGCCGTGCCTGCAAGTGGCCGTAGAACCGGTCGACTTCCTCGCCGACCACCGACAACAGGACGTGTTCGACGTCCTTGAAGTAGTTGTAGGCGGTGGCCCGGGACACCCCGGCCCGTTCAGCGATCTTCGACATGGTGGTGCCGGCCAGCCCGTACTCGCCCGCGATCTGGACCGCGGCCCGGCCGATGGCAGCCCGCAACCGCTCCTTGTGCTCGGCGACCACCTGGTCCCAGTCGGAGCCGGCCACACCGGGATCCCTGTCGACTCGGTCGGAGTCCATCGCACCTCTTAGACACTCTGCCCAAGGACTGTCGTCGGGTCTAACATCTTGCTTGTCCGTAGCTCGCTCAGCCTAAGCCCAAGACGGTGCGGTCGTGCGAAGAGAAGCAGATACGGGGCACCGAGCACGGCTGTCGCTCTGGCTCCGGGTGGCCGGACGGGCGCTCCTCGCCGGTGTTCTGAGTCCTCTTCAGTCCAGACGACGGACGCGCCGTGCGGGGGCTCGTCCCGGCGGACGGGTCCCCGCAGACGCGTTACGCGGCGCACTGCGCCCGCCGCCCGGTACCGACGCCCACGCAGGCAAGCAGGCAAAGGAGCTGACACCGGTCATGAGCGAGGAAGTTGTCGCACAGCGCCCCGCAGTCACGCGCACAGCCTGGATCCGGCTCGCCGTGTGCACGGCGATCGCCGCCCTGCTCCAGGCCGACGGCACCATCATCGCCGTGGCGCTGCCCTCGGTGGGTTCGGCGTTCGAGGTCACGGCGCAGACGGCGTCCTGGCTGCTGACGGCCTACTTCGCGACGTACGCGATCGGGCTCTTTCCCGGCGGCCGGCTGGTGGACAGGTTCGGCCCCGGGCAGGTCGCGGTGGCCGGGCTCACGCTGTTCTGCGTCGGCACCCTGCTGGGGGCCCTCGCCGACTCGTTCGGCCTGCTGGCCGGCTCCCGGGTGATCCAGGGTGCGGGAGCCGGCCTCGCCTCCCCGGCCGCGCTCGTCGGCGCGGTGTCGGGCTTCCCGGCGGAGCGCCGGGGTACCGCGCTGGGCATCTGGGGCGCCGCCTCGGGCCTGTCCAACCTGGTGGGCCCCCTGCTGGGCGGCGCGCTCACCGAGACATGGGGGTGGCGCGCCAACTGGTGGGCGCTGCTGCCGCTGGCCCTGCTGACGGTCGCTTCCGTGCTGCGATGGGTGCCCCGGACCGCTGCCGCCGTGCCGGACGTGCCCGCGGAGCGGCCCCCGGGGCCGGCCGAGCGCCCGGTGATGACCACGGTCCACGCGGCCTCCTCGGCCGCCGCCCTCACCTTCGCCATGATGATCGGGACGTTCTTCGCGGTCGAGCAGTACCTCCAGCACGCCGCGGGGTACGGCGCGCTGGCGGCAGCGTCCGCTCCCATGCTGGTGGCGCTGTGCATCGGCGCCGCCGGCCCGGTGGCGGGCCGGCTCACCGACCGGTTCGGCGACCGTGTGCCCGCGCTCGCCGGATTTCTCGCCTGCGCCGTCGCCTTCGCCATCTACGCCCTGCCGTTCTCACCGCTGCACGGGCTCGCGCTGCTGCCGGGCGGCGTGCTGCTCGGCGCCGGGCTCGGTCTGCTGTTCCCCTCGACCTCCCGAGCGGCGCTGAACTCCACGCCGGAGTCGCTGCACGGGCGCGCCTCGGCGCAGTTGTCGTTCGGACGGCTGGCCGGCGCGGCCGCCGGGGCGACACTGGCCGGGCTCGCGTTCCGCGACGGTGTGACGGCGGACCATCTCCACACGGCACTGGCCGGCTGCGCCGTGCTGTCCGTGCTGGGCGTCGCCCTGGTCGCGCTGCGGTTCCCCGGCGCGACGGACGGGAAGCACGAGAAGCACCCCGGACGCCCCGGACGCTGAGCGGACGGTCAGGCGTTCAAGTGCGGTTCTTCAGCAGTTGAACACCGTCACCGGCACATCAAAGATACGCCACATCACCGGTGCCGCACTGGCCCTTGGGGCACGATCAAGGTTGGCTGCCGATGGATACCGACCCAACACCACTCTTGTGTAGGCTGCCGACTCATGAGACAGGACGCGGTGCGGGGCCACTTGGACGGACTGCTGCTGGCCGCTCTCGAACAGGGACCGCTGCACGGCTACGCGATCATCACCGCTGTCCAGCAGCGCAGCGGGGGCGCGCTCGAACTGCGTACGGGCACGATCTATCCGGCGCTGAACCGGCTGGAGCGCGTCGGGCTGCTGCGCAGCAGCTGGCAGTCCGACGGCGAACGGCGAAAGCGCTGCTACGAACTCACCGACGCCGGACAGCGCACTCTCGCCCGCGAGCGGACGGCGTGGCAGGAGTTCACCACGGCGATCGGCTCCGTCCTGAATCCCGTCCAGAGTCCCCTCCAGCCGCCTGGAGTCGCCACGTGAGCGCCCTCAGCCCGCAGAGCGATCCCGTCGAGGACTATGTCGCCTCCCTGTCCGCCGCCCTCCACGGCCCGGCGCGCGCCAAGGCACGCATGGTGGCGGAGGTCCGTGAAGGCCTCACGGACGCCGTGTCGGAGCACACCCGCGAGGGGCTGACCTATCAGCGTGCCGCCAGCCGGGCGATGCGGGAGTTCGGCACCACGGACGAGCTCGTGGTGAGCTGGCAGCAGGAGCTGACGATCGCCCAGGCCCGCCACACCGCGCGGGCCGTCGCACTCGCCCTTCCCTTCGTGATCACGTGTTGGTACCTGGTCCGGAACAGCTATTACAGCCAGGACGGTCAACTACCGCGCACGGCGCAGTTGCTGGCCGTGCACCTGGCAGGGGTCGCGGCGGGCGCCGCGCTGCTCGCCGCGGCGACGCTCGCGGCCACCGGCACGCTCGCCCGGTGGCTGCCGACGCCCGACCGGCTGCCCCTCACCGTCGCCTGGGTGGGCACCACCGCGAGTGTGGCGATGGCCATCGCCACACTCGCGCTCGCCGTCGCGTCGGCACTGGGCACGAACTGGATACTGATCGCGTTCGCCGGCGTGCTCGCCGCCACCTCGCACGCCCTGGTGGCGAGTTCGGCCCGGTCCTGCCGGCGGTGCGCCCGCCTGCCCCTCATGGACCCGTCCGCCTCCGAGCGACAGGCCTGACCCCTCGTACCTCGTCCTGTCGTCTCACCGGTCGACTCGTCCTGTCGACTCGTCCTGTCGGCTCACCGGTCCACGGCCGGTCCCTGGAAGAGGGCCTGCCAGTACCAGGTGAACGGAGGGGCCCAGCCGTCGGCGACGCAGCGCCAGTCGGTGTCGGGGCAGTAGACCGCGACGAACTTGCGCGCCTGCTCGCGCACCGCACGGTTGTCGTCGATGTCGATCACGTCGACCAGCGGCCCCGCGGCAAGGGCACGGGCGACGGCGTCCTCGCCGCGCGCGTGGCCGTCGAGGCTCTTGTCCATGTATTTGCCGACCGGGTTGTTCGTGTAGAAGTGACGGCAGCGCGCCGCGACCAGCGCGAGGTAGTACCTGAAGGTCTCGATGCTCATTTCGGCGAGCGAGTCGATGTTGATGCAGAGATCGAAATCGGCGCTCCCCAGCGACTTCTCGATGTCGCCTATGGGAATGAACGTCAGCCTGCCGAACTGCTCCTCCGAAAGGACCGCCCGCAGATACTGCCTGGAGAGCGCCATGGTGGTCGGAAGATCGATGATCGTGTAGGAGACGATGTCCTTGTTCGACATCAGTGTGTGACACGTACGGCCGTATCCGGCACCGATCTCCAGAACGCGCCCGCCGTCGAGACCGACGTGCTTCTCGATGAACTCCAGATCGCTCACGGCCCGCAGGTAGTCCAGGTCCACGGGCTCCCCGTCGTACGTGACGGAGTACGGTCGGCCCAGTTCGCGGCCGGCGGTGCGGCGCAGCCGCTCCCAGCTCTCCGGACCCAACTGGCCGGCCAGGTTGTATATGAGTGTCTTCAGGTAACGGACGCCGTTCGTCTCGACGTCGAAGGAGGTCAGCCGGTAAATCATCTGGCTTCGCTTGAATTCAGCGAGGTCTCCGACCGTCTCCGCGTTGACCTCGTGGTCACCGATGTATTTCCAGAGCTCGTTCACTTGCGGTTTCAAGCTCACCGAGTACCTCCCCCGAAGTGACGTTCGGCCTTGTGGAGACTACGGCCCGAAAATCACCGATGACAAGATTGAACAAGGGCACCGTCGGTCGCGGTCGGCCATCTCAGTCCTCCGGTGCGCGCAGGGGGTTCGGGACGGGCAGATAGCGCGCGTCCGCGCCGTTCGCCCCCGTCCAGCGCAGCAGCAGATTCGTCTTGCCGGGCAGGGTCGGGGACCGGAGGAGGTCCGTCACCTCGGGCAGCTCCGCCGCGTATCGCGCCAGCTCCCGCCGCGCGGGGCCCCACAGGTCCAGCCGCGGGTGCCGTTCCCGCAGGGCCTCCGCGATCTCCAGCAGGTTGTTGACGACGAGGCAGTACACCAACCGTTCCCAGCCGACCGCGCGCGTCACGTCCTTCAGCAGCTTCACACCCTCCGCGTCCCGGAAGAGCGCCTGCACCGGCGTCCCTTCGGCGTCCACGGCCACCACCGTGTTCTGCAGATGCGCTTCGAGCACGACCCCGTGCCGGGCGAACAACTCCAGTGCGGGTGGCACAACTTGACGCAGATACGCCGCCCACCAGACAGCCGGATCGGCGAGGGCGTCCAGGGGATTGCCGTCCAGACCGGCCGTACCCGCTGTACCCGCCGTGCCCTCCGTCAACGCGGCCGCCAGCAGCGGGGTGGAACCAGGAGTCAGGTGCTCGCGCAGACCGTCCCGTACGAGCACGGCCAGCTCCTCGAAGGCGAAGTCCGCCGTGCGGTAGCCGCGGTCGCTCAGCCAGGCCGCGTCGCCGTCCAGGGAGCGGAAGGCCGCCGTCACCGCGCTGTCCGTACGGCGCAGCGCGAGGAGGTCGTGACGCCACAGACGGCGGATGTCGTTGGTGATCCGGACGTCGAGGCTGAACTTCACGAAGAGGTCGGCATCAGGGAGGCCGTCGCCGGGGACGTACAGGGTGCGGACGGCCGCCGTCGGCCAGGCGGACCACCGGGCAGGCCCCAGCCGTACGAGGCGGCCGTCGGCGAACGCCTCACGGATCTCGGGGCGGGCTCCGACGAGGTCGAGCTGCCACGGATGGGCAGGGAGGAGGCGGTAGCCGTCAGGGGCTTCACCCAGGGCGTCCAGGGCCTGCGTGTCACCGTCCTCCACGCAGGTGTCCTCCCGCAGGCCCAGCAGCACCAGGGGGAAGCGGGCGTACGCCTCGGGGGCGTAGGGCAGCCAGCCGGTGACCGGGCCTTCGCCGCGCGCCTTGGGGGCGGGGTGGTGGGGATGCCCCGTGAGCAGGGACTGCTCGGAGCGCCGGTACGGGTCCGTGGGCGGGGCCAGGCCCACCCGGGCCGTCAGGATCGCCGCCACCGCGTCCCGGCTGTCGGTCATCTCGGCGGGCAGATCGGAGTTGGACAGGCCGGTGTGGAGGCGCAGTTCCTCGGCGGTGAGCTTGACCAGCTCCGCGTGGCCGAGCCGCTGCCAGGCGCCGTCGGCGAACAGCTCCGGATCGCGGGGCCTGCGTCCGTCACGGACCCGCAGGAGCCGTCCCAGGGCCGGCAGCCGGTACACCCGCCGCTCACCCCGGCCCAGCGGCGACGGCGACGACCCCTGCCCCGGCTCCGGCTCCGGCTCACCGATCTCCCGCAGCAGGCAGTTGAGCAGCGGCGCCGCCGCGTACGCGTCAGCCGCTTCGGCGATCTCTGCGGCTTCGGCCCTCTCGCCGCTGGGTTGCATGGGCGGGGTGGGGTGCATGGGGTACATGAGATCCACGCGATCCGTTCGTTGCATACGGTGCACTCGCGCTCAGTATGTCCGGATGTCCGGCGCCGTACCCGGCCTCGACGGCGTCCCCTCACCCTAGGAGCACCTGTGCCCTTCCCCCGCACCCCGGCCGAGACGGAGACCGCTCTCGCCGCCGAGCTGCGCACCGTACGTCCCGCTCTGCTGTCCCCGTACGCGGCCGAGCTGCCCGGCGCCCGCTCGGCCGTGCTCTCCCGGCTGTGGCGCGGGCTCGCCCATGAGCCGCTGCCGTGGGTCACGCACCGCGAGGCCCGGTACGACGGGCTGACGCTCCGGTTGGCCGACGGGCGCCGGCTGCACGGGCCGCGCCCGGACCCGTACGCGACGGCCCCGGGCGTCACGGAGGTCGAGCTGGACACGACGGTGTACACGCACCCGGCCGCGCTGATGACGGCGCTCGGGCTGCCGCACGGCAGGTCCTTCGCCGCCGAACTCGCGCACAGCGTCGCCTCGTTGGCCCTGTCCCGCGCCGGCCAGGTCCCGTCACGGGGACCGCGGGCCCTCTGGGAGTGGGAGCAGCGGATCGTCGACGGCCATCCGTTCCACCCCAACTGCCGTTCGCGGCCCGGCTTCTCGGTGGCCGAGCAGCTCGCGTACGCCCCGGAGCACCGGCCGGTGGTCGAGCTGGGCATGGTCGCCGTACGGCCGAAGGACTGCCGGTCGACGGGCGAGTGGCCGTACCGGGAGGCGGGGCAGGTGCTGATCCCCGTGCATCCGTGGCAGGCGCGGCACGTGCTGAAGGGCGAGCGGCCCGTCGGGGACGGTGTGGCCGCCCATCCCCTGATGTCCCTGCGCACCCTGGCCCTGCCGGGCGGGCCGCACATCAAGACCGCGCTCAGCGCCCGGCTCACCTCCTCCGTGCGGGACATCTCGGTGTACTCGATCACGTCGGCCGCGACGGTGTCGGCGTTCATGGAGTCGATGGCCGGGCGCCTGGACGGACTGCTGCACATCACCCGGACCTTGGGGGCGGTCACCGCCAACACCCCTGATCTGGCCGCTGTTTCGCGCGAGTCCCCCGACCTGTACGCGGGCACGGGTGAGCAGGTCGTCCCGGTCGCCGCCCTCGCCGCGAGCGTCCGGCCCCAGTCCCCGCGCTGGCTGGCCCTGTTCAGCCGGCTCGCGCTCACCGTGGGGCTGCGGATGCTCGAACTGGGCGTCGCCCTGGAGGCGCACGGACAGAACCTGCTGGTGGTGCTCTCGCCTGCCGGTGCCCCGGTACGGCTCGTCTACCGCGATCTGGCGGACATCCGGATCAGTCCGGCCCGGCTGGCCCGGCACGGCATCCCGGCCCCCGACCTGACGGGCCGTATCGTCACGGACGACGAGTCGGTCCTGCGCAGCAAGCTCTTCGGCTCGCTCGTCGCGGGCGCCCTGGCGGCGACGGCGGGTTCGACGCCCGCGCTGCGCGAGGCACTGTCCACGGCCGTACGGGATCTGCCGCGCACCGCGGACCTCACGGCGCTCCTCGAAGAGCCGCTGCCCGCCAAGGCGTTGACGCTGATGAGGCTGTCCCCCGAGCGTCCCGGCGACCTCTGGGCACGCCTGCCCAACCCCCTGGCCGACCTGGCCGACCTGGCGGAACCGTCGAACGACTAGTTGATCGACCCCTCGATCGGCCCTTCGATCGATCCGTCGGGCGGCCCCACGTCCGATGTCTCGTTTTGAAGCGGGGTGCCTTTGCTCCGTAGGATCCGGCGATGATCACAAGAAAACGGCTGGCGGTAGGCGCATGCGCCCTGCTCGCCGCCCTGACGGCCGGGATCGCGCTCCCGGCCGGCGCCGTCGCCGGCGAACCCACGGCGGCCGCCGCCCCCATGGTGGACCTCGTCCTCGACGTCAGCGGCTCGATGCGGGCACGGGACATCGACGGCCAGACCCGGATGGCGGCCGCGAAGCAGGCCTTCAACGAGGTCCTCGACGCGACGCCCGAAGAAGTCCAGCTGGGCATACGCACGCTCGGCGCCAACTACCGCGGCGACGACCGCAAGACAGGGTGCAAGGACACCGAACAGCTCTACCCCGTGGGGCCGTTGGACCGCACCGAGGCCAAGACGGCGGTCGCGACCCTGTCGCCCACCGGCTGGACCCCGATCGGTCCCGCGCTCCTCGAGGCCGCCGACGACCTCGACAGCGGCGAAGGCTCCCGGCGGATCGTCCTCATCAGCGACGGCGAGGACACCTGCGCCCCGCTGGACCCGTGCGAGGTGGCACGCGAGATCGCCGCCAAGGGGATCGGCCTCACCATCGACACCCTCGGTCTTGTGCCGAACACCAAGCTGCGGCAGCAGCTCAGTTGCATCGCCGAGGCGACCGGCGGCACGTACACCTCGATCGAGCACACCGACGAACTCACCGACAAGGTCAACCAGTTGGTCGACCGCGCCGCCGACCCGGTGGTGACCCCGGTCGCCGTGGAGGGCGCCGACGCGTGCGCGAAGGCTCCCGCGGTCAAGTCCGGCCTCTACACCGACCGTGAGGAGTTCGGGCAGCACCGCTGGTACCGCGTGGACGTCCCGGCCGGTTCCGAGCTGCGCGCCTCGGTGAGCGTCGCGGCCGACCGACGGGTCGACCGCGACTACGGGGTGACGCTGCGGGCGGTCACCACGCACGGCCGGGAGATCGTGCGTGGCGAGTCGACCGGCACCGGCAGGACCGACGTCATGTCGGCCGGTCTGCGCTACCCCACTGCGGAGAGCGACGACTCGGACGACGACGAGACGGCGACGGAGGCCGTGTGCCTCCAGGTCGCCAACTCCTTCTCGGCGGCCTCCGGTGTGAAGACCACACCCGGTCTGCCGCTGGAACTGACCATCGACGTCGTGGACGGACCCGGCTCGTCGAGCGACGTGGCCTCCTTCGGCCTCGGCCGCGGCTGGTGGCTGCTCGGCGCCCTGGTGCTCACCGGCTTCATCGCGGGTCTGCTGTGGGGCTGGATCTCACGCCTGCGGATCGCCGTCTGGAGGACCAACTGATGCGTATCAAACGTGAGTCGAGCACCGGCACCGGTGCCGGTGCCGGTGCCGGTGCCGGTACCGGTGCAGGCGTCAGAGCTGTCGTGAGCGCGGTGAGCGCCGGGCTGCTGCTGCTCGGGGTCGCGGCGGTTCCCGCCGTGGCCGACGCCTCCCCCTCCGCGAGCCCGTCGGACGACTCCGACGCGCCCACCTCCGCGGGGACGTCCTTCCGTACGGCGGCCGAGGTCGACCAGGGACAGCGGGCGACCGCCGGCGCGTCCACGGGTGACTACCTCTACTGGTCGTTCCCCGCGGACGCCGGGCAGCGGCCCACCGTGCAGGCGACGGTGAAGCTGCCGAAGGCGAGCGCCTCCACGACCTGGCAGCTCGACGTGTACGACGGGCTGCGGCGCCGCCAGGCGTGCCAGTACGGCGCGCAGACGCGGACGGCCGCCCAGGACGCGTCCTCCGTGGACCTGTCCTGCACGCTGCGTACGGTGCGGGCCTGGTCGGAGCCGTGGGCGAACGACCCGCTGCCCGGCACGTACTACGTCCGGCTGACCACGGTCGGCCTGCAGGCCGCCGATCTCGGGCTGCCGGTGAGTACCGAGGTGCGGATCGACTCGAAGGACATCGGCGGGTCCTCGGCGGTGGACGGTTCGCTGTCCGAGCCGCTGGTTCCGGGGATCGCGGTGACGGCGGAGAAGGACGACGAGGACTCCGACGACTCGGCTGTCGCCGTGCTGTCCAGCATCGAGCCCGATGACGGGTGGTCCTCCGGGTGGTGGTCCGACCGATGGGTGTGGACCGCCGTCGGAGGTGTGCTGGCCGCGCTGGCCGGGGTCGGTGGGTATTCGCTGACGCGTGGTGCCGGACGGCCCCGACGGGTCCCTCCGGGGGTCTGAGACCCCGCGACGGCCGGCCACGTCTGCCGGGCTCGTGTCCACCGGGACGCGTGCGCCTGGCTTGCGTGTGCGGGTCCGTCGTGGCCGAGCACGCAGTTCCCCGCGCCCCTTGAAGGGCCCTCTCGGGCCTTCAAGGGGCGCCTCCCGGAGCCTTCCTGGGGCGATCAGGGCTCCCGAAGAGACGTGAGGGCTTTGGCCAGTCGGCCCTCGCCCGACACCTCGATCCGGCCGGTCCGTATCGCGTCCGGAAGCGTGAGGTCGCCCCGGCCCAGCGCCGTGCACGTCTCGGTGTCGAGGGAGAGCCGGGCATCGGGTTCCTCGGGCGCGGGCCCCTCCCCGTACACCGGACCGTCCTGCGCGCCGAGACGTACGTGGAACTCCCCCTCGTCCAGCCGCACTTGTACGGTCCCCTCGCCCAGCCCCGTCAGCGACCGCAGCAGCGGCAGCGCGAACCAGTGCGCGCGGAGCGCGTCGGTGGGCCGCCGGTCCGCCAGCAGGGGCGCGCCCCACTCCCCCAGGGCCTGCAGCACGGGCAGCAACTCGCGTCCGCGCCCGGTGAGTTCGTACACGTACACCGCGCCCGGTGGCGGCATCCGGCGGCGGGTCGTCAGGCCGTCCCGCTCCATGTCCTTGAGCCGGGAGGCGAGCACGTCCGTGCTCACACCGGGCAGGTCCGCGTGCAGGTCGGTGTAGCGGCGCGGACCGGCGAGCAGCTCGCGGACGATCAGGAGGGTCCAGCGGTCACCGACGGCGTCGAGCGCGCGGGCAGCGGAACAGTACTGGTCGTAGCTTCGGCGAGGTGACATGCGACGCAGTCTAGACAACTTGTTGGACTTTCCAAGCGTTCACTTGGTAAAACCAAGCAACACCACAACCTGGAGGTGCGCACCGCATGGAGTTCCGGCAGTCGAGCAAGCTCAACGAGGTCTGTTACGAGATCCGGGGCCCGGTCATCGAGCAGGCGAACGCCCTGGAGGAGGCAGGCCACAGCGTGCTGCGCCTCAACACCGGCAACCCCGCGCTCTTCGGCTTCGAGGCACCGGCGGAGATCCTCCAGGACATGATCCGGATGCTCCCCCAGGCCCACGGCTACACGGACTCGCGCGGCATCCTCTCGGCCCGCCGCGCCGTGGCACAGCGCTACCAGGAGCGCGGGCTGGACGTCGGCGTGGACGACGTCTTCCTGGGCAACGGCGTCTCCGAACTGGTCTCCATGGCGGTCCAGGCACTCATCGAGGACGGCGACGAAGTCCTCATCCCCGCCCCGGACTTCCCGCTCTGGACGGCGGTGACGACACTCTCGGGCGGCAAGGCCGTGCACTACCTGTGCGACGAACAGGCCGACTGGTACCCGGACCTGGACGACATGGCGTCGAAGATCACGGACCGCACGAAGGCCGTCGTCATCATCAACCCGAACAACCCCACCGGCGCGGTCTACCCCAAGGAGATCATCGAGGGCATCCTCGACCTGGCCCGCCGACACGGCCTGATGGTGTTCGCGGACGAGATCTACGACCAGATCCTGTACGACGACGCCGTGCACCACTCGGCCGCCGCGCTCGCCCCCGACCTGGTGGTCCTCACCTTCTGCGGCCTGTCGAAGACGTACCGCGTGGCGGGCTTCCGCTCGGGCTGGCTGGTCGTCACGGGGCCGCGCCAGCACGCGAAGAGCTACCTGGAGGGCCTCACCATGCTGGCCTCCATGCGACTGTGCGCCAACGCCCCCGCCCAGTACGCCATCCAGGCCGCGCTCGGCGGCCGGCAGTCCATCCACGAACTCACCGCGCCCGGCGGCCGGTTGCGCGAACAGCGCGACCTCGCGTGGGAGAAGCTGAACGAGATCCCCGGCGTCTCCTGTGTGAAACCGAAGGGCGCGCTGTACGCGTTCCCGCGCATCGACCCCTCGGTGCACAAGATCCTCGACGACGAGAAGTTCGTGCTCGACCTCCTCCTGCGCGAGAAGATCCAGGTCGTCCAGGGCACCGGTTTCAACTGGCCGCGCCCCGACCACTTCCGCATCCTCACCCTCCCGCACGCCGACGACCTCGACGCGGCGATCAGCAGGATCGGGCGGTTCCTGAGCGGCTACCGGCAGTAGCCGACGGGAATGTCAGACCCGGGTCGTAGTCTTCGAGGGCTCGAAGCGGAAGGAGCGCCCCGTGACCCGACCCCCCACCGCCGCGCAGCGGCGTGTCATCGACGCCGCCGACCCGGTGACCGGGCGGCTCAGGGGTACGGAGAGCCAACTCGCGGCACTGGTGCGGCACGGGCTGGCCTTCCGGCACCCTCGGCCGCCGCACGATCACTTCCTCACCCCGGCGGGGCACCGGCTGCGCGAGGAGGCGGCCACGGCATCGACCGAGGCGAGCGCTCCCGCGACCGCCGAGCCCGCCCAGGAAGCCTCCGGGGTGTTCACCGCGCGGGTCGGCGGCGAGGCTGCCGCCGACACCGGTCCCGCCGGTCCGGCGCGTCTGCGTGAGGTGCGCAGCGCCTGGCAGGGCCTGCTGGAGCTGCGGCGGATGACCAACACGGGCGGCGCCGTGGACCGGCCGTGCGCGTGGGAGCGTACGCATCTGGTGCAGGCCGCCGCCCTCGCGCTTGAGGCGGCCGGACTCCACCCGGCGGGCACCGGTGCCGGCACCGGCACCGGCGACGCGGGATACCGGGTGCGTGCGACGCCCCAACCGGAAGCCGTCGCCGTGCGTGAGCCGGACGCGGAGGCGCTGCGGGCCTGCGCGGCAACGCTGGAGAAGGCCGGATGGCAGGCGAGCGAGCACACGGAGCCGCGTACGGGCGCCCGCTATCTGCTCGCTTCGCCTCGCCGGTCCTGAGACCCCGCGTCGTCATGTGCCGTACGCCACAAAGCGGTTGACGTTCATGAGCAACCGCTCAGTATGCTGAGGTTCGCTCTGTCCGCTCCGTTCTCCCTGGCGAGCGCGCCGCAGAAATGGGGAAGTCGTGGCCGAACCGTACGCCGTCCCGGTGACCGTGCGTGGTTACGAGATCGATGTCCTGGGGCATCTGAACCAGGCCGTGTACGTGAATTACGCGGAGCACGCCCGCTGGTCGTTCCTCCAGGCCGCCGGTGTCACCCAGAGCGCTCTGGCGGCCAAGGGCGTGGGCCCGGTGTCGCTGGAGATGACCGTCCGCTATCTGCGGGAGCTGCGCGCGGGCGACGAGGTCCAGGTCACCTGCGGCTTCGAGTGGGGCGAGGGCAAGACGTTCCGGATCCGGCAGGAGATCCACAAGACCGACGGTACGGTCTCGGCCGAGATCACGGCGGTCTGCGGCCTGATGGACCTCAAGGAGCGCAGGCTGGTCGCGGACCCGGGCGAGTACTTCCGCGCACTGGCCACCGACCCACGACAGTTCGGGCTCTGACCACGGCAGTTCGGGCTCTGCCCCGGCCCGGCCGGGTCAATCCCGCACGTGCCGGGCGTCGTACCCATCGGATCTGATCTGGGCCTGTCGGCCCGCCCGGCCGGCACCCGAGGTGCCTTCCCCCTCCTTGACGGGTATACGTCACTCGCAATCTCTGGTAGGAAACTTTCCTAACAGTACGAGAGATCGTACGGACGAGTGACTCCCCCCACTGGAGGTACCGTGCACACCCCCCACATCCGCTCCTCACGGCGAACGATCCTCGCCCTGATCGGAGCGTCCCTGGTGGCAGGCCCCACCCTTGCGACCAGCCAGGCGAGCGCCGCGCCCACCGCGGCCACCGGGCTCGACGACCCGGCGAAGAAGGAGATCGCCATGAAGCTGGTCTCCAGCGCGGAGAACTCCTCGCTGGACTGGCAGGCGCAGTACGAGTACATCGAGGACATCGGCGACGGCCGCGGCTACACCGCGGGCATCATCGGGTTCTGCTCCGGTACGGGCGACATGCTCGATCTCGTCGAGCTGTACACCCAGCGCGCCCCCGGCAACCCGCTGGCCGGATACCTGCCCGCGCTGCGCCGTGTCGACGGCACCGACTCGCACGAGGGCCTGGACCCGGGCTACCCGGACGCCTGGCGCCGAGCGGCCCAGGACCAGGCCTTCGAGCAGGCCCAGAACGACGAACGGGACCGTGTCTACTTCGGCCCCGCGGTCCAGCAGGGCAAGGCGGACGGCATCGGCACCCTGGGCCAGTTCGCGTACTACGACGCCATCGTCATGCACGGGGGCGGCGGCGACGGCACGAGCTTCGGCGGCATCCGCGGGCGCGCACTGGAGCAGGCCGTGCCCCCGGCCCAGGGCGGCGACGAGGTGACGTACCTCAACGCCTTCCTCGACGCGCGGGTGTGGGCCATGAAGCAGGAAGAGGCTCACGAGGACACCAGCCGGGTGGACACCGCCCAGCGGGTCTTCCTCCGCGACGGGAACCTGAACCTGGACCCGCCGCTCGACTGGCAGGTCTACGGGCAGGACTTCCACATCGGCTGAGGTCACCCACCCCGCTGTCCGGCGGCCGCTCGCTCCGCGCGGAGCGTGCGGTCACCGGACCGGAAGCCGGTCCCTGTCCGCGATCTCCCCGCCCGGCTCCATCGGGGCCGTCACGTCGTCCGCCCCCTGACCCCTGCCCAGGTGGTTGAAGACGAGGTTCAGGGCGACGGCCGCCACGCACCCGGTCGAGATCCCCGAGTCCAGGATGATCTTCGCGGTCTCCGGGAACGCGTGGTAGAACTCCGGGGCCGTGATCGGGATGATGCCCACGGCCAGCGAGACGGCCACGATCAGAACGTTGTTGTCCTTCTCCAGCCCCGCCTTGGCGAGGGTCTGGATGCCGCTCGCCGCCACCGAGCCGAACAACACCACGCCCGCCCCGCCGAGTACGGGACGCGGCACCACCGCGATGAGCGACGCCGCCATGGGGCACAGGCCCATCAGGACGAGGAAGCCGCCTCCCGTGGCCACGACGTACCGGCTGCGGATCCGGGTCATCGCGACCAGGCCGATGTTCTGTGCGAAGGCGCTGCACATGAAGCCGTTGAAGAACGGGCTGACCGCCGAGCCCAGCGTGTCGGCGCGCAGGCCCGCCGCGATGGTCCGCTCGTCGGCCGGGCGGCCGACGATCTCCCCCAACGCCAGCATGTCCGCGGTCGATTCGGTCATCGAGACGACCATCACCACGCACAGCGAGAGGATCGCGGCGAGCTGGAACTGCGGGGCCCCGAAATGGAACGGCGTGGGGAAGCCGACGACCGCCGCGTCGGCCACCGGTGCGAAGTCGGTGACGCCGAAGGGGACGGCGACGAGCGTGCCGGCGACCAGGCCGAGCAGCACGGCGATCTGTTTGACGAAGCCGCGGGTGAAGCGGCGCAGCAGCAGGACGATGACGAGGGTGGCGCCCGCCAGGCCCAGGTTGGTGGCCGAACCGTAGCCGTCGGCCGCCGGGTCGGGGCCCTGGGCCCAGCCGAAGGCCACCGGCATCAGGGATATGCCGATGAGCGTGATGACCGTACCGGTGACGACCGGCGGGAAGAAGCGGACCGCCTTGCTGAAGAACGGTGCGGCGAGGAAGCCGAGCACCCCCGCCACGACGACCGCGCCGAAGATGACCGGCAGCGCGTCGCGTTTGTCGTCGGTGGAGTCGACGACCGCGATCATCGGGGCGACTCCGGCGAAGGTGACGCCGTTGACGAACGGCAGCCGGGCGCCGATCTTCCAGAAGCCGAGGGTCTGCAGGAACGTGGCGAGCCCCGCGGTGAACAGGCAGGCGCCGGTGAGGAAGGTCAGCTCGGTCGCGGTCAGGCCCACGGCCGCGCCGACGATCAGGGGCGGGGCGACCACACCCGCGTACATGGCGGCCACGTGCTGCAGACCGCTGGTCGCCATCTTCAGGGCGGGGAGCTTCTCGTCGACCGGGTGCTTGCGCAGTCCGGTCGGGGTTGCGTCCGTACTGCTGGACGTGGGCTGGGCGGCCACGGCGGTTCCTCCGGTCGGTTACACGTCGGCGTCTGCGTCGACGTGGGTGTCAGGGAGGTGGGGACGACGCCCGTCGCGGAGGGGACGTGACGGGGCGGGGCGGGGCAGGGCGGGGCAGGCAGGGCAGGACAGGGGCGAAGGCAAGGCGGGGTCGCGCAGTTCAGGCCCGGTCCGATCCGGTCCGGTCCGGTCCGGTCCGGTCCGGTCCGGTCACGACGGGGAGACCGGTCCGGGGCGCGACCGTTTCACGCACGCGCCCCGGAGACGGTCGCCGTGGCCCCTTTCGGGTCCGCGGCCGCCGGCCGAGGGCCGTCCCCCTCGGCCGGAGTTCTTCGGTGAGGTGAGGTCAGGCCCGCGCGGCGATCCGCGCGAGACGCTGGGCCTCGTCCCGCGTGGAGCGGGCGATGGCGTCCTCGTCGACGCGCAGCAGACGGCCGTTCTCGACGATCTGCTCACCGCCCACGAAGGAGGCGGTGACCGGAGCCGGCGCTCCGAGGACGAGCGCCGCGACCGGGTCGGCGATCGACGCGTGGGCCAGGGTGTCCAGCTTCCACAGCACCAGGTCGGCGAGCTTGCCCGGTTCCAGGGAGCCGATCTCCGGTGCCCGGCCCAGGACTTGGGCGCCACCGTACGTACCGAGCCGCAGCGCCTGACGGACGTTCAGCGCGGCCTCGCGGTGGGCGCCGAGCCGGTTGACGAGCAGCGCGTTGCGCAGTTCGGTGTGCAGTTCGCCGGACTCGTTGGACGCGGTGCCGTCGACGCCGAGGCCGACCGGGATGCCGGCCGCGAGCATGTCGGGGACCCGTGCGATCCCGGCCGCCAGCCGGGCGTTGGACGACGGGCAGTGGGCCACCCCCGTCTTCGTACGGGCGAAGGCGGTGATGTCGGAGTCGTTCATGTGGACGCAGTGCGCCATCCACACGTCCTCGCCGAGCCAGCCGGTGGACTCGAAGTAGTCGGTCGGACCCATGCCGAACAGTTCCTTGCAGAACTGCTCCTCCTCGACCGTCTCCGAGCCATGGGTGTGCAGCCGTACGCCCTTGCGTCGCGCCAACTCGGCGCCCTGCTTGAGGAGTTCCGTCGACACGGAGAACGGCGAACAGGGAGCGACGGCCACCTGGGTCATGGCACCGAAGGACGCGTCGTGGTGCTCGTCGACGGTCGCCTCGGTGGCGGCGAGGGCGCCTTCGAGGGTCTCGACGGCGAAGTCGGGCGGCAGCCCGCCGTCCTTCTCGCTGCGGTCCATCGAGCCGCGGGCCAGGGTGAAGCGGACGCCTGTCTCCCGCGCGGCGCGGATGATCGAGCCCGACAGGTCGCCGGAGCCCTTCGGGAAGACGTAGTGGTGGTCCATGGCGGTGGTGACACCGCCGCGGGCCATCATGCCGAGGGAACCCTGGGCCGCCGCGTAGGTCATCCGCTCGTCGATGCGCGCCCAGGTGGGGTACAGGGCGACGAGCCAGTCGAAGAGGTTGTGGTCCGTGGCGAGGCCGCGGGTGAGCCACTGGTAGAAGTGGTGATGGGTGTTGACCAGGCCGGGGGTGACGAGGTGGCCGGTCGCGTCGATCCGGCGTACGACGCCGGCCAGGCCCTCGGGGGCCCTGCCCGCGCCGAGCGACTCGATGCGGTCGCCCGCCAGGACCAGGTGGCCCGATGCGTACTCGGTGTCGTCGGCGTCCACGGTCGCGATCGCACAGTTCTCGATGACGATGCGCCGGTCTGCTGCCATGGTTCGTCCTTTTCGCTGTCGAAGGCGGGCACGGCAGGACCCTGTGAGGTTTGAGTGCCGCGGCCCGGTGGACGGACCGCGGGTGCCGAGAAGGGGGAACTGGTCAGAAGAGGGAGCGGGTCAGAGGTTGGTGACGTCCACCGGGATGCGCGCCTCGCAGCCGTCCCTCAGGACGGTGGCCTCGATCAGGCCGTAGGGCCGGTCGGCGGCGAAGTACACCTCGTTGTCGTTCTTGAGGCCGAACGGCTCCAGGTCGACGAGGAAGTGATGCTTGTTCGGCAGCGAGAAGCGGACCTCGTCGATCTCGTCGCGGTTCTCGATGATCCGTGCGCCCATCTGGTAGAGGGTCTGCTGGAGCGACAGCGAGTACGTCTCGGCGAACGCCCTGAGCAGGTGCCCGCGCACCTGCTCGTACGACGCCTCCCAGTCGGGCATCGGCTGCTCGTCACCGGTCCAGCCGAACCGCCAGCGGGCGGAGACCTCGGTGGCGAGAACGCGGTCGTGCGCCTCCTTGAGCGTCGTGTACTCGTCCTTGACGTAGCCCCAGAACTCGGAGTTCGTCGAGTTCAGCACGACCAGGTCCTTGAGTCCCGAGACGACCTCCCACGAGGAGCCGTCGTACGTGATCTGCGTGACGCGGGTCTCCTGGCCCCGGCGGACGAAGGAGTGCCCGGCCTCGGCGGACTCGATGCGCTCCCAGGAGTACTCCTCGATACGGATGCGCGCGGTCCTGATCGGCTCCTGCGAGGTCACGAAGTGCCGGGCCAGGTGGATGCCGAACTGCTCGGCCGACTCGATGCCGTGCTCCTTGGCGAAGGCGTACACCGTGTTCTTGGTGGTGTCCGTCGGCAGCACGTTCGCGTTGGATCCCGAGTAGTGGACCTCCTCCATGTCGCCGCTGAGGGCCACGGAGACGTTCAGGTCCTTGAGGTGGTGGGTGGTGCCGTCCCGGGTGACCCGGACGACTCTGGTCTCGGCCTTGCCGTACTGGTTCTGGGCCAGCACCGCCGGACGGGCAGGACGGGAAGTGGAGGTCATGTCTGCTAGCTCCCTCGGTAAACGGAGTAGCCGAACGGGTTGAGCAGCAGCGGTACGTGGAAGTGCTCCCCCGGTCCGACGGCGAAGGTGATCGCCACCTCGGGGAAGAACACGTCCGCGGCACCGCTGTCCCGGTTCGCGGGGGCGTCCTGCTGCGCATCGGCTTGCTTCTTCTCGGACTTCAGGAAGTACGCCTCGACGGCGAAGTCGAGACGTACGTGTGTGGTGCCCTCCGGCAGGGCCGGCAGGTCCTTGCACCGCCCGTCCGCGTCGGTCACCGAGCCCCCGAGCGCCCGCCAGTCAGCGCCACGGCCGGCCCGGGCCGCGAGGCGGACGGCGACATCCCCGGCGGGGCGGCCGACGCTGGTGTCCAGGATGTGCGTGGACACGGAGGCGGTGGTCTCGGTACTCATGCGCGTGCGTCCTCTTCGACGGGTTCGGTGCTCATGCGGGTACGTCCGCCGCGACGAGCGGGGCGAGGCGGATGCGGTTGATCCTGCCCAGTTCGACGCGCACGGTCTCGCGCTCCTCGCCCGGCGTGTTGCCGATCCGCTCCTTGACCGCGTCGCGCATCTGCTCACCGGTCAGGCCGGTGGCGCAGATCAGGAAGACATGGCCGAACCGCTCCTGGTACGCGAGGTTCAGCTCCAGCATCTCCGCCTTGAGCGCGTCGGAGGCGCCGGCCATGCCGCGCTGCTCACGGGAGGAGGTGGGGTCGCCCGGCACCGGGCGTCCGATGGGCGGATGTCCGGCCATCGCCTCCGCCAGGTCGGCCTCGGTCAGGCCGGCCATGGCGGCGTCGCTGCGCGCGAGGAGGTCCTCCGCGGTGGCGTAGGGGCGCCCGGCGAGCAGAGTGCGCGCCCAGGTCGCCGAGGCGCACAGTTCGTGGAGGGCGGCGTAGGCCGCGGGCTCCTCCAGGGCGTTGAAGCGGGCGAGACCGCCAGGTGTCGTACTCGAAGTCACGGGAGCCTCCGTGGCCTTTGACCTTGGACCGTGGGACCTTGCGCCTCGACCCATGGCTGGGCGGGCTGCGGTCAGCTAACGCCCTCGGAAACACCACGTCAACAGTTTGTTGAAAAATCCGGGTAACAAATCCGGGCGGCGAAAGCGGTCACTTCCGGTCGTCGCCGGACCGCGTCCCACGCTGTTCGGCCCGTCGCTCCTCCTGCGCGTTGATGTAGTTGTAGACGGTGAACCGGCTGACCCCGAGCGCGCCCGCCACGGTCTCCACCCCGTGCCGCACGGAGAAGGCTCCGCGCGCCTCGAGTATCCGTACGACCTCCTGCTTGGCCTTGCGGTCCAGGTCGGCCAGGGGCTTGCCGCGCTCGCGTTCCAGGGCGGCCAGGATGCGGTCCAGCGAGTCGGCGAGCTGCGGGAGGCGGACCGCCACGACGTCCGCACCCTCCCAGGAGAGCACCACGTCGTCGGGTCCCGCCTGGCCGGGCGGCAGCATCTCGGCACCCATGGCGTCGATCAGCGGCTTGACGGCGGAGAGGAACGGGGCATCCGAGGCGGCCGGGACAAGAGAGTCACCCGGGATGGGTGACTCACTCGGGACGGGTGAGTCAGCCGGGACGAGAGGGTCCCGCGAGCCGCCCGAGTCGCGCGCGCCGCGCGGACCCTGCGGGTCGTGCGGGCGCTGCGGGTCGTGCACGGATCCGGTCACCTGCCCTCCTCCGCGATCACGTTGACCTGCAGGGAGACCCGGGTGGCGCCCGCGTCCAGGGTCCTGCGCAGCAGCGCGTCGACCGCCGTGAGCACCGAATCCGCCCCGCCCTCGACGGTGTTGCCGAACGGCCCGACGTCCACCGCGTCCAGTTCGGCACCCTCGATGACCTCGCGGGCGACCACCGCGTGCCGCGGCGCCTCGTCGAGATCGAAGGGCTCGGTCGTGAACTCCACTCTCAGTCGCACTGCGCCCCCACGGCATCACTCATTTGCATCACTCATCGCATCTCTCATGGCGTCGCTCGCGGTTCCGCTCCGGCCCGCGCGTCCCCCGACACGGCCCGGCCGATCGCACAGCGACCCTAGCCCAACGGGCAGCCACCTCCCGGTCGCCGCTCCCTCTTGACAAGGTCTCCCGACCCGGGCAGCCTTTCCAGCAAGCAGAAAGATACTTCCACTATACGGAATTATCGAGCTTCGCCCACTCGCTCCTCGGACATACTCGGCGGAGCCACTCACCACGGAAGGGAGCGCCGACCCCATGCCCGGTTTCCCGCTGGACGCGGCCGCAGAGCAGCGCTTCAACGTCAACCTGTCGATCCTCTTCACGGAGCTCCCGCTCCTGGAGCGCCCCGCGGCCGCCGCCACGGCGGGCTTCACCGCGGTCGAGCTCTGGTGGCCCTGGCCCGACTCCCCCACCCCCGAGCGCCCGGAGCTGGACGCCCTCAAGAAGGCGATCGAGGACGCGGGCGTACAGCTCACGGGGCTGAACTTCTACGCCGGACAACTGCCGGGCCCTGACCGGGGCGCGCTGTCGGTCCCCGGCCGGGAGTCGGAGCGGTTCCGCGCGAACATCGACGTGGCCGCGGACTTCGCGCGGTCACTGGGGTGCACGGCGCTCAACGCGCTGTACGGCAACCGCGTCGACGGCGTCGATCCGGCCGAGCAGGACGAACTCGCCCTGGAGAACCTCGTACTGGCGGCCCGTGCGGCCGACCGGGCCGGCGCGACCCTGCTGATCGAGACCCTCAACAAGCCGGAGTCGCCGCGCTATCCGCTGGTGACCGCCGAGGCCGCGGTCGCCGTCGCCGACCGGGTCAACGAGGCGACGGGGCTCGGCAACGCCGAGTTCCTGATGGACCTCTACCACCTGTCCATGAACGGCGAGGAGCTCCCGTCGGTGATCGAGCGGTTCGCCGCGCGGACCGGCCACGTCCAGATCGCCGACGCCCCGGGCCGCGGCGCCCCCGGCACCGGCTCGCTCCCGCTGGCGGAGCTGCTCGGCCTGCTGCGCAAGCAGGGGTACGAGGGATGGGTCGGCCTGGAGTACAAGCCGGGCGACCGGTCGAGCGCCGAGTCCTTCGAGTGGCTCCCGCGCGAGGCGCGCCCGGCCCGCGCCGACCGCACCGCCCGCACCGCCCGCTGAGCGGCAACTCACGTCCCCATAAGAGCGGTTACACGGTATACAGCAGTAGGAGAGGCACCCTCATGAGCAGCACTCTTCCCAAGGTCGCGTGGATAGGCCTCGGCATCATGGGCTCCCCCATGTCGGAGAACCTGATCAAGGCCGGGTACGACGTCACCGGGTTCACGCTGGAGCGGGACAAGCTGGAGCGGCTGACCGCCGCGGGCGGCACGGCGGCCGGTTCGACGGCCGAGGCCGTGCGGGACGCCGATGTCGTGATCACGATGGTGCCCGCCTCCCCGCAGGTCGAGGCCCTCGCGTACGGGCCCGACGGCATCCTGGAGAACGCGCGGTCCGGCGCGCTCCTGATCGACATGTCCTCCATCACCCCGCAGACCTCCGTGGACCTGGCGAAGGCGGCGAAGGACAAGGGCATCCGGGTCCTGGACGCCCCGGTGTCCGGCGGCGAGGCCGGTGCCGTGGAGGCGGTGCTGTCCATCATGGTCGGCGGTGAGCAGGCCGACTTCGACCAGGCGAAGCCGCTCTTCGAAGCGCTCGGCAGGACCGTCGTGCTGTGCGGGCCGCACGGCTCAGGACAGACCGTGAAGGCAGCGAACCAGCTGATCGTCGCCGTGAACATCCAGGCGTGCGCCGAGGCCGTGGTCTTCCTGGAGAAGTCGGGCGTCGACCTGAAGGCGGCCCTCGACGTCCTGAACGGCGGGCTCGCCGGCTCGACCGTGCTGACCCGCAAGAAGGACAACTTCCTGAACCGCGACTTCAGGCCGGGCTTCCGTATCGACCTGCACCACAAGGACATGGGCATCGTCACGGACGCCGCCCGCAACGTCGGCGCCGCCCTGCCCGTCGGCGCCGTGGTCGCCCAGCTCGTCGCCTCCCTCCGCGCGCAGGGCGACGGCGGCCTGGACCACTCCGCGCTGCTGCGCGCGGTCGAGCGCCTCTCCGGCGCGCGGGTCTGACCGCCCGCCCCCACAGACCCGGGCGGCGCCGGCGCTGACAACTGTCCTGTCGCGCCCAGGCGCCGGCGTCGCCCGGCACCAGCGAACTCCCCAGCTGCGTGCGGTACATGACGGGAGGTCATGTACCGCACGCATCGCCCGCGAGGGCCGTGGACCCGGATGAGGGGTGGTCCACGGAACGAGCGGGCCGGACGTGGACCGCGGCGGTGTGTGAGCCAGTGCGGTGGCGAGGGTGCCGAGGCCCTCTTCTCGACATGAGGGAAGGGAAGCCCCGGCCCCGTCGCACCGCCGCGGTCCCGGCCGAAACCCGGGCAGGCGGGCCAGGTCGACGGCCCGTGCCGACAGCCCGGACCAGAGCGCCGCGTACGGAAGGTCCCGTACCCGGTGCTCTTCGGCGTCCCCGGAACCCCACGTGGGACTTGGGGCTCGGGGCTCGGGCCGTGGGCGTGGGGCTCGGGCGGAGCGACCCCCGGCATACCTCCGTGGACGTACGTCGGCTACGGAACCCTCAAATCAAGCTCTGAAGATGCCTCCAGAGGCTTCAACTGAACGTACTCCAGGGCACATTCTCTGAACGTGGGGCCCGCCGGCACGGGGGCGGCGGGCCCCACCCGGTCGACCGGCTCTGCGGGCCGGGGGTCCGGCACGGGGGAGGTCCGGTCCAGGCCGCGGCGGGGGCGTCCGGGACCGGACCCGGCGAGAGGCCCCCGCCCTGACGACTCAGGACGGGGGCCTCGGTCACCTGCCGGGCCAGACCTTCAAGGTTCGGACCTGGATTCGGACCCCGGACCCGGGTTCGACCCGGGCTCAGACCTTCCGGGTTCAGACCTTCAGGGGCCTGATGGACGTGGGCGCGTGGCCCGGCTCCGTCGCGAGCTCCTCGAACTCCACCACGTTGCCGATGTCGTTGGTCGTGGACATCGAGATGTTGGTGACGCGCTCCAGAACCGCCTCGACGACCACCGGCACCTGGAACTCGGCCGCGAGCTTCTTCGCCTGCTCGAAGGCGGCGCCCAGCTCACCCGGGTCGGTGACACGGATCGCCTTGCAGCCGAGCCCCTCGACGACCTTGACGTGGTCGACCCCGTACACGCCCAGCTCGGGCGAGTTGATGTTCTCGAACTCCAGGTTGACCTGGAAGTCGATGTCGAACGCCCGCTGGGCCTGGCGGATGAGCCCCAAGTAGGCGTTGTTCACCAGGACATGGACGTACGGGATCCGGTGCTGGGCCCCGACGGCCAGCTCCTCGATCATGAACTGGAAGTCGTAGTCCCCGGAGAGCGCGACCACCTGCGCCTCGGGATCGGCCTTGGCGACGCCCAGCGCGGCCGGGACGGTCCAGCCGAGGGGGCCCGCCTGACCGCAGTTGATCCAGTGCCGCGGCCGGTAGACGTGCAGCATCTGTGCGCCGGCGATCTGGGAAAGGCCGATCGTGGTGACGTACCGCGTCTCGGGGCCGAAGGCCTTGTTCATCTCCTCGTAGACGCGCTGTGGCTTGATGGGGATGTCGTCGAAGTGCGTACGGCGCTGGAGGGTGGCCTTCTTCTCCTGGGCGTCCCGGGCCCACGCGGAACGGTCCGGCAGCCCGCCCGCGGCCCTCGACTCCCGCGCCACCGTCACGAACAGTTCCAGCGCCGCCTTCGCGTCGGACGCGATGCCGTAGTCGGGGGCGAAGATCCGGCCGAGCTGGGTGGGCTCGATGTCGACGTGCACGAACTTCCGTCCGGCCGTGTAGACATCGAGGCTGCCGGTGTGCCGGTTGGCCCAGCGGTTGCCGATACCGAGGACGAAGTCGGACTCCAGGAAGGTCGCGTTGCCGTAGCGGTGCGAGGTCTGCAGCCCCACCATGCCCGCGTTCAGCTCGTGGTCGTCGGGGACGGCGCCCCAGCCCATGAGCGTGGGGACGACCGGGATTCCGGTCAACTCGGCGAACTCCAGCAGGAGTTCACTGGCGTCGGCGTTGATGACACCGCCGCCCGCGACGATCAGCGGCCGCTCGGACTCGTTCAGGAGCGCCATCGCCTTCTCGACCTGGGCGCGGGTCGCGGCCGGCTTGTAGACCGGCAGCGGCTCGTACGTCTCCGGGTCGAACTCGATCTCCGTGAGCTGGACATCGACGGGCAGGTCGATGAGGACCGGGCCCGGCCGGGCCGAGCGCATCAGATGGAAGGCCTGCTGGAAGACGCCCGGGACCTGGGCGGCCTCCAGCACCGTGACCGCCATCTTGGTCACGGGCCCCGCGATCGACGCGATGTCGACGGCCTGGAAGTCCTCCTTGTGGAGCACGGCGGTCGGCGCCTGACCCGTGACGCACAGGATCGGGACGGAGTCACCGGTCGCGGAGTACAGACCGGTGATCATGTCGGTGCCGGCGGGCCCCGACGTCCCGATGCAGACACCGATGTTGCCGGGCGCGGCGCGCGTGTAGCCCTCCGCCATGTGGGAGGCGCCCTCGACATGGCGGGCAAGGGTGTGGCCGATACCGCCGGAGGCCCTGAGCGCCGCGTAGAAGGGGTTGATCGCGGCGCCCGGGACGCCGAACGCGTCGGTGACGCCCTCACGCTTGAGGATCTCAACTGCCGCGCGGGCAGCGGTCATACGAGCCATTGCGTACTCCTGCTTCGGCCGTCGGATTCGGGCTCCCGTCGCGCCCCGCGGAGAGCTTCAAATTCCGTATTACGGAAACTAACTTCTAC
The DNA here is from genome assembly GCF_047444975.1 of Streptomyces sp. CWNU-52B. Classification (NCBI taxonomy): domain Bacteria; kingdom Bacillati; phylum Actinomycetota; class Actinomycetes; order Kitasatosporales; family Streptomycetaceae; genus Streptomyces; species Streptomyces sp. CWNU-52B. The sequence goes on along the minus strand of NZ_JBLFJV010000020.1, from coordinate 31,483 downwards.
CATCTGGAAGCAATGTAGGTCGGAGGGTGGAGGCCGTCAAGAGCGGGGTGCGGGCCGGAGGACCAGTCGGGGCGGGACGATGAACGGACCCGGGGCTGGGCAATCGGGGGGCGTCCGATCGATTCACTGCCGGAGGGCGGAGTTCCGGAGGACGATGGGGTCGCTGTCCCCCTGCGGGTGTCGGTGTCACGGTGTTCTGGAGAGAGTCATGGCCGAGAGCGTGCCGGTGAGGTGTCCGGCCTGCCGGCGCGAGCACGTCTACGCGGTGCCGACGTATCCGTGCGCGTGCGGTGCGCCGGTCACGCCCGCCCTCGACGCACGGGCGCGCCCCGAGCCCGTCACCCACCACACCTGGGACGAGGACTGGGTGACGATCCCCTGCGGTGCCTGCGGGCGCGCCGACCAGTGGCCCCGGCCGGAACTCGGCTGCCCGTGCGGGACGGTCCTGAGAATTCCGGTGGCCGGCCCGGCGACCGCCCCGGAGACCGAGGAGGAGACCCAAGAGGAGCCCGAGAACAAGACCGGCACCAACGCCGACCCCGACCCCGACCAGAACCACCGCCACCGTCACGGCCACCGCCACAACCCTGAGCCTGACCACAACCCTGAGCCTGACCACGACCACGACCGCGCCGAGAGCGGACCCGCCACCGGCACACGTACGGACACGGACACGGAACCCCAGCCCGCGAGACCCCGGCCCCCGCACCTCCCCGCCGCCCTGTCCCTGCCCCTCCCCCGCCTCGAACCGGCACCCCGCCCCGCCTTCCAGCCGGTGACCATCCGGACGGCCCGGGACGCCGTGACCGCCGCCGCGCTGTATCTGCGCTGGCTCGGCTACCGGGACATCCGGCGGGCCGACCAGCGGCCGCCGTCCGGGATCGGGCTCGCGGCCCGCGGGCTCGTCGCCCAGGTGGACCCGACCGTGCGCCCTGCCTCGCTAAGGGACGTGGAGTGCCTCTGGCTGACGGCCATGACCGAATCGGCGGGCTGCGTCTACTTCTCGCTGGCCGGCTACGAGAAGGACGCCCGCGTCTGCGCCGACGCGCTGGGCGTCCCGCTGTTCGTACTGGACCTCACCGGCACCCCGCAGCCGGCGAACAGCCTCGCCGACGAACTCGTCGAGACCGGCGCCTGATCGCCCCAACTCACGGAAGGAGTCGCATACTTGACCCCATGACCGTCAGAGCGGCCACTTCCGCCGACCTTCCACTGCTCCAGGACATCGAACGTGCCGCGGGCGAGCCCTTCCGCATCTTCGGCATGCCCGAGATCGCCGACGACGAGCCGCCCCCGCTCGACTTCCTGGAGCGTTTCCGCAAGGCGGGCCACGCCTGGATCGCCGAGGACTCCACCGGCCGGCTCGTCGCGTACCTGATCGGCGAGCCCCTGGACGGCGCCTTCCACATCGAGCAGGTCTCCGTGCACCCGGACGCCGCTCACCAGGGGGTGGGCCGGACCCTCATCTCGTACGCCGCCGAGCGCGCCCGCAGGCAGGGGCTGTCCGGGCTCACGCTGACGACCTTCGCGAAGGTCCCCTGGAACGCGCCCTACTACGAGCGCCTCGGCTTCCGCGTCCTGGCGGAGCCCGAACTCACCCCGGGGCTGCGCGGGATCAGAGCCGCGGAGGCCGACCACGGCCTCGACCGCTGGCCCCGGGTGTGCATGTACAGGCCCACGGACACCTGAACCGCCGGAGAGCCGAGCCACCGGACACCTGCACCACCCACCACCGGCTACCGGCTACCGGCTACCTGAGTGACCGCGCCCGCCCAGGGCGCGGACCGCTCACGCGTACTTCTCCCGCAGCTCGATCTTGCGCACCTTCCCCGACACCGTCATCGGGAAGGACTCCATGATCCGCAGCCGGCTGGGCGCCTTGTAGTGCGCCAGCCGGCCGTCGCAGAACGCCCGCAGCTCCTCCAGCGTCGGCGGATCACCGGGGTCGCGCGGGATGACACAGGCCAGTACCTCCTCGCCGTACCGCTCGTCGGCCACGCCCACCACCTGCACGTCGGCGATCTTCGGATGCGCGTACAGGAACTCCTCGATCTCGCGCGGGTAGATGTTCTCGCCGCCCCGGATGATCATGTCCTTGATGCGGCCGACGATCTGTACGTATCCGTCGTCGAGCATCGTCGCCAGGTCCCCGGTGTGCATCCACCGCCCGGCGTCGACGGCCTCCGCGGTCCTCTCGGGCTCGCCCCAGTAGCCGAGCATCACGCTGTAGCCCCGGGTGCGCAGTTCGCCCGCGGAGCCGCGCGGCAGGGTCACCCCGGTCGCCGGGTCGACGACCTTGACCTCGATGTGCGGCAGGACCCGCCCGACCGTGCCGGTGCGGTGCTCCAGGTCGTCGTCGCGGCGCGTCTGGAGGGAGACCGGCGAGGTCTCGGTCATGCCGTAGCAGATGGACACCTCCGCCATGTGCATCTCGGCGACCACCCGTTTCATCACCTCCACCGGGCAGGGCGAGCCCGCCATGATGCCGGTCCGCAGGCCGGAGAGGTCGTACGCCGCGAAGTCGGGGAGGTTCAGCTCCGCGATGAACATGGTCGGTACGCCGTACAGCGAGGTGCAGCGCTCCTCCTGCACCGCCCGGAGCGTCGCCGCCGGATCGAAGGACGGGGCCGGGATGACGACGCACGCGCCGTGCGAGGTGGCGGCGAGGTTCCCCATCACCATGCCGAAGCAGTGGTAGAACGGCACGGGTACGCAGATCCGGTCCTGCTCGGTGTAGGCGATCGACTCGCCCACGAAATAGCCGTTGTTGAGGATGTTGTGGTGGGAGAGGGTCGCCCCCTTGGGGAACCCCGTCGTACCCGAGGTGTACTGGATGTTGATCGGGTCGTCGCAGGACAACTCGCCTGCCCGTGCCGGGAGTTCTGCGTGCAGTGCGGGGGTCGCCCGCCCGAGCAGCGCGTCCCAGCTCGGGTCACCGATGTACACGGTCTCCCGCAACTCGGGGCAGGCGCCGCGTACTTGGTCGACCATCGCCCGGTAGTCGCTCGTCTTGTGACGGAGCGAGGCGACGAGCAGCCGGATCCCGGCCTGCTTGAGGACGTACTCGACCTCGTGGGTGCGGTAGGCCGGGTTGATGTTCACCATGATCGCGCCGATGCGGGCGGTGGCGTACTGGACGAGCATCCACTCGGGGCAGTTGACCGCCCAGATGCCCACCCGGTCGCCCTTGCCCACCCCGCTCGCGAGCAGAGCGCACGCCAGCCGGTCGGCGTCGGCCGCGAACGAGGCGTACGTCCAGCGCCGGCCGGAGGGGACGTCGACGAGCGCCTCGCGGTCCGGCCAACTGCGGACCGCCCGGTCCAGGTTGTCCCCGATCGTGTCCCCGAGGAGGGCCGTGCCGCTGGTCCCGTGCGCGTACGACAGCGTGCTCACCGGGGTCACGGGAGTCGCATGGGTCACCGGAGTCACAGGAGTCACAGGGGTCACCGGAAGTCCTCCTCGCGGTACTCGGCGTCCGAACCCGCCGCCGTGGCCTCGCGCAGCTCGATCCGCCGGATCTTGCCGGACACGGTCTTGGGCAGTTCGCCGAACTCCAGCCGGCGGACGCGCTTGTAGGGGGCGAGGACCGTGCGCGCGTGCTCGAAGAGCACCTTCGCGGTGTCGGGCCCCGGCTCCCAGCCCTCCGCCAGCACGATGTACGCCTTCGGGACCGCGAGCCGCAGTTCGTCCGGCGCGGGCACCACGGCGGCCTCGGCCACTGCCTCGTGCTCCAGGAGCGCGCTCTCCAGCTCGAACGGCGAGATCTTGTAGTCGGAGGCCTTGAAGACGTCGTCGCTCCGCCCCACGTACGTGATGTAGCCGTCGGCGTCGCGCGAGCCGATGTCACCGGTGCGGTAGTAGCCGTCCGCCATCGCCTCGGCCGTGCGGTCCGGGTCACCGCGGTAGCCGGTCATCAGGCCCACGGGGCGCGCGGACAGATCGAGCGAGATCTCGCCCTCCGCCACCCCCGGGGCGCCCGTCACCGGGTCGAGCAGCTCGACGCGGTACCCCGGGCTCGGCCGGCCCATCGACCCCGTCTTCAGTGACTGCCCCGGACTGTTGGACACCTGGACCGCCGTCTCGGTCTGCCCGAAGCCGTCCCTGATCGTGACGCCCCAGGCCCTGCGCACCTGCTCGATGACCTCGGGGTTGAGCGGCTCACCCGCGGCGACGACCTCACGCGGGGGCGTGCGCAGCAGGCTCAGATCGGACTGGATGAGCATCCGCCACACGGTGGGCGGCGCGCAGAACGTCGTCACCCCGGCCCGGTCCATCTCCGCCATCAGCCGGGTCGCGTCGAAACGCGTGTAGTTGTGGATGAAGACGGTCGCCTCCGCGTTCCAGGGGGCGAAGAGGTTCGACCAGGCGTGCTTGGCCCAGCCGGGCGAGGCGACGTTCAGATGCACGTCACCGGGTTTCAGGCCGATCCAGTACATGGTCGCCAGGTGGCCGACGGGGTACGACACATGGGTGTGCTCGACCAGCTTGGGCCGGGCGGTGGTGCCCGAGGTGAAGTAGAGCATCAGCGGGTCGTCGGCCCGGGTGGGCCCGTCGGGCGTGAAGGGTCCGGCGTCGCGGCCTCGGACGTCGTCGTACGCGTGCCAGCCGGCCGGTCCGCCGCCGACGGCGATCCGGGTGTAGCCGCCGGGCACCTCGTCGAACTTGCCGGTGTCCTCGGCGCGCACGACGACATGCCGGACCTCGCCCCGCTCGACGCGGTCCCGCAGGTCGGCCGGGCCCAGCAGCGGGGTGGCGGGGATGACGACGGCACGCAGTTTCATCGCGGCCAGGGCCGTCTCCCACAGCTCGGCCTGGTTGCCGAGCATGACGAGGATCCGGTCGCCGGCGCCCACTCCCAGCTCGCGCAGCCAGTTCGCGGCCCGGTCCGAGCGTACGGACATCTCCGCGAAGGACAGCCTGGTCTCGGCGCCGTCCTCCTCGACGATGTGCAGGGCGGTGCGGTCGTTCCCGACCGCGACGGCGTCGAACCAGTCGAGCGCCCAGTTGAAGTTCTCCGGGCGGGGCCAGGAGAAACCCTCGTAGGCCGTGGTGTAGTCCTCGCGGTGCTCCAGCAGGAAGTCCCGCGCGCTGCGGAAGCGCTCCGTCGGCGTCGTCGGCGGCGTAGTCATCTGTCCTCCTCGGTCCCCGGGCATTGCCGGGCGGCTCTCCCACATCGTGTAATCCGTGATGCGGGTCTCACTACCCCCGAACGGGGGGTGCGCGACGGCGAAAGGACGAGCACGTGGCAACTGACGCCGCCGATGCGGTGGAGATGCGCGGCGCGCTGATGCGGCTGCGGCGGGACACGGGCCTCGCGGTGGCCTTCGGCGGGCTGGTCGAGCCGGGCCGCGGCCGGGTGCGTATCAGCGAGCTGAACGGCACGACGACGACGGCCCTGAGCGCGCTCGCGGTGTCGTCGGGCAACGGCCTGGGCGGCAAGGCGACCGCCCTGGTCCGGCCGTGCGCCGTGACGGACTACTCCTCGTCCCGGCGGATCAGCCACGAGTACGACGCCGCGGTCGCCGCGGAGGGGCTGCGGTCCGTCCTCGCGGTGCCCGTCGTCGTACGCCGCCGGGTGCGCGGTGTCCTGTACGGCGCCCTGCGCTCGGCCCAGCCGCTGGGCGACCGGACCCTGTCCGCGGCGATGGCGGCGGCCCGGGACATGGAGCAGTCACTGGTCGTACGGGACGAGGCGTACGGGCTGCTGGCCGCGGCCCGCCTGCCGGGGGCTGCCGGTCTGCCGGGGGCGACCGGTCTGCCGGGGGCGACCGAGGGACACGCGAGGTCCGAAAACGCGCAGGGGGTGGAAGGGGCGGGAGCAGAGACAGGGGCGGAAGGGGCGCGGGGCGCGGCCCGGGAGCGGCTCCGGGAGGCGCACGGGGCACTGCGCGCGCTGGCCCCGCGTGTCGTGGATCCGGCGCTGCGGGCCGAGCTCCTCGCGGTCTGCGCGACGCTGACGTCCTCCCCCGGGCTGCCCCGGTCGGCCTCGGCCGTCCGGCTCACCCCACGTGAGCTGGACGTTCTCGCCTGTGTGGCCGTCGGTGCGACCAACACCTCAGCCGGGGACCGGCTGGGCCTGCGGGCCGAGACGGTGAAGGCGTATCTGCGGTCCGCGATGCGCAAGCTGGGCGCGCACTCGCGGCTGGAGGCCGTGGTGGCGGCCCGGCGGGCGGGGCTGCTGCCGTGAAGGTCCGTACCTCTCCACGCGCTCCATACATGTACGGGCGGCCTGAAATCCCGTATACCGAATCTCTGTTATTTCCCTCACGGTGCAACCCCCCGAAATTCAGGTCCTCTTTGCATAATATTGATCCGGACACGACTGAGGGGAGCGGTGCGCGTGCGACGGGAGTTCGAGGAGCCTGTCAGACCCCGTTCCGAGCAGGTCATCGGCCGGGAGGAGCTACTCGGACGAGCACGTGAGCAGCTCTCCCGAGGGGGCAGCCTCCTCGTGCACGGCCCGCCCGGAATAGGAAAGTCGACCGTCCTGCGGGCAATAACCACGGAATACGCCGAATCGGCCCGTACCGTGCTGCGCTGCTCGGCCACCGAGTCGGAATCCCATCTCCCGTTCCTGGCGCTGGTCGATCTGCTCGGTCTGGTCGCCGACGAGGTCTCCGACGCGCTGCCCGCCCCGCAGCAGGCCGCGCTCGAAGCGGCGCTCACCGGACGCGCCGAATCGTCCCTGCACCAGGACGGCCTCGCGCTGCGGCTCGCCGTGCTGTCGGTGCTGCGCGCACTGGCGGCCAAAGGGCCCGTACTCCTCGTCGCCGACGATCTGCAGTGGCTGGACGCGCCCAGCGCCGAACTGCTCGGGTTCGCCGCCCGGCGCCTGGGCGGCATGCCCGTGCGGATGCTCGGAGCGGTGCGCACCGGCACGGAACCCAAGGAGCAGGAGCACGTTCCGTATCTACGCGCGTATCCACCGGAGACCCTGACGCTGCGGCTGCCGCCGCTGTCCCGGCCGCAGGTCTCCGAGCTGCTGACCGTCCGCGGATACACCGGTCTGCGCCGCTCGACACTGCGCGACATCCACCACACCAGCGCGGGCAACCCGCTGTTCGCGCTGGAGATCGGCCGCGCGCTGGCCGAGAGCCCGACGCCGCCGCGGCCCGGCGAGCCGCTGCCCGTGCCGACCTCGCTGCGCGCCCTCGTACTCAGCCGTCTGGAGCTGCTGTCCACCGAGGCCCGGCAGACGCTCCTCGTCGCGAGTGCGGGAGCCCGCCCCACCCAGACGCTCCTGGTGGCCGCCGGCCGGCCGAACGCCGAGGCGGAGATCGCGCTCGCCGCCTCGCTCGGACTGGTGACGGCGCAGAACCAGGACGGCCGGGGCCCGGACGGCCAGGAGGGCGCCGTGCGGTTCGCGCACCCCCTCGTCTCCGCCGCGCTGTACGCCCAGGCGACGCCCCAGGAGCGGCGGGCCGCCCACGCCTCCCTGTCCACGGCCGCCTCCGAGCCGATCGAGCGGGCCCGGCATCTGGCGCTGGCCACCACCGGCACCGACGAGCAGGTCGCCGCGCGGCTCTCCGAGGCGGCGGCCCTGGCCCGGGACCGCGGCGCGCCCTCGGTGGCGGCCCAGCTCGGGCTGCTCGCCGCCCGGCACACCCCGGCGGACGGTCCCGGCGCCGACGAGCGGCGGCTGCGGTCCGCCGAGGACGCGCGGACCTCCGGCGAGATCGACCTGGCCCGTGAGCTGGCGCGCGACGTCCTGGAACGGGCGACGGACCCGGCCGTGCGGGTCCGTGCCTGGATGGTCGTGATCGACTCGGCCGGGCAGGCGATGGCGGACGTCGACGCCGTGTTCCCGCAGGCCCTCGCGGACGCGGGCGAGGACCCGCGGCTGCTCGCGCTGGTCCGCTACCAGTTGGCGTGGCGGGCGCTGCTCGTGGAGGGCGCGATGGACAAGGGCCGCGAGGAGGCCGCCCGCGCGGCACAGCTCGCCGCCACCGCGGGCGACCGGAGCACCGAGCTGATGGCCCTGTCCTTCCAGGCCCAGATGGAGACCCTGATGGGCCACCCGGCGGCCCCGGTGACGCTGGAGAAGGCCCTCGCGGAACCGCAGGACCTGCGGGTGGCCTGCGACCACAACGGCGCGGGTGCCACCCGGTTCCGCTGGCTGATCATGAGCGACCAGCTGACCGACGCGCGGGTCACGATCACCCGGCTGCTGGGTGAGGTGCGGCGGCGCGGCATCGTGGAGAGCGAGGTGCACTTCCTGCGCGGGCTCGCCGAGACGGAACTGCGCGCCGGGCACTGCGGCCGGGCGCTCGACCTCGGCCACGAGAGTCTGCGGCTCGCCCGGGACACCGGCATCGGCGAGGCCGCGGGCAACATGTTCACCTCGCTCGCCGAGGCCGCGGGCGGCGATGTGCACCGGGCGCTCGTGCTGGCGGGCGACGCGGTACGGCGCGCCGAGGACGACGGCGACCTGATCTACCTCTCGCGGGCCCTGGGCGCGCTCGGGCACGCGCAGTTGGTGGCCGGGGACGCCGCCGGCACGGTCCATTCCCTGCGCCGGGCACGGGAGTTGGAGCAGGGGCTCGGTATCTCGGATCCCGCGCGGGGCCGTTGGCACGGCGACCTCGCCGAGGCGCTCGTCCTCATCGGCGAACCGGCTGAGGCGCAGGACGTCATCACCGCCACGCGTGAGCACGCGGTACGGCTGCGGCGGGCGAGCGTCCTGGCCGTACTGGACCGGGCCGAGGCCCTGGTCAAGGCCGCGACCGGCCGACACGAGGCGGCGGCGGAGCAGTTGACCTCGGCGCAGGACCGGCTGGCACAGCTCGGCTACGGGCTGGAGGAGGCACGGGCCGCCTTCGCGCTGGCCCGGCTGCGGGCGGAGCACTCGGGGCGGGGCTCGTACGACGAGGCGGCGCGGCTGTTCCGCCGCTGCAAGGCGATGCCGTGGCTGCGGCAACTGGACGCGGTGGCCGCGGCCGGCGCCGCCCCGGCGGTGCCTTCGCCGCCCGCCCCGACGGCACCCGAGTCCAGGCTGCCCCACCTGGACCGGCTGGCCTCCACGGAACGCCAGGTCGCGGCGCTCGTCCTGGAGGGCGCCACCAACCGCGAGATCGCCGCGCGCCTGTTCATCAGCGTGAAGACGGTCGAGGCGACCCTCACCCGCGTCTACCGAAAACTGGGAATCCGCTCCCGGGTGGACATCGTGAGACTGGCAGCGGGCCAACACAGAGGCGACTGACGACCACTGCCGGGGCCGAGGACCCACTTGGGGCACGGGTTTTCAGGGGCGCGGGTTTTCAGGGGCGCGGGTTTTCAGGGGCGCGGGGAACTGCGCAATCTTGTGTCTTTCAGGGGCCGCGGGCAACGGCGCAGTCCTGCGCCCTTCAGGGGCGCGGGGAACTGCGCGACCAGCCACGACGCACCCGCACACAAAAACGGCCAAAGCCCCGCAGGGCCCCCCGAGGGTTATCCCTCGTCAACGGCCGGAGGGAGTTCCCTCATTGGGAAGCACCCTCCCCCACTCCTAGCGTGGAACCCGCCCCGCAGGCCGTCGCACCCCCACAGTGCATCCCCCACCGGCACTCCTGAGGAGATCCATGTTCGGGCTCACCCTTGCCAAGAAGGCCGCAGCCGTCACCGCCGCGGTCGCCGCCGCTGCGACCACCTGTCTCCTCGGCGCGACCACCGCGACCGCCGCTCCCCAGCCCATCGTCGGCGGTTCGACGACCACGGCGGCCACGTACCCGTACGTCATGCAGATCACCACCTCCGCGCAGAGCCAGTTCTGCGGCGGCACCCTGGTGTCGGCCACGAAGGTCGTCACGGCGGCCCACTGCATGGTCGGCAGATCCACGAGCAACACCCGTGTGGTCGGCGGCCGTACGTACCTCAACGGCACCAACGGCACCGTCGCCCAGCTCAGCAAGATATGGATCCACCCCGACTACACGGACGCCGAGGAGGGCAACGACGTCGCCGTCCTGACCCTGTCGACGTCGATGCCGTACACGCCGATCAGCTACGTCTCCTCCTCCGAGACCAGCGTCTACACGGCCGGCACCACGGCCCGCATCCTCGGCTGGGGCACCACCAGCTCGGGCGGCTCGTCCTCCAACCAGCTGCGCACGGCCACGGTTCCGACCGTGTCCAACTCCAGCTGCACCTCGTCGTACGGCTCGTCGTACATCGCCTCCGACATGGTGTGCGCCGGTTACACCTCCGGCGGTGTGGACACCTGCCAGGGCGACAGCGGCGGCCCGTTCGTGATCGGCGGCAAGCTCGCGGGGATCACCTCGTGGGGCTACGGCTGCGCGTCCGCCGGCTACCCGGGCGTGTACACCCGCCTGACGACGTTCTCCGACCTGGTGACGACGCAGGTCAACTCCTAGCGTCACCCGCTGTACCACTCGTCAGCACGACGGGCGTCCCGAATACTCCCTGAGCGCGCCTCAGGTAGAGCCAGGGGGCGTTGCGGGCCTCCACGAGCGGCCCGCAACGCCCCCTATCCACATCCACATCCACATTCACGGTCCACGTGCTGAGCCGTCACCCACGTACGACGGTCCCGAACCGGATGTCGTACGAGGCCGACGACCCGCTCAGCACCGAGAGCATCCGCGCGGCCTCCTCGGTCACCTCCTCGCGCTGTCGCGCGGTGAGGGCGTCGAAGGGCTCGACGGTGAGCACGGCCCGTTCGCCGGTCTCCGCCAGCCGCCACACGCCCGCCACGAACCCGTCGACGAGCAGGATGCGGTGGGCCTGGTTGCCCTGCCAGGTACGGCCCTTGTGGGCGGCGGACACCACGCGGGAGCGGTCCGCGTGTGACAGGAGCAGGTTGTCGAACTCGGGCAGCAGCCGCGCGGGGGCCGGGGTGTCCGCGTCCGGGCGGGGCGCGTCGGGCAGGTCGAACAGCTCGACACCCCGCTCGTCGGCGAAGGTGACCAGCTGGGGCCGCAGCCGCTCGAAGGCCTCGCGGAGCCGCGTCAGACCGGCCCAGGTCTGCATGTCCTTGACGGAAGCAGGCCCGAAGGCGCCGAGGTAGCGCAGGATCGTGGCGTCGGGGGCGGGAGCCGGTTCGGCGGGCCGGCCGAGCCAGTGCTCGGCGGTGGTGAGCGCGACCTGCCCACTGCGGCCCCACAGCCCGCGTGGGGTGACCTGGACGAGGGGCAGCCGGCAGCGGGCCGCGATCGCGAGGGCCGACGGATCGGCGTCCGGCCACTCGACGAGCAGGGCTTCCCGCAGCTGCTTCATGGTGCGCGGCTCGGCCTCGACCAGCTCCCGGCTGAGGGAGGCGAGCCGGTCCAGGTCCACTCCGACGAGGCCCGCGCGGAAGCCGTGCAACTCCCGTTCGCGGGCGGCCTGTACGAGCGGGCGCAGGGTGAGGCAGTCGTCGGCGGTGTGGGTGTGGATGGTGGAGCGCATGGTGACGATACGGACGACCTCCCGCGCCTCCATGGCCGCCGAGAGTTCCTCGGGCACGAAGCCCTCCAGGCGGGCGGCGAGCGCGTGGTACGGCGGTTTCACGTTCTGCGCCTGGAGGCCGACGAGGTGTTCGACGGCGTCCGTCGCGGCCAGGGTGACCCGGCGCAGGAGCAACTGCCGATCGAGCGTCGCGCGGTTCAGCTGCCGGACGCTCAGCACGGGGGCGGTCGAGGTCTTCGTCATGTGCGGCACGCTATCGGGGCACGAGGACACACTCTGTCCTAAACGCCCACCGCTCTCCGGGCCGTGCCCGGCCACTCCCGCCGCTCCGGTCACTCCCGCCATTCGCCCCGTATATCCTGCCCGTGATCGGCAGGAAGGCCGCGTGAGCAGGTGCGCGGACGGGCCTGCGACGCGTACGACACGGAGGCAGCCGCGATGCCGGAACGCCGAGCCCGCCCCGTACCCCCCGCTCCGAAGGGCAACCGGAAGTCGGTGTGGCGCCGTGCCATGACACCGGCCGCGTCCCCGCCGGCGAACCCCCCGGCGGCCGACGCGCATCCCGTGGAACCCGACGGCTCCGACACCCCGGACAGCCCGAACGCCCCGGACAGTGTCGTGCAGTCGGCGCTCTACCGCGACGGGGTGCGTGTCGCGGCGCCCGCCTCCCTCGCGGACACCTTCCGTGAGCTGCGCGACCAGCCGGACCGTATGGCGTGGATCGGCCTGGCCCGTCCGACCGAGGCCGAAATCCTCTCCCTGGCATCGGAGTTCGACCTTCATCCGCTCGCGGTCGAGGACGCGATGGAGGCCCATCAGCGGCCGAAGCTGGAGCGGTACGGCGACACGCTCTTCGTCGTCCTGCGCGCCGCCCGCTACCTCGACGCGTCCGAGGAGGTCGACTTCGGCGAACTGCACGTGTTCCTGGGCCCCGACTTCCTGATCACGGTCCGGCACGGCGCGGCGCCCGACCTCTCCGCCGTGCGCCGCCGCATGGAGGAGTCGCCGGACCTGCTGCGGCTGGGCCCCGAGGCGGTGCTCTACGCCATCCTCGACGCGGTCGTGGACGGCTACGCCCCGGTCGTCTCCGGTGTCCAGAACGACATCGACGAGATCGAGACCGAGGTCTTCGGCGGCGACCCCTGGGTCTCGCGCCGTATCTACGAACTCTCCCGGGAAATGGTCGAGTTCCAGCGCGCCACCCGCCCCCTGGTCAGCATGCTGCACGGCCTGATGGCGGGCTTCGCCAAGTACGGCACCGACGACGAACTCCAGCGCTACCTCCGTGACGTCGCCGACCACGTCACCCACACCAGCGAACGCGTGGACGGCTTCCGCCAGGCCCTCACGGACATCCTCACGGTCAACGCCACGCTGGTCACCCAGCAGCAGAACGCGGAGATGCGGGCACTGGCGGAAGCGGGCTTCGAACAGAACGAGGAGATCAAGAAGATCTCCTCATGGGCCGCCATCCTCTTCGCCCCGACCCTCGTCGGCACGATCTACGGCATGAACTTCACGCACATGCCGGAGTTGCACTGGGTGCTCGGATATCCCTTCGCGGTCGCCCTAATGGGGGTTGTCTGCACCAGTTTGTACGTCATCTTCAAGCGGAAAGACTGGCTCTGAGTAATCGACCTCGCGAGCACACACACCACCGATCCGCATCGCCAAGGAAGCCTGCCCGGCCCACCCTCGGAGCGCTGGGGAGAATCTGGGGAGAATGAGGACCCTCCACGCCGCCCTGCCCTCCCCACCACAAACCGAACGGCGTGGTCGAACCTTCGGGCTCGACGTCAACAGCGGACACCGACCCTCACGCAGAGTAATCACGTCGCATGATCGGAACACCCAAGAGGCCGGTGTTACCCGTAAGTTGGGCAGCCACTTGCGGCTGGTCCGAGCGCAATGGAGCCAGCATCAAGGATCTTCACGCGAGACCTCGACCGAATCCCCAGCTCTGTGAGCCAGCTGTGCAAGACGGTCCATGATTCGCTCGTTCAGCCCTTCTCGGACGCTGCGAACACACGACATCTCAGCTTCGGCCTCCCTTCTTGTGTACGCGGTGGTGTCCCCGCGGACGAGATCCAGCACAAGACCCGAAGCCATGTGGAAAGTCCACACCTCTGATTGCATCCACCATCTGTCGTGCATCAAGGCGTCGACAGCCGCACCTGCAGCGATCGCAAGCTCATCAAGACGTTGGGCCACCGCTTCGGGCGTCGAGTAGGGGCGGCCATCGGCCACGTGCTCAAAGACGGACCGGAGGTATCTCTCCCAGTCTCGGTATGCGCGACGAAGAGCGATGAGTCTGTCGACCTCACCGGTCTCGCGCTGGTCCCGTCGTTCCTGCGCGCGCTCCTGGGCAGCGGCCCGGGCCGCCCGTACTGGTCCCAGGTAGGCGCCTAGAGCCGCTAGACCTGCACCACCCATAGCGCCGAGAGCACCCCAGACGGCACTATTCATAGGCCCCCCAACTGTCTTCGGTCGACCACCCGATCCATGAGGGCTCGGTCCACTCGGTGAACCGGTGAAAGACCGTCACTGCGGAGAAGACGAAGCCCAGTGGTGGCTGGCTCCGGGTGCAGCCTGGGGTGGCCACAAAGATCATCGCGGCCAGGCCCTCGCGCTCCCCTTGCTGGCGATGCCCTCTACCCCGCAGGCAGACCGGCGCCGGCGGCAACACTCGCTGGAGCAGCGTCCACAGGTCTTCCGGCACTGCCCGCTCGTCAAGCGCGGCAGTCATCACCCCAGACTGCCGCAAGATCACACCAGCTGGAATGGCATCCAGGAGGAACGCAGCAACTGCTGCGCCCCCTCTCATAGGCATCCAGGTGGCGTGGCGGCTACCCGTCCGCGATGAGCCGATCGCTCCGGTCGAGGAGTGCATCGATGGCACCACGCCCCTTGCCGCCCGCCTCGGGCATGAAATGGGCATAGAAGTCGAGAGTGATGGTGGGGGTCGAGTGGCCGAGCCACCGAGCGAGCGTCACCACGGACTCACCGGCCTCAAGGATGACCGAAGCGTATGTGTGCCGCAGTACGTGGAAGCCGTCCTTGCGAGACGCCTTCCAGCGTTCTCCCGCGTTCCGCACCGGGATCACACCTGCCGCCGCCAAAGCGGGCTTCCACACCTCGACGTTGAAGATGTTCGCCCGGATGGCGTTGCCGTACGTCGTGGTGAGGATGAGGGGGAACTTCTTCCTCTCCCGGTAGGCCTCCGGGCCGCCCCAGGGCAGCTCCACCTCGACAGCCGGATACTCAAGGAAGTACGACGCCAGGGCCGAGGCGACCGAGGGAGGCATGTCGACGACGCGCGTCTTTCCGCCCTTCGGAAGTGTGAAGTACAAGCGCCCGTGCAGGAGCTGTACCTGTCGACGGATACGCAACGCCCCTCGGGTAAAGTCGACGTCCTCGGGTGACAACCCGAAGACTTCCCCCTGCCTCAACCCACACCCCAGCGCGACCACAGTTGCGATGCGGTAGCGGGGGCCGATCGCCTCCCGGACCCGCAACGCCGTCTCCAGCGGCCAAGCTTCCCGCAGGTCGTCCGGAACTTTCGGCCAGCGAACCGACTTGGCCCGCATCGGGTTGCGCACAAGACGCTTGTCATCAATCGCGGTCTCGAAGATGTTCGAGAGCGTCGTCAGGATCTGTCGTGCGTAGCGCGGCGCGCATTCGCTCTCCAACGTAGCAATGTACGCGCGCAGGACCACCGGCGTGATATCACGCAGGGGAAGCGTCCCAAGATGCGGCCGGATGTGCAGACGAACACGCTCGTCGATGCGCTTGACCGTTCCTGGTGCGCCCCGAACTCCCGCCTGCCAGAAGCGCGTCACGTAGTCGTCCAGCGTGATCGAGCCATCGCGAGGGTCGACGAACTCGCCGCGTTCGCTGTCGGTAGCGGCCCTGCGGAGCCATGCCTTGGCGTCTTCGAGCACGTCGAACGACTTGTCCCGGACTCCGGGGATGCCGGCGACCCGGTATCGCGAACCCTTGCCGTAGCGGGTTGTGCGTTCCCGCTTGCCGGTGACCGAGTCCTTCTTTTTCTTGAGCCAGCGGTCTTCGATGTAGCCGGCCAAGCGGCTCCTTCCAGTGGTCTATATGGATGCGAGGCAGAGACTCCTCAGGCGCTCGCGTCGTAGTCCGAGCGCTTCCGTGGCGCCGCGTCGAGCGGGCTCAGGGTCGTGTTGGAGCGTGAATCAGCCCGCTCTTGCTCACGGATCCAGGCATCGAGGGCCTCCAGCCGGTACATCACGCGGCCGCGAGGACCCATACGGAAGCTGGGCGGCCCCTGCCGCCGGTGACGCCAGACGTAGAGGGTGTGCGGGGACAGGCCGAGGTATTCGGCAGCGCCTTTCACGGTGAGGAAGGCGGAAGCCTGAGACGCCGACGAAGAAACGGGCAGAGCGGAAGACCAATCGGAAGGCATGGCCAACTTTCCATTGGAGCTGCAATCACGCGCATGCGTTCCGCTGCGGGCCCACCCGAATGCTCCCTCGATAAGAAACACAGCGACGGGGCGCCCGAAACGGAAGGACGAGATTGCCAGGGACGCTCAAGGGTCTTGAGAATCGCCGGTTTGGCCAACCGGCGATCGTCGGCTATATTCCCCCGCCGTCCGCCCGGGGACGCGTACCGGCATCGCCGAGAAGTGCCTGGGGAGCCACGCCGAGGGCGGCAGCGATGGCCACGAGGTCGTCGACGTCGCAACGGCGAACTCGTCTTTCCACGCGGGAGAGTTGGGTGAAGGTCAGGGGCCGGCCGAGGGCGGTGACGCGGGCGGCGAGGTAGCGCTGCGAGTAGCCGCGCGTGGTGCGCAGGCGTTCTATGGCGTGTGCGGCGGCTTGTCCGGCGGGTCCGATTTCGAGGGGGCGTGGCGGCATGGGTGTGTTGTAGCTTGCTTTCCCGAGCCAGGGGAAGCGGTGTGGTGTCTGCCGTGAGCGATGCGCGCGAGGTGCCGGTTACCGGCACCTTTTTCCCTGACCGGCATTTCGGGTTTACGGTTTCCCGGCCCCGCACGATTACTGCAGAGTTTGTAAATCAACTCTGGACTTGTGCGCGGTGGGTGTGGCTGTGTTGTCCACGCGCCCCGGCGTTTCGCCGGACAACGCCCCGAATCGCGACGAAGGTGGTCGATCGACATCGCCCGTATCCGCACCATCAAGCCCGAAGCGTTCGCCTCCGAGTCGTTGGCGATGGTGTCCCTGTCCGCGGAGCGGACGTTCTTCGGGCTGCTCACGCAGGCCGACGACCGCGGCCGGTTCCGCGACCAGGCCGCGGTCATCGCCGGCCTGCTCTGGTCGCTGCGCCCGGACCACGGCCCCGTGGGCGTCGACGACGACCTCAGCCAGCTTCAGAACGCCGGGCTGATCTGCCGCTACGAGGGCGGCGACGGCAAGCGGTACCTGCACCTCGTCACCTTCGCCCGTCACCAGAAGATCAACCGGCCCAGCGGCGTGCGCCACCCGGACTGCCCGCACCACGATCTGGGCCGCCTCGGCCCTGTCCGTGAGCCCGCGCTGAGGACTCACGGAGACCTCACGGAGCACTCCGTGACCCCTCACGGAGCCGAGGCGACGACCCCACCTGCCGAGGAAGGTGCAGGTCAGAAGGGTCTCAGTGAGTACTCATCGCCGACTCACGAACGGCTCACGCAGGGCTCCGTGAGCCCTCACGGTCCGGATCTAGGACCTAGGAACGTGGATCTAGGATCTTCCCCTTCGGGGGGCGCGAGCGCCCCCGCGCCCGCGACCGTCTCGGCGAAGGACCTGATCGGCGAGTACGTCGCCGCGTGTGCCGAACGCCCGCCGGGCAGCTTCCTGGGACACCTGGGACGCGAAGTGCGCAACCTGCTGGCCGAGGGCATCAAGGCCGACCACATCCGCGCCGCACTCATCCAGCAACGGGCCAAGGGAGTGCACCCCAGCGTGCTGCCCAGCCTCGTCAACGACGTGATGAACACACCCACACGCAGCACCGCCCCGCGCCGGGCCTGGACCAACCCGGCCGATACCGCAGCGGCTTACGGAGGCCAGCTCTGAACACCACCACCGGCACCCGCAGGCGCCCACCGCAGCCCGTCGGCACCATGACGGACCGCCTCGAAGCCATCCTCACCGCCCGCGGCCTCGACCCCACAGCCACAGCGCCATCACCGCCGGAGGAACCGGTCAGCGCCCTGGAACTGGCCGACAGACGCATCCCCGCCCGCTACCGCGGCGCCCGCGCCGACCACCCCCAGATCACCGCCTGGGCCACCCAGATCGCCCGAGCAGGACGCCCAGGACCAGCCGGAGCTCCCGGTATATCCGAGGGCGGCTCCCTGCTGATCGTCGGCCCCACCGGCACGGGCAAGACCCACCAGGCATACGGCGCCATCCGCACCCTCCTGCACCAAGGAGTCCGCCTGCGCTGGGAAGCCACCACCAGCGCCGACCTCCACGCCCGCCTGCGCCCCAACTCCCGCACCGGGCACGACAGCGAACGCGAGCTGCACACCCTGGCCCGCTGCCCGCTGCTGCTCCTGGACGACCTCGGCGCGGCCAAGACCAGCGAGTGGACCGAGGAGCTGACCTACCGGCTCATCAACCACCGCTACGAGCACCTGCTCCCCACTCTCATCACCACCAACCTCCCCACCGCCGAACTCCGCACCGCCCTCGGCGACCGCGTCGCCTCCCGCCTCGCCGAAATGACCGAACGCGTCATCCTCACCGGCCCCGACCGCCGCCGCGAGGACCCCGTCTCCACCGACCGATACACGCCATCCCTGTAGCAGGTCGGTCGGCGTCTGCGCACAGGCCATTCCGTCCGGGGACCGTCGCCAGACCTCGGGACCGGTCCCCAGCAGAACGGGGACCGTCCCGGGGACCGACCGCCTCCAGTAGCGGGGACCGACGCCACCTCTCGGGGCACCGTCCCGACGGCGCACTTCGGGGACCGGTCCCCGATCGAAGCGGGGACCGGTCCCTGAACCGAACACGGCACCGCACAGGGACCGGTCCCCAACGAACTAGTCGGTCCCCGGGGACCGGGGACCGGGGACCGGGGACCGGGGACCGGGGACCGGGGACCGGGGACCGGGGACAACGAACAGGTCAACGCCTTACAAGAGCAGCCTCGGTCCCTCAGCACACTCAGGGACCGACCATGCGGGGACCGGGGACCGACGCCTTCGTCGCCTGCCGGGCCCGATACACGCGGGGACCAACTGGCACCACGGTCCCCTCAAACGGGGACCAACCACGGGGACCGTTCCCCGGGACCGGATGAAGAAGGCCGGTCTCCACGGTCCCCGATCCGGTGCATCCCCGCAGGACCGTCCCGGTCTTGACTGGCCTCTCTCACGCCCCGACCACCACGGACCGCGCCCCGCCTCAAATACTTCGTCAAGGGACTTCCATGCATCAGCGTCACCCTCAGACGTCCACCGAGGCGCACCAGAACGCGACCTCCCCAGCCCCAAACCGCACAGCAAGTTATCCCCTTGGATACTCCGCCTTGAGCGGAGTATCCAAGGGTTCCCCTGCCCCTGGAGGGCAGGGGCTCGTCCGGCGCCGGGGGACGCCTGACGAGGAGGCTGCGACCGAGGGCGGATCGCAGCCAGAAGGGGTACAGGACAGACCTGAGCAGCCGCGTATACACCGCCGCAAATACCAGCGTCGCCAGCGTCCACACGTCCGCAACACCCGCTTCAGCGACGACGAACTCGCCCTCGTAACCGCTGGCGCGAAGGCCGCCGGCCTGACCCTCGCAGGCTTCCTCGCCCGCGCTGCCCTCTCCGCCGCCCGCGACCTCGAACGGACCGCAAGCGCCGTCGCCGACGAGCGTGAGGTGATCGCCGAACTGTTCGCCGCCCGTCGCCATCTCGGCCACGTCGGCAACAACCTCAACCAGGTCACGCGCGCGATCAACGCCGGCGCTCACCCGCCCGAACTGGACGCCGTCATCGCCGCCACCCGACGTGCCATCCAGCGCGTCCAGCGTGCCACCGACCAACTCCTCCACCAGGACCAGGACCCGGCACCGGCATGATCCCGAGGATCCACAAACGCGGGCAGCACACCCTCGGACTCCTGTACTACCTCTACGGACCAGGCAAGTTCGAGGAGCACACCGACCCGCAACTCGTCGCATCCTGGGACAACAACGCCCCCGACCCAGGCCGCGACCAGAGCGCTACACGCAAACAGCTCCAGCAGCTCCTCGACCAGCTTCTGGAGAACATCGATGCTTCCGAGCGCGTTCCGCATATCTCGTCAGTGTGACGCGAAAAGAACGGAATTTACGCCTCCATCCCAGTCGGTCTGAGATCCTGGAGTCCGATCGAGAGGGGCCGCAGGCATGGAGTGGAAGACCCACGGTGAGCGCCAGATCTACAACAACCCCTGGGTGAACCTGTGGTTGGTTGATGTCCAGCAGCCGGACGGCCGTCGTTGGGAGTACCACGTAGTTCGCCTGCGGCACCTAGCCGTGGCCGCCGTGGTCAATGACCGCCAAGAGGTCTTGATGATGTGGCGGCACCGCTTCATCACCAACTCGTGGGCCTGGGAGCTCCCCATGGGCCTGGTGGAAGAGGGCGAGACACCTGAGGAAGCAGCGGCTCGCGAAGTACTGGAGGAGACCGGCTGGCGCCCTGGCCCGATCAAGCCTCTAATTTATGCCGAGCCGGCCAACGGGATCACCGACTCGCAGCACCACGTCTTCCGCGTCGACGGCGCGACCTACTCCGGACCGCCCACGGAGAAGAACGAGTCCGACCGCATCGAGTGGGTCCCCCTCAGTGAGGTGCGGGGCATGATCGACCGTCGTGAGGTCGTGAGCAGCGGATCTCTCGTCGGTCTGCTGTACCTGCTCATGGATGAAACGATCCGCTGACAGGTGGGAGAACTTCCCGTAGCCGGGCCTCGAAGGCCAGGGCTACGGGTTCTTGCCTATGGGGAGCCAACTGGCCGTAGAACTCCCTCAGGTGGCCCGTCACCCGCTCGGACACCACGGTCGACGCGGACTCCAGGGCTTGTGTAGCGGTGTGGCACGCTTGGTCGAGCTTGCCTTGGTCCAGTTGGGTCCGAGCTAGCCAGAATGCATGAAATGCACGGCCGCGGTGGTTGGCGCGGTCTTCTCTCCGTAAGGCGTCCGCGATCAAGGGTTCGGCGGTGGCCGCTTCGCCTAGCCGGCCGTGGGCGATGCCCGTGTCCACGATGAGCTTCGGTTCATCGAAGTAGGTCACCCATGACGGGTCGGGGTCGCTTGTCCGGATCTGCTCGAACTGGCGGTGCGCCTCCGTGAGCGCTCGGCGGGTGGAGGTCTGGCTACCAAGGGAAGCGTGGGCGAAGGCTTCGCGCATGGAAAGCATCGACAGGACACGCGGGGTGGTGTCGGGGGCCGAGCGGGCCTGGTCCTGGGCGGCTGTGACGAGTGCCAGAGAGTCCGCGGGCTTGTCCTGGTAGGTCGCCTGCAAGCTCATGCAGGCGAGGACGTTGGCCATGAACTGTCGATCGTCGATGTGCTTGGCCAGTTGCAGAGCTTCGCTGAAGTAGGTGCGGGCCTGGTTGTACTGGCGGGCGTCGAAGTAGATCCAGCCCGTGAGGCGTGCCAGTTCGGCGGCGATGCCGTAGAGGCCGTACTGGATGGACGGCGGCCGGTTCTCCTTCATGAGCCCGATCACGTATCGGAGCTGCCCAACGACGGCGGGCCTCAGGGCTTCTCCGCCGTGTTGATTGTCTCGTCGCCAGTAGTCCTCAATGGAAGACCGGAACGCCGCGAGGGTGGCGGCGCTGAAACTTGTCCGGGTGGCCATGGCCAAGATGTTGTCCACGTCCGGGCCCGGCAGAGACGCGGGGACCTGCTGCGCCGGCTCCGGTACCGGAAATGCTTTGCGGTCGGTGACGACAAGAGCCTGGGGCGTCTCCCACGACCGCCGGGCAAGTCCGAGCATGTGCCCTGGAATGCGTAAGCCGTCCGCGATGCGCTCGATGACATCCATGTGCACCAGCTGGCGCCGCCCGGAGAGCACTTCGCCGACTCGACTCGGGGTCAGGTCACATCGCCTGGCGATCATCGACGGGTAGATAGCGGCCTTGACTTTGGCCAGTCGGAAGACCACGGCGAAGTCCCGTACCCGACACGCATCGATCATCTCGGGGTCGGTGAGCAACCGCGCGGGCAGTTCCGGCGGCTGGTTGGCTTGGGGCATCTGGGAGGCTCCCACACTGCGAAGGCTACGCAACGTCGCTGGTTCTCTGCCTGCCGCGATATTACCCAAGTTGGGTAATCAGCCTGACCTTTTGGCAGAGGTACCCGGCTCGGGATGCTCCTCTGCATGGCGAGCAATCAGCAGACCAGACCAGACATCGGCGAACTGGCGAAGGACAGTGCCCGTGGACGTATCGGCGTCGTCATGGGCGAGGTCGGTGGCCGTGTGCAGATACGCCCGATCGGAGGCGGCAGGGAGTGGGACGTCATGCCGGACAAGGTGGCGGCACTCAGCGCGCGAGAGGAACTGAGCGCGCGCCTGGCCGTGAAGAACGACAACAGTCGGGTCGGGCTGTGATGCGCGCCATCGGCCGGTGTAGCGGGTTCCTGTTCATCATCTGCATCAGCGGTTCGCGCAGCTTGGTGATCGGCTGACCCTCAACATCGGCCAGTAGAACGGCCGCCCCGAACGGGTGCCACATCCCGGCCCCCCGTCCCCGTTCGAGGCCGGCCTCAAAGCCTTCTTCCCGGTCGTCTATGAGCCGAGCTCGGCGGCCGGGGTGGAGGTGCTCACCACGCACCACCTCACACACCAGGAGATACGCATGACGGCAACAGCGAACGACCAGAGGACCGGTCGCACGGTGGCTGGCGAGGACCTGTTCGAGAGCCTCGCCCACTTCGTGGTCCTCCACGACGGACAGACGCCCGAGCGTGCCGAGCGCATCGCGGACCAGGCGGTCGCGTTCCTCGTCACCGCGGCCACCGCCACCGTCGCCATGGTGCCGTCGGACGACGTGGACCTCGGCCTGCACGCGCTCATCCTGCACACCAAGGAGTACGCCGGGCTGTGCAAGCAGTACGCGGGGCGTTTCCTGCACCACAACCCGAAGCCGGGCGGAGGAGGTCGTGATCCGAAAATGGTCGCTGCTGCGGCGCACGCCATGAAAGCCGCCGGGTTCATGGTCTTCGACGACCTGTGGACCGTGAACGGCGAGAACCTCGCACAGTGCGACGCGGACTGCGGCCGGCCGTACGGCCAGGCGTAGCTCACGACAACAGCGACACGGTCGGCCCTTGCTCGTGGTCGGCCGTGCTCGCCAGGAAGGAGAAAGACCTTGTCCGGCTCGCCCCCTGAGCTGCCGGCCGTACTGCGCGATGCGCTCACGCCCACGGCTCAGCACCTGATCATCAACCGCCGAGGCTCCGTGGTCTGGGAAGTCGAAAACTCCCGGGGCCATTACGCCGTGAAAGTCGGCTACCCGATCGAGGCCACAGCCGACTGGGCCGCGCAGCCCTGGACCGCTCTCGCTCCCGCACGCGAAGGCGCCGTGCTGCATCACCTCGGCTTCGAGGACGTCGCGTACGGCGAGTGGGAGCAGGGAACCTGGAACTTCCAGCCGTGGCGGGAAGGGCCGGACCTGTACCGGCTGTGGGAACCCTGCCGTAGGCGGGACTCGTCCATCGCACCGCACGCCAGCGTGGCGCTGGGATGCGTTGAAGCGCTCGCCGAACTGCACGCGAAGGGCTGGGCCCACGGAGACATTCAGCCTGCCCACTTCATCATCGGGCCCGAACGCACCCATCTCATCGACCTAGCACTGGCTCGGGGTGGGCAGGTGCCTCAGGGGTACGACTTCCCGTTCCGCGGCTGCCTGGTCCACTACGAGGCACCGGAGGTCGCGCGCAGCGTGCTCGCCACAGGAGAGGCGGAGCCGACCCAAGCTGCCGACATCTATGCACTCGGTGCGTCCCTGCTCATCTCCGCCACCGGCTGGCGGGCAGTCGAGTATCCGGACGACGCTCCACGCTCCGTACAGAGAGAAGCGGTGGCAAACGGCCGACGTCGCTCCGTGAAGGTGCCCGGTGAACTGGGCGACCTTGTCGACTCCATGCTCAGCCACGCCCCGGAGGACCGGCCCACCATCTACGAGGTGGGCAAAGCCCTGTGAACTGATCTACACATCAGACTGGACCGCCCTCAGCCTGGACAGCATTCCGGGTGGTCCGGTCTTCGACACTTTCTAAGCCTCCACGCACGCCAGCTCCCTTCAGCTCTACCGCGTCTCAGAGCCGGAACAGCCATAACCGGCGCTACGCCCTGAGCTCGAACCGCACGTCGAGTGGGCGAACCGGTTCCCGGCCCGGACCCTGCTTGAGCGCACAGCCGCCTCCGGCTGACCCAACAATCCCCGTCGGTCCGCAGTCATCAGTCCCGGCTCCCCCTATGGCCGGCGGATCACGTGGGCTGCGGCCCGACGGCCCCACCCCCTGCCCTGAGGACTCGCCCCGATGTCTTTCTTACGCGCACCAGGCCGGTGCGCATTCGCTTTCCTCTTCAGCTCTCTCGCATTGGGGGTCCATCGATGACCTCTTCTGACATGAGCTTGACGACGCCGCATCCTGCCGGCCGGGATGCCGATCTGCGCGTCGCGCTGGAGGATCTGCGGCTGAATCGGTGGCTGTCCACGAAGGAGTTGCTCGCCAGGACGGATTCCTGGTCACTGCGGTGCAGCCGAAGTCAGGTCCTGGGCCGCGCGGCGGTGGACACCGAGGCGATCGAGATGTGGGCGGCGGAGGAGCCTGAGGACTGGAACGCCTGGATGATGCGGGCCCGTGTGCTGAGTGAACGCGTGGTCGTCGCCCACCGCAACGGGGTCTCCCGGCCGCAGCTGATGCAGGCCATTCTCAAGGCCCGTTACGCGTGCAGTGCGGCTGCGGAGTGGAAGGCCGATCCGGTGCCGCCGCTGTGCTTCATGACGCTCGCGCAGGCCGACGACGACCCCAGGCGGCCGCACAATCCGCTCAACTGGATCGCGCGTGAGGACCTGCTGCCGCCGGGACCCTGGCGGCTGCTGGACGCGGTGCACCAGCGCGATGCGCACAACCGTGAAGCCTTCCACCGAATGCTCGCCGTCTTCCGCGCCCGCGGCGACGAGCTGATCACCTTCGCACAGTGGGTGGCATCCAGAGCACCCGTCGGGTCCCCGCTGAAGGTTCTGCCGCTGTACGCCTTCGTCGATCAGTACCGCAAGCAGTGGCAAACGCGGCAGACCGCCAGTGTGCTCGCGTACTGGGTCACCGAGGACAAAGCCCACTACGCCCGCCAGGCACTGCAGGAGTGGTTCGAGCCGACGCAGCCCGCGCCGGGGCAGCCCGACACCCGCTCCCTGCTGGATCTCAACCACCTTGCGCACGCCCTGACAGCCACCGGCGTAGGCCATAGCGGCCCGGTGTTCGAGGCGATCGGCCCGCACGTGACCACCGCGCCGTGGGCCCAGGTCGCCCACGAGCCGCAGGAGTGGCAGGAGGAATTCCTCAAGGCCCGCCGCCCCGCCCTGAAATCCAGGAGCCACCGATGACCATCCGAGGCCCACCCTCCGCAACCGCGGCCCCTTGCGCTCGCCCTTCTCTCCTCCAAGTCGTCCAAAGGACCTTTCCGTTGCACTTACCACCCGCATTACGCCGTCTCTCCCCTCCTCCCTTCTCCCCCGAGGTGCCTGATGCCGCACAGACGATCAACTAGCCGCCGTCCGCTGGACGACGACGCGGCGCTGCGCGGGCACGGCTACACGCCCGAGCTCCAGCGCGGCATGGGCGGCTTCGGGAACTTCGCGATCAGCTTTTCCGTGATCTGCATCCTGGCCGGCGGCATGACCCTGTTCGGCTACGGCCTCAACACCGGCGGCCCTGCCGTCATGCTGTGGGGCTGGGTCGGCATCGGCGCCATGACCCTCATCCTCGGCGCGTGTCTGGCCGAGGTCACCTCCGCCTATCCCACCTCGGGCGGCCTGTACTACATGGCCCACCGCCTCGGTGGCCCGCGCTGGGCATGGGTCACCGGCTGGCTCAACCTCCTGGGCCTGCTCGGCGCGATCGCCGGCATCGACTACGGGTGCGCGCTGTTCGTCGGCGCGTTCGCCAACCTGCAGTGGGGACTTGAGCCCACGCCCGAGACGACGATGCTGATCTTCGCCGGCATCCTGCTGCTGCACGGCACCCTCAACACGCTCGGAGTGCGCCTGGTCACCGTGCTGAACTCGATCTCGGTGTGGTGGCAGCTCGCCGGCGTCGCGCTGATCGTCGGCGCGCTCACCCTCGCCCCGGGCGAACGCCAGAGCGCCGACTTCGTCTTCACCCATGTCAACAACGGCACCGGCTTCGACAACCCCGTATACGTGGCCGCACTCGGCTGCCTGCTGGCCGCGTACACATTCTGCGGCTACGACGCCTCCTCCCACCTGTCGGAGGAGACCAAGGGCGCACAGATCGCAGCGCCCAAGGGCATCGTGCGCGCCATCGCCTGGTCCTGGGCGGCCGGGTTCGTTCTGCTGGCCGGGCTGCTGTTCGCGATCGAGGACTACGCGGGCACCCTGGGTACGAGCACCGGGGTGCCGCCGGCGCAGATCTTCATCGACGTCCTGGGCACCGGTGTTGCCAAGGGGCTGCTCCTCGTCGTGATCGTCGCCCAGCTGTTCTGCGGGAACGCGGAGACGGCCGCCGCCTCCCGCATGGTGTACGCGTTCTCGCGCGACGGGGCCCTCTACGGCTCCGCGACCTGGCGCCGCGTCAGCAGCCGCACCAAGACCCCCGTTCCCGCGGTGTGGCTGTCGGTGGGGATCGCGCTGCTCCTGGCGCTGCCCAGCCTGTACTCGCCGACCGCCTACGCGGCCGTGACCGCGATCAACGTCATCGGGATCACGCCCGCGTACGTGATCCCGGTCTACCTGCGGCGGCGCTACCCCGGGGCGTTCACGCCGGGCCCGTGGAACCTCGGCCGCTGGAGCAAGCCGCTCGGCTGGATCTCCGTGGGCTACGTGAGCGTGCTGACCGTCGTCTTCTGCCTGCCACAGGCTTCCCCGATCACCGTGCAGTCCTTCAACTACGCGGGCATCGCCCTCGCGGTGGTCCTGCTCATCGCGTGGCTCACCTGGATCACCAAAGGCAAGCGCTCCTACAAGATCCCGCCGCTCGGCACCGAAGCCGAAACCGTGGCACTGTCCGAAGGCGTCCTGTGATGACCAGCGAAACCAGCTCTGATACCTGGTACGTCGCCCATCCGCCGCTCCTGAAGCCGGAAGAGCTGGAGCGTTTGGTACGGGACGGCGAGATCACGACCGTGATGCTCGCGGTCCCCGACATGCAGGGCCGACTCAAGGGCAAACTCCACGACGCCCGCGGATTCATGCACCGCTTTGGCGGGTCGGAGATGTGCGCCTACGTGCTCGCCACGGACCTCGACATGAACCCGCAGCCGGGATATGCCCTCACGGGCTGGCACGACGGATTCGGTGACCTGCGTGCCGTCCCCGACGGCCAGGCCATGCGCCGCCTGCCTTACCTGCCCGGCACCGTCCTGGTCCACGGCGACGCCGTCCATCACAACGGCCGGCCCGTCGACGTGGGACCGCGGCAGATGCTCCACAGACAACTCCAGGCGCTCCGCTCCTTCGGCCTGGAGGCCAAGGCCGGCGTGGAGAGCGAATACATGCTCTACAACGGCACCCAGGCGCAGGTGCGCCGCCGCAGGTATCGGGGGCTCACGCCCGTCTCGCCCCACAACCTCGACTATGCGCTCGACCATCCGCCGGCCTTGAGTTCGTTCTTCGAAGACCTCCGGGCGGCACTGCACGGGGCCGGATGCCCGGTCGAGGCGATCAAGACGGAAGGGGCGGCCGGTCAGGTCGAAGTGACGTGGCCGTACGGGCACCCGATGCGGGCCTGCGACGACTACACCGTCCACAAACACGCCGTCCGCCACCTCGCCGAACGGCACGACATGGCGCCCACGTTCATGGCCGCCCCGCGGACCGGCGTAGGCAGTGGTCTGCACCTGCACGTGTCCCTGTGGCACGACGACGAGGACTCGGCGTTCTACGCGCCGCAGCCCGACGTGCTGCCCTCCGAACTCATGCAGCACTCCATCGCCGGGCTCATCGAGGCGCTGCCGCACATGGTGCCCCTGTGCGCGCCCTTTGCGAACTCGTACAAGCGGTACAGGCCTCGCTCGTTCGCTCCGACGAGTTTCACCTGGGGGCGCGACAACCGCTCCTGTGCCGTCCGGGTCACCGGCGAGGAGACGAACCCGCACCTGGAGGTACGCCTGCCGGGCGCCGATGCGAACCCCTACCTCGCCCTGGCCGCGGTGATCGCAGCGATCAACCACGGCCTCCGCAACGAGCCGAAACTCCCGGAACCCTGCACCGGGGAGGGCTACAGCGCCGCCGACGCACTGCCGGTGCCCAACAACCTGGACGAAGCCCTCACCGACTTCGCGGAGAGCGAGATCGCGCAGCACGCATTCGGCGCCTCCGTCGTGGACCACTACGCCCACGCCGCCGAGATCGAACTCGCCGTGGCCGAGGGACAGGTCACGGACTGGGAAGTACGCCGGGGGTTCGACCGTGCCTGAAACCACAACCACCCCGCGCGACCGACAGCCCTTCAGAGTCAAGGACATGCTGCCGCCCCGCGGAGCGCCGACCTTCCCCGCGGCCGGTACACCGCCGCGCCGGGTACTCGCGGAGCTGGCGGGACTGTTGTTCCTCGCCTGCTTCGCCGGCCTGGCCAACGGAGTGACAATCGTCGCCGGCATGTACGGCGTGCACTGGGATCCGCGAGATCTGCGCTGGATCGACGCGGTTCACGTCGGGTGCGCCGTAGTGGCGTCGGTCTGGCTCGCACGGTGGGAGTTTGTTCGCAGCGCCGGTGACCGCGTACCGCCGTCGCACTGGTGGCGCTTCCGTGCGTCGATAGCGTTGGGCCTCGCGACCGTCTGCACGGCCGTTCCCGACCCCGGCGTGCTGCATCGAGACGTGGGACCGGCGCTGTTCGGCTGCGTGGTGGCGTGGCTGGCCGTGGAGCTCTGCCGGGCGCACCAGGTCTGGCCGGACAACGGCCTGCCCGTCACAGCCGCCCGGCGGCGGGATGACTGGAAGATCGGAGGGGCGGGGTTCCTCGCCTGCTACGCGACCGGTCTGCTCTTTTCCCTGCTGGTGCTGCTGTTCCGCTCGGTGGGGCCGGTGCCCTTGCCGGTTATGCAGGACAGTCAGATGTCCTCGCTCGGCATTACCGGTCCGGTCGGCCATGCCCTCGCGATCGTGCACGCCGTGCTGCTTGAGGACGTCGTGGTCGTCGTGGCCACGGTCGTGCTGATGAAGGCCGCGCGCAGGCCGACGTGGGAGATCTACACCTTGGTCTGTGCGCTGGAGATCGCACTGCACGCCTACTTCGGGCTTCCCGCCATCGGTGCCGTCGCCTTTGCGGCCGGCCGGGTCTGGCTGTACCTGCGCTACCGCCGACTCCTGCCCCTGATGCTCTCCCACGCTCTGTACGACGGCAGGAGCCTGGTCCAGTGGCTGCCCGGCGACTTCGAGTGGGCGACGTTGATGCTGCCCGCCCTCGCTGTTCTCTACTTCCTGATCGAACTCCGCCTGGAGAAAGCCGCGGGCAAGGGGAAACCGTCGGCACCCTCCCCGGTGTCCTCACCCCGCACCACGGGCGACGAGGCGAGGACCCCATGACCGAACCCGGCACGTCCACCCCCCTGCATCCCGCCCGCATGCCGGGCGAAAGCGAAGGCGCCGCATGACTACCAGACTCATCGCGCTGTTGTGGAACTTCGAGAACAACGGCGGCGACAACCGCCCCAAGCGCATACGGGCCCACAAGAGGCTGGCATCCCTCAACCCGCACCTGGTGTACCGCCAGGAGATGCCGACCGCGGACCTCAGCGGCAACACGGGCATGTACGAACTAGAGGCCATCCTTGGACTGCGGGGATGGCTCGGCGCGAAGTCGTGCACCGCGCTTTTCGCCCACCCCCAGTACTTCCAGCCCGTGCAGGAGTTCCCGCCGCTCGCCTCCGGACCGGTGACCCCCGCCCCCTCATGGGAACTGCCACCCACCGCGCTGACCATGCGCTACCTGCCAGCTGGTCCCGACGCCACCCCGCTCGTCCTGGGCTCCTACCACCTCGACTACTCCTCCAGCGGTCAACGCCTCACCGAGGCGCAATGGCTGTCCAGGCTCGCCGACAAGAGGTGGCCCACCCCGGAAGGCCAGACCGTACGGATGCCCTGCCTCCTCGGCGGGGACAACAACAGCTATTTCGTCCCCGGCACCCCCGGTGACCCCCCGCTGCCGGAGCTGGAGAAGATCCAGGACCGGCGCCACCGGCTGCACCGCTCGTACGTCGGCCCGGACGGCAAACGACGAATGGACGACCGCCCCGACGAGGCGCTGCGCACCGCCGGCCTGGAGGACGTGGCCCGCTACAGAGCAGCAACGTACGGGGAACGGACCGCGGTCACCCGCACGGTCAGCGGATGCGCCACACACGGCCCGGACGCCCGCATCGACCGCTACTACGCCACCCCCGACATAGCGGAGGTGGTGATCAGCGTCGACGTGATCGAAGTGCACGAAAAGGAGTCCGACCACCACATCGTCCGAGCCGTCATCGATGGCGACGGTTTCTCGGACATCCTCAACCCGAAACGGCGGTCCGATCGTGGCTGACCTCACCGTTGCCGAACACATCCGCAACGCCGTCCGCGCACGCGTGGCCGAGGGCCGATACTCTCCCGGGTCGTGTTTGCCCAGACAGGACAAACTGGCCCGCGAGTTCCGGGTATCCAGGGACGTCATAGGCGATGCGCTCAAGCCCCTCAAAGCCGACGGGACTCTCCACAGAGTCCCTGGCAACGGAACGTACGTGACGGCTCCGAGCCAGGGCTCATGCAAGGGGACCCTCCGCGGCCCCGTCGAACAGGCGGTCCGGAAGAGGATCGCAGACGGCACGTACGCACCCCTGACGTGGATTCCGACTCTGCGCGAACTCGCCACCGACTTCGGGATTTCCTACACGACTGTCTACTTGGCTCTCGCACCGCTGAGAGCCCAAAAACTCCTCGGCGTCCAAAGGGGCATGACGTACGTCATCGACCCGGCGGAGCCCACCGCGCTTCCCTCTACCCCGCCTCCCTTCCGCAGGAAGCCCAGAAGAGGCGGCGGGAAACGCGCAGTAGCAGGTGAGGACTCCGGCCTGGGCGCGCGAACTGCAGCGCGGCCAAGGGCGGTTGCCGCGGCTCCTGGCGACGCCGGCGAGATCAAGACCGGCGGAGAGCACGGCCCCGACCGACACGGTATGCAGGAGACGCACGCGTGACCATTTTCGAAGTTCATGACGAGACCCGCCGCAACGACGACCTGCGCGATCGGGTTCTCGGAGTCCTGGACAAGGTGGTCCCGCACGTGGCGGAGATCACCGACCTTCCCTTACCTGCCAAGGTCCGTTTCCGCCTGCTGGCCCCGAAAGCGTGGCGAGAGGAAGTCCGCCTGTACTCGCAGCGGACTCTGGCCAAGGAGATCGGCGACCTGGACCTGGAACCAGCAGAGATCAAGGCCGGCCGGGTAGTACTCAAAGTCGCGGGATTTTCCCTGCCCCTGGTCTGGCCACTTGTGCTCGGAAGCACTCAGGAAGCCGAAGATGGCCAGTGCGAGACCATCATCGCTCCCGCGACCTGGCGCCACGCGGGAGTGCTGGCCAGCGACCCCGCGCTCTATCAGGTGATAGCCCACGAGCTGGTGCACCAGGTGCAGGACGAGGCCCGCATCGGCGCGGTGTGGACAAGCCTCTTCCCACACAAGCACGGGCTGGGCAGGGCCTCGCGAAAAAGCATCTCGTATGTCCTTGAAGGGCATGCGGACTGGGCCGACCGGATGGTCACCACCCGTCTGTTCGGTACGCCAGCCGATCACCGGAAGGCGCGGAAGTCCTTGCGCTACCGGCTGCACGACAACCCCCTCATCCGCCGCCTCGGCCCCAGCCGCGAAGCGTACGAACTAGGTCGTTTCTGATGGCTCTTGTGGGGTGGGGTGGATCAGGTTCTGGGCCGGGCAG
>NZ_JBLFJV010000002.1:0-278310 GCF_047444975.1 Streptomyces sp. CWNU-52B | reverse complement strand
CCGGCGGGTTCGCGGGGGTCGGGGGGGTCGGGGGTCCAGGGGCCGTGGGCCGCCCAGCCGGTGCCGGCGGCGGGGGGTTCGGGCGCGTCCCTCGGAGGGGGCGGCGCGCCTGGGCCGCTCGGGGGCCACCAGGGTGGGGGTGTGGTCTCCGCTGGGGCCCCGGCCTCGGTGGGTGTGCCGCCGGCGGGGTGGGGGTCGGGTGCGGGGCGTGGGGGCTGGGCGCGCAGTTCCCCGCGCCCCTGGCCAGGCTGACCCTCGGGCCCTTCGGACAGTGCACCCTCCTCGGGGGGCGCTCCGGACCGTCCCAGGTCCCGTGCCGGGCGTGGGGGCTGGGCGCGCCGTTCCCCGCGCCCCTGGCCAGGCTGGCCGTCAGGCCCGTCGGGCGGGGGGTGGGATTGGGGTTCTCTGCGGGATTGGTGGGGTGGGGTGCCCAGGGTGTCTGCCGCTGAGGCGTAGCGGTCGTCCAGGGAGTCCGGTGCGGGCGCGGGGCCCGTGTCCCCGGTGGACTCGTCGTACAGCTGCCCCCACCAGTCGTCCTGCTGATTGGTCGGCGTCTCCCCCTGCTGGCTCATGCCCGTAATTGTCCACCGCGTGGGCCGGATGAAAACGGTGGATCGGTAAAAACCGGCAGGAAGGCGGGACGGGAGGGACCGCCGGACGGTCCCACCCCCCACGGGAGAACCGCCCGACGGCGTCGGTGTGACCGGCCCGGTCCACGCGTCCGGGCCCGTCCCTCCCCAAGTGTGACGTGCCTGCCTGAGGCCCAGCTGTGACGCACGTCCCGGCGCCACCTTGGCAGAGAGCCGGACCGTACGGCGATGATGTGCCGAGGCGGTTTTACGCCGTGGCCGTTTTCCGCCACGGCCGGTCTTCGGGGAGGGGCGTCGCCGCATGCGGGGAGCGACAGGTCTGGCCGCACTCGGGCTGGACGACACGCACGAGTCGGCGTACCGGGCACTGGTGTCCGTGGGCGCCGTCGACGTGCCCGATCTCGCGCGGCGGCTCACGCTCGGCGAGCACGACACCGAGCGCGCGCTGCGCGGCCTGGAGCGGCACGGGCTCGCCGCCCAGTCGTCGGCCCGGCCCGGCCGCTGGGTCGCCGCGCCGCCCGGTGTCGCCCTCGGCGCGCTCCTGACCCAGCGGCGCCACGAGCTGGACCAGGCGGAGCTGACGGCCGTGCTCCTCGCCGAGGAGTACCGCGCGCAGGCCACCGAACCCGCCGCGCACGATCTCGTCGAGGTGGTGACCGGCGCCGCCGCCGTCGCCCAGCGGTTTCTGCAGCTCCAGCTCGGGGCGAGCAACGAGGTGTGTGCCCTGGTCACCGGCAACCCCGTCGTCGTCTCCGGCACGGACAACGACGCGGAGGAGCAGGCCGCGGGCCGCGGTGTCCGTTACCGCGTGGTCGTCGAACGCTCGGTCCTGCACCTGCCGGGCGGCATAGCCGAACTGTCCGCGGCGCTCGGCCGCGACGAGCGGGTCCGGGTCGTGGACACGGTGCCGACGAAGCTGGTGATCGCCGACCGCTCCCTCGCCATGGTGCCGCTGACCTCGCGGACCCTGGAGCCCGCCGCGCTCGTCGTGCACGCGAGCGGTCTGCTCGAATCGCTGTCGGGGCTGTTCGAGTCGGTGTGGCGGAGCGCCCTGCCGCTGCGCCTCGGCGCGCCCGGAACGGTCGTCGAGGAGGAACCGGACGGGCCGGACGGCACCGACCTGGAGATCCTCTCCCTGCTCCTGGCCGGGCTGACCGACGCGAGCGTGGCCAAACAGCTCGACCTGGGACTGCGGACCGTACAGCGCAGGGTGAAGCGGCTGATGGAGCTGACGGGCGTGACGACCCGGCTCCAGCTCGGCTGGCACACGTACGAGAAGGGCTGGGTGGCCCGGGGCCCGCAGGACTGACCTGCGGTCTCCCCCGTCCTCGGGCACGCTGGGCAGATGCAAGCGTGGGAACTCCTCCTGGTCGGCGTGGTGCTGCTGCTCGGCCTGAGCGGAGTCCTCGTGCCCGGCACGCCGGGGTCGTGGCTCGTGTGGGCCGCGGTCCTGTGGTGGGCGTTCGAGGACCCACGGGCCCTCACCTGGGGTGTGCTGGTAGGCGCGACCGCCACCCTCCTCGTCGCCCGGGTGATCCGCTGGCGGCTGCCGCCCCGCAGACTGCGGGCGAGCGGCGTCACCTCCCGCATGGCGGTGTACGCGGGCGTCGGCGCGCTGCTCGGCTTCTTCCTCGTGCCGGTGCTCGGCGCGATCCCCGGCTTCCTCGGCGGCGCCTACCTCACCGAGCGGCTGCGGCTCGGCGGGCACCGGGAGGCGGTGATCTCGGTACGCACGGTGCTGCGCCGGGGCGGGACGAGCGTCCTGGTGGAGCTGTTCGCCTGCCTGCTGGTCGCGGGAGCGTGGCTGGGAGCCGTGATCTGGGGCTGACCGGTGCGGCGGGACGGAGATCCGTGTTTGGCTGCCGGCATGACCGCATTCAGTGAAGCCGAACGGGCGTACCTCAAGTCCCAGCGGCTCGGCCGCCTCGCCACCGTCGACCAGCACGGCCAGCCGCAGGCGAACCCCGTCGGCTTCTACCCGCAGGACGACGGGACGATCCTCATCGGCGGCTACGCCATGGGAACCACCAAGAAGTGGCGCAACCTCCAGAAGAACCCGAAGGTCGCCCTCGTGATCGACGACATCGTCAGCGTCCAGCCCTGGCAGGTGCGCGGCGTGGACATCCGAGGGGACGCCGAACTCCTCACCGGTCCGCACGAGTTGGGCCCGCACTTCAGTGAGGAGCTGATCCGCGTCCATCCCCGGCGGATCCACAGCTGGGGCCTGGAGGAGTAGGCCGGCGAGGCGGCTCCCTCACCGGCCTGCGCGAGTTCGGCCTTCGAGGGGTCGGCCTTCGAGGGCTCGGCCCTCAAGGGTGAGGAGCTGGACCTTGCGTTCCAGTCCGCCCGCGTATCCGGTGAGGGACCCGTCGGCGCCGATCACGCGATGGCACGGGCGGACGATCAGCAGCGGATTGGCGCCGATCGCTCCGCCCACGGCCCGCACGGCGATGCGCGAGGCGCCGATCCGCGCGGCGATCTCGCCGTACGTGGTGGTGGTGCCGTACGGGACGGCGTCGAGGGCGTCCCACACCTTCTCCCGGAACTCGGTGCCGCTCGGCCGCAGTTCCAAGTGGAACTCCTTGAGTTCATGGGCGAAGTAGGCGGCGAGCTGCCGCTCCGCCTCCTCGAAGAGGTCCGGTGCCCGCCGCCAGTCGGGGCCGACCGTGCGGCCGCCCTTCTGGCCGGGCACGGACAGGGAGGTCAGCACCCCGGACTCGTCGGCGGTGAGCAGGAGTTCACCTACGGGGCTGTCGAAGGAGGTGTAGTACGTGGTCATGTGTTCTCGCCTTCCGGCTGGGTCGTTTCGAGGTGTCGCACGGCGTAGGAACGCCACGGACGCCAGGTGTCGGGGACGGGCGCGCCGGGCGGGCCCACATCGGGGTCGCCGAGCGCTCGGGTGCGGATGACGGCCACGACGTGTGCGTCCAGGCCGGGGAGCGCGAGCAGTGCGGCCCGCGCCGCCTCCCGGTCGGCTCCCGGGTCGAGCCGCAGAGCGCCGTCCGCGAGGGCGCCGGCGAGGGCGACGGTGGCGGCGTCGACGGGGGCGCCCGGTGTGCCGCCGGAGTCCGCGAGAGCGGCCGGCTCGGGGAAGACGTGCGTGAGCGTCCCGGAGGGCGGGTCCAGCCGTTTCCCGTACGCCCGCACGAGCCGCCCGGCCTCGTGCCGTCCGACGAGCGCGCGGACGGCCAGCTCTTCCGGGTCGGCGGCCCCGGGCGACCGCAGACCGGGCCTGGCCGCCACCAGCGGAGCCAGCCGCGGGTCCGCGCCCAGCCGTTCGTCCACCGCATACGGGTCGGCGTCGAGGTCGAGGAGGCGGCGCAGCCGCTGTACGGCGGTGGTGAGGTCCCGCAGGTCGGTGAGGTGGAGCAGCGCGTCGAGCCAGCCGCCGCGATGGGCGGACGCGTCCGCCGGCCGCTCCCCGACGCCGACGATCCCCGTTCCGTACGGCAGCCGCAGGGTCCGGCGGTAGGTGCGGGAGCCGCGGTCGCCCGTCATCTCCTCGATGCCCGGGACCGCCTCGGCGCTCAGCAGGTCGAAGACGGCGGCGGCCTGGTACGGGCCGCGGTGGGCCAGCCGCAGCGGGATTCCCGCGGCGGGCGAGGCGGTGGGGCGGGGACCACCGCGGTGCGCGGCGGCGCGCAGTCCGGTCGGGGTGGACGCGTACACGGTCCGGATCGTGTCGTTGAACTGCCGGACGCTCGCGAATCCGGCCGCGAACGCGATCTCGGTGACCGGCAGTCGTGTGGTCTGCAGCAGCACCCGTGCGGTGTGGGCCCGCTGGGCCCGTGCGAGGGCCACCGGGCCCGCGCCCAGTTCGGCGGTGAGCTGCCGCTGCACCTGGCGGGCGCTGTAGCCGAGCCGGACGGCGAGCCCGGCGACGCCCTCGCGGTCGACGACGCCGTCGCCGATCATCCGCATCGCGCGGCCCACGACGTCGGCGCGTACGTTCCACTCGGCGGACCCCGGCGCGGCGTCGGGGCGGCATCTGCGGCAGGCGCGGAACCCCGATCCCTGCGCGGCCGCCGCGGTGGCGTAGTACCGCACGTTCTCCCGTCTGGGGGTCACCGCGGGGCAGCTCGGCCGGCAGTAGATCCCCGTGGTCCGCACAGCGAAGAAGAACGCCCCGTCGAACCGGGCGTCCCGGCTGCGTACGGCTCCGTATCCGGTCTCTTCGTCGATCACCCCTTCAGTCTGCGCCGCCGCCCGCCCGCGGGCTGGCGGATTTCGGACGGGGCGTTGCCAGCCCCTCTTCGCTGCCGCGTGGGCGCCGCCTCCCGCCGGGGGTGGGCGGGACCGGCCGGTCCCGCCCACCCCCGGCGGAGCCTCACTGCCAGGCCCGCTTCCCGCGCTTGGCCTCCATCGCGGCCCGTCCCTCGGCGCCCCGGCGCTTCCACTCCCGCCGCAGTTCGTTGCGGACGCGTACGTCGGTCTTGGCCACGATCCGCTGGTTCTCGCGCAGGAGCTTGCGGTAGCTCTCCAGCCGCCGTTCGGGGAGCACGCCGGAGTCCAGCGCGGCCAGCACCGCGCACCCCGGTTCGGCGACGTGCGCGCAGTCCTGGAACCGGCAGCCCTGGGCGAGTTCCTCGATCTCGGCGAACACCTGCCCGACGCCGCTGCCGGCGTCGAAGAGGCCGACGCCGCGCAGGCCGGGGGTGTCGATCAGCACGCCGCCGCCCGGAAGGACGAGCAGGTTCCGGGTCGTCGTCGTGTGCCGGCCCTTGCCGTCGACGTCGCGGGCCGCCTGGACGGCCAGCACGTCGTCCCCGAGCAGCGCGTTCGCGAGCGTCGACTTGCCCGCTCCCGACTGCCCGAGCAGCACGGACGTGCCGCCGGACACGACGGCCCCGAGCACGTCGAGACCGTCCCCGTCGGTGGAGCTGACCGGCAGCACCTGTACGCCGGGCGCCGCGGTCTCCACGTCCTGCACGAGATACGCCAGACCCACCGGGTCCGGTACGAGGTCGGCCTTGGTCAGCACGACCAGCGGCTGGGCCCCGGACTCCCAGGCCAGGGCCAGGAACCGTTCGATCCGCCCGAGGTCGAGCTCCACCGCCAGGGACACCGCGATGATCGCGAAGTCCACGTTGGCGGCGAGGATCTGCCCTTCCGACCTCTTGGACGAGGTCGACCGCACGAAGGCGGTACGGCGCGGCAGGTAGGACCGGACATAGCGGGGGTCCCCGCCTGCGTCGACGACGGCCCAGTCGCCGGTGCAGATGACCCGGAGCGGGTCGTGCGGGGTGACGAACTCGGTGTCGACCCGCACGAGCCCGTCGGAGGTGACGACATCGCACTGTCCGCGGTCGACGCGCACGACCCGTCCGGGCACGAGCCCGCGCTCCAGGTGGGGGGCGAATTCAGCGGCCCACGCGTCGTCCCAGCCGTAGGGCGCGAGCGGATGAGCCGGAGTGGGGAAAGCGGAGGAGGAAGACAAGGGGTGACCCTTCGAAGGGTGGCCCCGGCCACGCGCACTCGGGCGCGGAGAAGAAGGTTGTCAGCCGGCGACCACAGAGGTGGATTCGATGAACTTCCGGATGCGGGCAGCGCCCATCGCCGTCACAGCCATCGTTCACACCTCCTTGATCACGTCGGTACGTCGCCGGTACCGCTTCGGCACGGCATCGGCGGCGGAGTGCTCCCGCCGCTCGATCACCGCTCGACCGACTCGACCCTAGCCGGACCCTCCGGCCGGGCCAACCGGTTTTTCACGCCCCGACCGGCCCGACCCGGCGCAGGTCAGGTCAGGTCGGTCTCTTGCGCCTCAGCCCGAGTGCGTGCAGGTCCGGCCGTTCAGGGTGAAGTCGACCGGGGTGGAGTTCTCCTCGCGCCACGAGGCGAGGAAGCCCACGTCGAGCGAGCCGCCCGCTTCGACGGTCCTGTTGTAGTCGGCCGCGGTCGCCGTCACGTGCGAGCCGTCCTGGTCGAAGCTGCCGTCCCACATCTGGGTCACCTTCTGCCCGTCGAGGAAGGTCCAGCCGACGCGCCAGGTGTCGAGGGCGTAGTCGGACCTGACGGTGACGGTGGCCTGGAAGCCGTCCGGCCACTCGTTGCTCACCTCGTACCGGGCGTGGCAGACGGCGGGCTCGCTGGGGTTGGGGTCGGCGCCGCTCTGCTCGGCGGAGGACGAGGAGTTGCCCTGGGCCTCCTTCTCCGAGCCGGGATCCGTGCTCTCACCGGACTTCGGTGTCTCCGGGGACGAGGTGGACGAGATCGACTCGCCCACCGAACCGGACCCGGATCCCGACGGCAGGCCGTCGAACGAGGGCACCTGCTCCCCCACGGGCTGCCGCCCCGCCGACTCCGCCGCGACGCCGGAGTCGCCGTCCGAGCCGAACGGCACCAGCGTGACGACGAGTGCGAGGAGCGAGACCCCGGCGGCCACGGCCAGCAGCCCGGCGCGCCCGATCCGGGCCCTGTCGCCGCTCTCCTTCGACCAGAGGGCCGGTCCGTCCGCGTCGTCGGCGGCGCTGCGGCTGAGCCCGGACTCGACGGCTCTGCGCCGCCGTTCCAGGTAGGCGAGCCCGCCCCAGCCGATCACCCCGCCCGCGAGCGCGGCGGGCAGTCCGCCGCCGGAGTGCTTCAGACAGGCGGCGGCCTCCGCGCACTGGACACAGCGCGCCAGGTGCTGCGACAGGTCGTCGGGCACGTCGGCGGCGGGTGACCGCGTGACCGCGTCGAGCAGCCGCGCATAGCTGCGGCACTCCTCGGAGAGCGGGGTGTCGAGGTGATTGCGATGACAGCGGTCACGGAACACTCCGCGCACCTGCTGGAGTTCGTCGACGACACCGGCCGGATCGAGGCCGAGCCGGCGGGCCACCGCGGCCGTCGGGATGGCCTCGACCTCGGCCAGCCAGAGCAGCGCGGCGTCGGGTTCCTGCATGTCCCGCAGCCCGCGCAGGGCCAGCGGCCGGCTGAGGGGCGGCCCCGAGAAGCGTTCGGCCTTCTCGGAGTTGAGCCACAGCCGGAGGTCGGGGTCGAGGCGATCGCCCTGGCCCTGGGCTTCCCAGGCGGCGGTCGTCTGACGTACGGCGGTCAGGAGGAGCGGTATTCGGGGCAGCAGGGGCGAACGCGCCCGGCGCCCGAAACCGCGGCCGCGAGTCTCGGCGGCCTCCGCGGCACGCGCTTCGCGGATGCCACGGGAGAAGGCCTCGGCGGCCAGCGGTCGTGCGTCGGCGGAGCCGCCGGTGCAGAGATCGGCATAGGAAAGAACCGCGTCCCAGCACTCCGAGAACAGTGTTGCCTCGGCGGCGTCCTGAGGGGTCGGCAGGTCTGGCATGGGTGGGGGCTTCACCTGCATCCACAAGGGGGGTCAACTCACCCGTTTAATACGGTAGTTGAGGGGGACGTCTCGCGAAGGGCCGAGTTTTTCACGGTTCCTGCACAACTGACAAGCGGCACCGCCGAATCCGGTTACCGTCGGCCGAGCGCCCCACCGGCCCCAGTGGCCTCAGACGTACGTCCCCCCAGCATCCCCCCAGCGCTCCCTCAGCCCACCGGCACCTCGTCCGGGATCGGCTCGTCCGCCGGGAGGCTGTCCATGAACGAACTGACCGAGAACACCGCGTTCCCCGGTCCGGGCGGGCCGTACCCGGGCGGCGAGGACAGCCCGAAGTCCTCCATCGTCGACCGATAGGCCTCGAGCAGCCGGATGTGGTACTCCAGCGGCGCGCCGTGCGGGTTGGCCTTGCCCAGCGGGGTCGTCGGCTCCGGGCACCAGGTGGTGAAGCGGGGCGTGATGCCCTGCGACATGAAGAACCGCAGCCCCTCCGTCGTGGACGCGATCGCCTCGTCGACCGTCGTGAACCCGAAGGGCTCGGCCATCTCCACCCCCGCGACGAAGTTCGGGATGACATTGCGCGCGCCGAAGACCTCCGCGGAGTCGAGGATGCGCTTGTGCCACTCGGCGCGGCCTACGTAGCGCTCCTTGCCGGGGCAGTACAGCTCGAAGAGCCTGCGGTCCCACACCTCGTAGTTGGGGTGGTAGATCTGCACGCCGTAGTCCTTGAAGCGCTGCACGTCGTCGCGGGGCAGCGCCTGTGCCACGACCTTCCCGATCCACCGTCCCGGGAAGTGCTCCTCGATGGCCTTGGCGTACATGCCGTAGAAGTCGGCCTCGTC
Organism: Streptomyces sp. CWNU-52B; assembly: GCF_047444975.1. Lineage (NCBI taxonomy): Bacteria > Bacillati > Actinomycetota > Actinomycetes > Kitasatosporales > Streptomycetaceae > Streptomyces > Streptomyces sp. CWNU-52B. The sequence continues at coordinate 269,599 of NZ_JBLFJV010000002.1, read as the reverse complement.
GCGGCCCTGGAGCTTGGTGGTGATCGCGCCGCCGGTCAGCGTGTAGGCGGTGGACACCTTCGCGGTGTCGTACTTGTTGATGATCTCCAGCGCTTCGAGGACCTCGTCGACGTCCTTCACACCGGTGTACGGGCGGCCCGCCGCCTTCTGCTGGCGCCAGTTGTGGTTGATGTCGCAGTACTGGCACTCCTCCTTGGCGCCGAAGTACTGGCAGACGCGGAAGACCGTGAGGTAGACGAGATAGCCCCACTGGATGGTCGGGGCCACCTCCATGACGGACTTCCCGTTGGAGAGCTTGTGCCGGTAGTACTCCGGCATCGGCGGCACCCCGACGTCCGAGATCCGCTTCCCGTCGAGGTACAGCCCCAGCAGGCCGTCCTCACCGGCGGCGACCCGGTACGGCGAGGACGGATTGACGCGTACGGACACGACGGTGCGCCGCAGGTCGTACGGGCCGCCGGTGAGGATGATCTCCTCGGGCGGCCTGCGCAGCGCGGCCTCGCCGAGCTCGGGCAGGGTGCCGTGGTCGAAGGAGAAGATGAAGTAGGACTTCGGCTTGACGTCACCCTTCTCGTTGTCGCTGAGTGCCGTGTCGTCGAAGGCCACCCCTCCACGGAGGAGGTCCTCCTTGAAGACGGCCTCTCGCGGTACGTGCGGGAACCTTTCCATCAGGTCCTCGACCAGCGCGGTTCGGCTGCCCATCCCGTCCTCCTCGCTCCCGGCGGCTGTGCTCGACTCCTCACGGTATGCCACCCCTGTGGCCGGTCCGTGGCGGGTCCCCTCCCGAGGGAGCCGGCGGGTCCCCGGCGGCACTCCGCCGCCGGACCTGGCGAGGTAGGTTCCAGCAGTGGCCGTGTTCCCGGTCACGGACACCTGGTGGCAGCGGGAAGGACGACGGATGGCTGAGGCCCTGACGAACTGGGCGGGGAACATCACGTACTCCGCCGAGGAGCTGCAGCGACCGCGCTCGCTCGACGCGCTCCGCTCGCTCGTCGCGCGCAGCGGCCGGGTGCGGGTGCTCGGCAGCGGGCACTCGTTCAACCTGATCGCCGAGCCGGGCAGCGGGGGCGTGCTGCTCTCACTGACCGGCCTGCCGCCGTCCGTCGAGGTGGACACGGAGGCCCGTACGGTCCGGGTGGCGGGCGGGGTGCGGTACGCGGAGCTGGCGCGGGCGGTGCACGAGCACGGGTTCGCGCTGCCCAACATGGCCTCCTTGCCGCACATCTCGGTGGCGGGTTCGGTGGCGACCGGCACGCACGGTTCGGGGAACACGAACGGCTCGCTGGCGTCGCCCGTACGGGAGGTCGAACTGGTCCTCGCCGACGGGTCGGACCTGGCCGTCGGCCGCGACGACGCCCGCTTCGACGGGGCCGTGACCTCGCTGGGCGCGCTCGGTGTCGTCACCGCGCTCACCCTGGACCTGGTGCCGGACTTCGAGGTCGCCCAGCACGTGTTCCGCGAGTTCCCGCTCGCCGGGCTGGACTTCGAGACGGTGTCGGCCTCGGCGTACAGCGTGAGCCTGTTCACCGACTGGCGGCGGTCCGGGTTCGTGCAGGCGTGGGTGAAGCGGCGTACCGACGTGCCGTGGGACGGCTTTCCGTGGGCCGAGCCGTCCGCCGAGGCGATGCACCCGGTGCCGGGGATGCCCGCCGTCAACTGCACCCAGCAGTTCGGGGTGCCGGGGCCCTGGCACGAGCGACTGCCGCACTTCCGGCCCGAGTTCACCCCGAGCAGCGGCTCCGAGCTCCAGTCGGAGTACCTGCTCCCGCGCTCGCACGCCGTCGACGCGCTGCACGCCCTCGACGCGATCCGCGAGACGGTCGCGCCGGTGCTGCAGATCTGCGAGGTGCGCACGGTCGCCGCCGACAGCCAGTGGCTGAGCCCGGCGTACGGGCGGGACACGGTGGCGTTCCACTTCACCTGGGTCGAGGACACGGCGGCGGTGCTGCCCGTGGTGCGGCGGATGGAGGAGGCGCTCGCGCCGTTCGCCGCGCGGCCGCACTGGGGGAAGGTGTTCGCGGTCGCGGCGCCGGCGCTGCGCGAGCTCTATCCGCGGATGGGTGACTTCAGGGCTCTGGCGGAGTCGCTCGACCCGACGGGGACGTTCCGCAACGCGTTCGTGAGCGACGTGCTCGGCTGAGGCAAGGGGCCGCCCCACATACGTTTCCGGCCAGTCGCCTCGCGATTAAGTCAGTCGATTGACTTAAGCGGGAAGGGCGGTGTCTAGTGCTCGTGTGAACAGCACCCAGCCCCGCACCGGCCGAGGCGCCGACACCCGTGAGGCCATCCTGACGGCGGCCGAGCACCTCTACGCCGAGCACGGGCTGTCGAGCGTCTCCAACCGGCAGATCGGCGAGGCGGCTGGCCAGGGCAACACCACCGCCGTCAGCTACCACTTCGGCAGCAAGGCCACGCTCGTGCGGGCCATCATGAACAGACACAGCACGCGCGTCGACGCGATCCGCACGCGCTACGTGGAGGCGGCCGGCGACAGCACCGACCTGCGGGACTGGGTGGGCTGCCTGCTGCGGCCCGGGGCCGACCACCTCGCCTCCCTCGGCGTCCCCTCCTGGCATGCCCGGTTCGCGGTGCAGGTGATGACCGACCCGCTGATGCGGACCGTGGTGGAGGACGAGTCCCTCACCCGCGACAGCCTGCGCCGCACTCTCCAGGGCCTCGGCCGGTGCCTGTACGACGTCGTGCCTCCCGAGGTCCGTCCCACCCGGGCCGAGATGGCCCGCCACCTGATCACCCACACCTTCGCGGAGCGGGAACGCGCCCTGGCCGAGGCCGCCGCCACCGCCGCGAGCACCGGTACGGCCCTGGCCGCGGCCGAGCCCGCCGCGGCCTGGGCGCGCACGGCCGACACGCTGGAGGACGCGCTGGTGGGACTGCTCGCCGCGGCCACCGCCCACCGCTGAGCCGACCACCGAGAACCGACCCACCCGAACCGACCGAACCGACCGAACCGAATCAGTCCCGACCGACAAGGGAGAACATGAAGATCACCGTGGACGAGGACAAGTGCTGCGGCGCGGGACAGTGCGTACTGATCGCGCCGGAGGTGTTCGACCAGCGTGACGAGGACGGCATCGTCGTGCTGCTCGACGCCACCCCCGCCGCCGACCGGCACGAGGTGGTCCGCGAGTCCGCCGCCATCTGCCCCGGCGCGGCCATCCACCTCCATGAGGACGTGTGAGCGCGCCGTCCAGCGTGCTCGTCGTCGGAGCGGGTGCCGCGGGTCTCGGCGTCGTGGAGAACCTGCGCCGCAAGGGCTACCGCGAGCGGATCACGCTGCTCGGCGAGGAGACCGGCGCACCCTACGACCGGCCGCCCCTGTCCAAGCAGGTGCTGGCCGGCACCTGGCAGGCCGAGCGCACCCACCTGCGCACCCGTGACGTACTGGACGCCCTGGACGCCGAGTTCGTCCTCGACGAGCGCGCGCTGGCCCTCGACACCGCCACGCGGACCGTGCGCACCGCGAGCGGAACGCGGCTGCGGGCGGAGGCCGTCGTGCTGACCACCGGACTGCACGCGCGCAGACTGCCCGCCCTGTCGGGTACGGCGGGCGTGCATGTGCTGCGGACCCTCGGCGACGCCGCCCGGCTGCGCGAGGAACTGCTGGAGGCCGAACGGGTCGTGGTCGTCGGCGACGGGGTGCTCGGTGCCGAGATCGCCGCCACCGCCCGCCTCATGGGTGCCGACGTCACCCTCACCGGGCCCCAGGCGGCGCCCATGCAGGCGCAGTTGGGCCATGACATCGCCCAGCGGCTCGCCGCCCTGCACACCGGGCACGGGGTGCGGCTGCGCCCTGACACCCTGGTGGACGGGCTGGAGACGGCCGACGGACACGTCACCGGCGTCCGCACGGCCGGCGGCGACACCCTCCCCGCCGACCTCGTCGTCTCGGCGGTCGGCTCCACCCCCGCCACCGCCTGGCTGGCCGACAGCGGGCTGCTCCTGGCGGACGGTGTGGTGTGCGACTCCCGCTGCCGCGCCGCCGACGGTGTCTACGCCGCCGGGGACATGGCCCGCTTCCACCACGAGGGCCTGGGCCGGTCGCTGCGGCTGGAGAACCGCACGAACGCCACCGAGCAGGCCATGCTCGTCGCGACGAACCTCCTGGGCGAGGACCGCCCCTACCGTCCCGTCCCCTACTTCTGGACCGACCAGCTCGGCGTCAAGATCCAGGTGTACGGGCTGCCCGCGCCCACCGCCACCGTGCACATCGTCGAAGGCGACCCGGAACAGGGCCGGTTCGTCGCGCGGTACCTCGACGACGAGGGCCGCCCGGTCGCCGTCCTGGGCTGGAACATGCCCAAGCAGACCGGCCGGCACCGTCAGCACCTCCTCGGCCGGTACGCCCCCGAGACCCCCTAGGTCCTGCCGGGCCGGCCCAGCGCCGTCCCGCGCCGACCGAGGCACCGCCAACCGTCCGGCACGCCTCCCACCCCTTCGTACGACCCCTTCGTACGACGGAGGCGGCCCCCCACCGGAGGACACCATGACCAGCACCCCCACCACCCCCGAGGCGAGCACCCTCGACCTCCCCGACTTCCCCGCGCCGCGCTCCGCGCAGTGCCCCTTCGCCCCCTCGCCCGAGATGCGGGCGCTGTCCGGGTACGGGCCGCTCACCCGGGTCCGCTCCTGGGGCGAGAGCACCCCCTGGGCCGTGACCGGGCATGCCGAGCAGAAGACGCTGCTCGCCGACGCGCGGCTGAGCGCCCAGTTCACCCACCCCGGCTTCCCAAGCCCCGTGGACCCGGCGCACGCCCACGCCGGCAGCACCGACATGAGTTTCGTCGCCATGGACGACCCCGAGCACGCCCGGCTGCGCCGCATGGTCAGCGGCGTCTTCACCATCAAACGCGTCGAGGCGATGCGGCCCCGGGTGCAGAAGATGGCCGACGACTTCATCGACGCGATGCTGGCGGGCCCCGACCCCGCCGACCTCGTCCAGGCCCTCGCCCTGCCGATTCCCTCGCTCGTCATATCCGACATGCTCGGAGTCCCCTACGAGGACCACGAGTTCTTCCAGACCAACAGCAAGACCATCGTCTCCACCGTCGCCACCCCCCAGGAACGCCAGGCGGCCCACACCAACCTCGCCACGTACCTCGACGACCTGGTCGGCCGCAAACTGACCGAGCCGGGCGACGACCTCCTCTCCAGCCTCGGCGCGCAGATCAAGAACGGCGAGCTGACCCGCCGCGAGGCCACCGCGATGGGCGTGCTGCTGCTCCTGGGCGGACACGAGACGACCGCGAACATGATCAGCCTGGGCACGCTGCTGCTCCTGCAGCACCCCGAGCAGCTCGCCCTGATCCGCGACACGGACGACCCCGCCGTCGTCCGCGACGCCGTCGAGGAACTCCTGCGCTTCCTCTCCATCGTCCACCTCGGCCGCCGCCGGACCGCCCTGGAGGACATCGAGATCGCCGGTCACACCATCCGCGCCGGTGACGGCGTCATCCTCCTCAGCGAACTCGCCAACCGCGACCCGTCGGTCTTCACCGAGCCCGACCGCCTCGACATCACCCGCGACGCCCGCCACCACCAGGCGTTCGGCTCCGGCACCCACCACTGTGTCGGCCAGCCGCTGGCCCGGATGGAGCTCCAGGTCATCTACCCCACCCTGTTCCGCCGCATCCCCACCCTCCGCACGGTCGACGCCGTCGACGCCGTCCCCTTCAAGTACGACGCCGTCATCTACGGCCTCCACGCGCTGCCCGTCACCTGGTGACGACGGACGCACCCCACGAACTCAGGTCCCCGCGGGCGGTCGCTCGCGGGGACCTGTGGCCGTCACCACCGTCGCCCTCACCTTCGTCAGCGGCCGTGACACCTTCCTGCGGCCCCCGGTCATAGGCCAGGATCAGGAGTCGTGGACCGTGCGGGTCGGGTAGACCGGCATCAGGAGCTGACCTAGGAGAACGATGTCTGTCCGCACCACCCCGCCCGTGCCCGTCCACCCCGTCGAGTACATCGAGGACGTGTCGCCCGGGAGCGGCGCGCTGCCGCCCCGCGCCTGGTACGCGTCCTCCGACGCCGCATCCCTCTCGCTGAACGGCAGATGGCGCTTCCGGCTGTCGGCGACGGCGGACGCCGAGGACGACTCCTTCGCCGAGGAGGGGTACGACTCCGGGGACTGGGCAAAGGTGACGGTCCCCGGGCACTGGGTCCTCCAGGGCGACGGGGACTTCGGTGCGCCCGTCTACACCAACCACCGGTATCCCTTCCCGGTGGACCCGCCCCGGGTGCCCACCGAGAACCCGACCGGTGACCATCTGCGGGTCTTCGACCTGCCGGACGACTGGCCCCCGTCCCAGGGCGCGGGCGCCGTGCTGCGCTTCGACGGGGTCGAGTCCTGTGCCCGGGTCTGGCTGAACGGCACGGACCTCGGCGAGTTCAAGGGGTCCCGGCTGCCCCACGAGTTCGCGGTCGGGCACCTGTTGAAGCCCGCCGGGAACGTCCTCGCGGTGCGGGTCCACCAGTGGTCGGCGGGTTCGTACCTGGAGGACCAGGACCAGTGGTGGCTGCCCGGCATCTTCCGTGACGTCACCCTGCTCCACCGTCCGGCGGGCAGCGCGCTCGACTTCTTCGTGCACTCCCCCTACGACCACCGTGAGGGCACCGGGACCCTGCGCGTCGACTCCGACGTCGACGGCCGGATCGTCGTGCCCGGCCTGGACATCGACGTCGAGACCGGGCAGGCCATCACCGTGCCGGTACGGCCGTGGACCGCCGAGACACCCCACCTGTACGACGCCACGCTGGTCACGGACGGGGAGCGGATCCCGCTGCGCATCGGGTTCCGTACGGTCGCCCTGGAGGACGGCCTGATCAAGGTCAACGGCCGGCCCCTGCTCTTCCGGGGCGTCAACCGGCACGAGTGGCACCCCGAGCACGGCCGCGCCCTGGACCTGGAGACCATGCGCGAGGACGTGCTGCTGATGAAGCGGCACAACCTCAACGCGGTGCGCACCTCGCACTACCCGCCGCACCCGGCCTTCCTGGACCTGTGCGACGAGTACGGGCTGTGGGTCGTCGACGAGTGCGACCTGGAGACCCACGGTTTCACCGAGCAGGCCTGGCGCGACAACCCGGTGGACGACGACCGCTGGACCCCGGCGCTCCTGGACCGGGCGGCCCGCATGGTCGAGCGCGACAAGAACCACCCCTCGGTCGTCATCTGGTCGCTGGGCAACGAGGCGGGCACCGGGCGCGGCCTGACCGCCATGGCCGAGTGGATCCGCGGCCGGGACGGATCGCGGCTCATCCACTACGAGGGCGACGGGAACTGCCGTGACACGGACGTGTACTCGCGGATGTACGCGGACCACGCCGAGGTCGAGCGGATCGGCCGGGGCCTGGACGGCGGCCCGGCCGGGCGGCGCCGGCTCCCCTTCATCCAGTGCGAGTACGGGCACGCCATGGGCAACGGACCCGGTGGACTCGCCGACTACCAGCGGATCTTCGAGGCGCACGAGCGGATCCAGGGCGGTTTCGTCTGGGAGTGGATCGACCACGGCGTCAAGGACGAGCGGTACGGCTTCGCGTACGGCGGTGACTTCGGCGAGGAGCTGCACGACGGGAACTTCGTCTGCGACGGGCTCCTCTTCCCGGACCGCACGCCCTCGCCCGGCCTCCTGGAGTACAAGAAGGTCGTCGAGCCGGTCCGCATCGAGGGCGAGGGCACAGGCGGGGGCGGCCCCACCGGCGGCACGGTCCGGGTGACCAACAGGTTCGACTTCGCGGACCTCTCCGCGCTGGCCTTCACCTGGTCGTACGACGTCGACGGCGAGGCGGTCGAGACGGGTCCCCTGAGCGTGCCCGCGCTCGCGCCGGGCGAGTTCGCCGACGTGAAGCTGCCGGAGCCCGCGTCCGACCCGTACCCGCGGGGCGCGGAGACCAGGTGGACCGTCCGGGCGGCGCTCGCCGAGGACACGCCCTGGGCGCCGAAGGGACACCTGGTGGCATGGGCCCAACTGCCGCTCACGGAACGCCCGTCGGCGCGGGTGGTAGCCGGTGGGCGGCCCGTCCCGGACGGGCGGGGAGGTGTCACGCTCGGGCCCGCCGTCTTCTCGGCCAGGACCGGTGAGCTGACGTCCCTGGGCGGGATCGACGTGGTCGGCCCGAAGCTGGATGTGTGGCGGGCCCCGACCGACAACGACGACGGCGCGTCCTGGCAGCCGGACATCCGCTACGGCCCGCTGTGGCGCAGGCTCGGCCTGCACCGGATGCAGCACCGGCTTGACGCGGTCGAGTGGGGCGAGGACGCGCTGACGGTACGGGCCCGGGTGGCGCCCGCCGCGTCGGACGTGGGCCTGCGCACGGTCCACCGCTGGACGTCCGACGGGACCCGGCTGAGGCTGACCGTCTCCGTGGCACCCGAGGGCGACTGGAGAGTACCGCTGCCACGGCTCGGCATCCGCCTCGGGCTGGTCGCCGCCGCCGACCGGGTGAACCGGGTGAAGTGGCACGGCGGCGGCCCCGGCGAGGGGTACCCGGACACCGACTCGGCCTCGATGCTGGGGCGTTGGGAGTCCACGGTGAACGATCTGCAGACGCCGTACGTCCGCCCGCAGGAGAACGGCGCCCGCGCGGACGTCCGCTGGGCGGAGCTCGGCGCGGGGCCCGGTCTGCCCGCCCTGCGGGTCGAGGGCGAGCCGGAGTTCTGGTTCACGGCACGTCGCTGGACGAGCGAGCAGCTGGACGCGGCGGACCACCTGACGGACCTGACACCGGGCGACACGGTGTGGGTCAACCTCGACCACGGTCAGCAGGGCATCGGGTCGCAGTCCTGCGGCCCCGGCGCGTTGCCGCAGTACCAACTCCTGGTTCGGCCCGCCGAGTTCTCCTTCGTGTTCGCGGAGGTCGACGGCTGATCGTCCGGCGGACGCGCACCGTGACCCGGGTTGCCGTCGATCGGGAGTGATGTTGACTCCGGTCGGCGGCAGTCCTGTCTGACATCCCCCTCGCTTCTGTTGCGGAGCAAGGGAGTTGCGGGCCGGGGCGCCGAGCGCGGCCCGCGGTCCGTCCCTCCGGGCCGGGGCGCGTGCGCTCGCCCGAAGGGGCGCACGAGTGCCCCGGAAACATCGATCGGCGTGCCATCACCCGTCAGGTGACTCTTCTCCTCCGCACGGATGACGAGCCCTTGTCGAGCGGTCCGCGGACATGGGTTTCTTGTGTCCTGCCACACGCCGGGGCCGCGCTTTCGCCCCGCGTTCCGCCGCGGCGCGAGAGGACGCGTGCATGGGAGTCATCCAGGACCGGGCCACGGCCCGGCTCGCCGACCCGGTGCAGCTCGGTGCGCTGCTCAGGCCGCGGGCCAGGTTCCTCGTCGAGCGGACCCACGAGCTGGAGTACGAGCGGATCGACTCGGTGTCCGACCTGCGGGTGCGCAGCGCCGTACCCCAGTGGCCGCTCTTCCCGCTCGACTCCCGCAGCGGCAACTGGAACGGGGTCGTGCCCACCCTCACCCGGTCCGACTTCCGCTGGGAGGGCGAGAGCACCGAGCCCGTGTGGATCGACCTGCTCGCCGAACTGGAGGTCGACCTGGTCGTCGACACCGACCCCGGCGGCCTCGACTCACTCGTCGTCAAGGCCGTCGACGAGTACGCCACCCTGGACGAGTTCCGCGCCCAGTTCCGCTTTCTCGACCTGGACGGCTTCATGCGCAGCCACGGCCTCGTCACGGTGGAGGACCTGCGCGACTGCGGCGAATACCTGCGCACCGAGGTGAGGTTGCGCAGGCCGCCCGCCTTCGACCCGGCCAGCCCCGCCAACCGGCGCACCGTCGCGGTGGACGCCGCCGTCGTCGTCGGCGCCCCCGACGACGTGGCCGGGGCGATACGGGCGGCCCGCCTCGTCGCCGCCGCGGCGGGCGCCCGCCCGCCGGCACCCGGGCCCTTCGGGGTGCGCGTCGCGCCGTACGCACTGGCCGTCGCGTTCCCCGCCCCCGTACCGCAGCCGCCCGCGCCGCCGCCCGCCGGACCGGGGCTCGGCCAGGCGCAGATCGAGAGCCTGCTGGCGGGCGCGGGCATCGCCGCGCTGTTCCTGCCGGACGCCTGACAGCCCCTGCCCAGCCGCTCCCGCCCGTCGTCCCAGGTTCCCTCCCTGCCGGAAGGAAGCAGGTCCCATGCCCGACACGCCCGTCCGCTACGTCCGCGTCAAGACCGAGGGTGTCCCCTTCGCGCCCGCCGTCCGCTCCTACGGCAACGTCGCCGTCGTCGGTGTGGCGAACCCGCCCGACGTCGTGCCGCCGGACTTCCTCAGACCCAACACCCCCTACCTCTTCACCGATGTCGCCGAGGCCCGCAGGATCGCCGCCGGGCCCCTCGGCGAGGCCGTGGCGACCGCGCTCGTCCAGGAGCCGGGCCCCGGCCAGGTCTGGGGCGTACGACTGGCCCAGCCCAACGCCCACGACGACGCGTTCGCCAAGGTGGCCACGCTCGACGTGCAGTTGGTCGTCGTCGCCGGCACCGAACTGGCCGCGGCCGGCACCCCGCCGGTCTCGACCCCCGCGATCGTGAAGCTGGCCGAACACGTCTCCGCGCCCGCGGCCGACGGCATGGAGCGCATGGGGGTCGCCATGCTCGCCAAGGGCAGGTCCGACCCCTCCGTGGTGACCGGCACGCTCGCCTCCGAACGCATGGTGTACGTGGCGCACAAGAGCGACGAGGACGTCGCCGCCGCCGTGGCCGGCACCATCGCCGGGTACGAACCCCATGTCTCCCTGCTCCTCAAGCAGGTCAAGGTCAGCTCCGGGGCCTTCACCGCGCAGGAGCTGATCGCGCTGAACGGCAGCGAGGGCGAGAGCAGCGGCGGCCCGGCCGGCAAGGGCGTCAACTGGCTGGTCGACCCGCCGCTCATCCCCGGCTCCGGGGTGTACCTGGGCGAGGGCTACACCGGAAGTCCCGGCACCAAGAAGTACATCGACATCGTCCGCGCCGTCGACGACATCACCTTCCGGCTCAAGGCCCGGCTCATCGGCACCATCGGCAACCTCCGGATCAGCCGCTCCGGACTGCGCGGCCTGGTCGCCGAGCTGGAGACCGTCCTCGAACCGCTGCGCCGGGCCGAGGTCATCGAGGAGTACGAGGTCGTCGTCCCGATCCTCGCCCTGCTCGACAAGCCGCAGCGGACCCCCGCCGAGGACGCCCTCATCCAGGCCGCCCAGACCGAGCGCGCCGCCGAGGCCATGGTCAGGGTCGACTACGCCGGGGCGGTCCACCGCATCAACGTCACCCTGAAGTTCGACTGAGGAGCCGTCTTCATGTCCGATTGGAACACCCGGCTGGAAGTCAAGCTCGGTGGCCGGACCGTCTCGCCGATCACCAACTTCTCCCCGTCGTTCAACGTCCCGCACACGGTGATCCACAGCCTGGAGGCGGACGGCGTCGGCTATGTCCGCCAGCCCTTCACCTTCACCTTCACGCTCACCATCCCCGCCGTCGCGACCGCCGTCGCCGATCTCACCGAACTCGCCGTCACCGGAGGGGAGTTCGCAATCGCCGTGGTCGAGAAGAAGGGGAACGACTGGGCGTTCTCCGCGCTCAAGTTCAGCCGCTGCATGGTCAGCGCCGCCCAGCCGAGCAACGTCACCGTGGACGGCGTCCCGCAGGCCACCTTCACCTGCATGGCCCTCAACGTCGGTGTGGAGGACTGACGATGCCCCCCGAGGACGGGTTCCCCGCCGCGCCGGCCGGCTCCCACGAGGCCGGCGACCGGGTCGAGCGCACCGGCATCGCCCTCGTCCACGAGGGCGAGTACATCGTGCCCGCCCCCGGGAGCGCGGCCGCCGTGTCCCACCGGAGCGACGCGGGCCAGGTCGTCCACTACCACTTCCCGGTGGAGGTGGAGGTGGTCGGCACGCTCCAGGAGCACCACGTCCGGCGGATCGCCGCGCACGTCTTCGAGGAGCTCGACCGTGAACTCGGCAGCCGGGGATAGCCGGTGGCCGGGGCGGAGAAGGTACTCGTCGGCGCGATCCCCCTGCTGTACGTGCAGAGCATCACCATGACCGAGGGGTACCGGGTCGAGCGGATCCTGAACAGCAGGTTCTCCCAGGCCACCCAGCCCTCCACGAAGACCCTCGCCATCGAGGCGGTGCTGCTCGGTCCCGACCGGTTCGCGACGAAGAAGGCCCTGGAGATCCTGGCGCTCACCTCGCGGGCGCTGCTCTCCGCCGCGGGCCCGGCCCTCGCGGCCACCGGTGTCCCGGTCGTCTGCGGGCTCACGCTCAGCCTCGACATGCAGATCACCGACCTGCGGTTCGCCCAGAGCGTGCAGAAGCGGGATGCCTTCGACCTGTCCATGACCCTTCAGCACGTGCCCCGTTCCAGCCTGAGCGCGCTGGCCGGCGAGGCCGCCGACCTGGCGCTCGCCGCGGGGAGCGCCGCCGTCCCCGCCGTGCCCGCTCCCGGCGCCGTACCCCGCTCCCTGGGCCCGCCCCTCGGCTGAGCCCGGCCGGGGCCACCCCGTCCCACCTCACTCCCCCACCGTCCTGTTCCGAGAGGAGGTCCCGATGCAGGCGAGTCTGCCCGTCGACGCCGACGAAGGCTTTCCGCAGTCCTTCCGGCTGCGCCTCGGCGAGCACGTCCACCGGGTCGAGCTGTACGTCAACGCCGCCGAGGAGACGGTGGCCGCGGGCGGCGTCCTCGACCTGCTGGGCGGCGGCCCGTTCCTGGTGGTCGCCGTGGCCCGCGAGGAGCCGGGCGGACTCGTCCCGCTCGTCCGCCGCAGGGCCGTACGCGGCCTGCCCTGCCCGGTCGGCGCGTTCCGGCTCGTCTTCCGGGAGGCCCGGGTGGACGTGCGCAACCTCAACGGCACCGGCGGCTACGGCTCGACGGTCCTCGCGGAGGTGTCCACCCGGTGAGCTTCGCCATCCGCTACAGCCTCACCCTCGACGAGGCACCCGCCGACGGGCCCGCCGCGCTCCTCGGCACGGTCACCGCGGGCGCCGTCTCCGCCGGGGCGGGCACGGGCGCCTTCGCGGGCCCGGCCGCGCTCCCGCTGACCGTCTCCAACGACGTCTTCGGCGGCTCCCTGGTCCTCGACGCCGACCTCACCGTCACCATGGCCGAGGGCGCCGTCGCGAGCACCTTCGAGGCGGTCCTGGTCAACCTGCCCGCCCAGACCGTCACGATGCTCCGCGCCACCCTCGCCCGCAGGCCGCTCACCGCCACCGTCCGGCTCGGCTACTTCGACGACACCGGCGTCGGCCGCCGCCCCGTCATGGCGGGCCGGGTCGTCAAGATCGCCTCCTGGGTCGCCGAGGACGGCCTCAGCAGGGTCAGGATCACCGGTCAGGACGCCGGCGGCTACGCCCTGCGCATGACCTCGGCGGGTGTCCACCGCGCCCGGTCCGCCGACGCGCTGGAGTTCGCCGGGCGGGTCGTCGAGGCGGCGGGGCTCACCCTCGCCCCGGGGTCCGCGCTCCGCACCGAACTCAGCGACCACACCGTGCGCAACCCCACCGCGCTCGCCGCGCTGCGCGCGCTCGCCGAGACCGCCCGCGCGCCCGTCGTGATCCGTGACGGGCTTGTCCTCATCGGTCCGGCGGTCGGCTCCGACGACCCGGCGCCGGTCGTCTTCGACCCGGAGCTCAACCTCGTCTCGTACGGCGACGCGCAGGGCGAGGAGACCCTCGTGGTCGCACCCGGCGAGGACCGCCCGCCGGTCCGCACCTCGCTGAACCCGGTCGTGCTCGGCCACCCCGACCTGCGGGTCGGCCAGGTCGTCACCCTCCGCGGCGTCGAGGACGCCCCGGCCGGGCCGCTGCGCGTCAACCGGCTCGTGCACCGCTTCGGCGCGCGCACCGGCTACGTGTGCGAGGTCCAGCTCGTCGCGGCGGCGGCCGGGCAGTTCGTGGAGGCCGTCGACGGGGTCCGGGCCGTCGCCGACCGCATGGACACCGGCGCCGAGCGGGCCCTGCTCGCCCGCCCCGCCGTCGACGTCGGCGAGGTCAGCTCGTACCGGCCCACGGGCCATCAGGTGTCCCTCGCCTACGGACAGTCCCCGCCGCCCTCCCTGGGCACGCCCAGTGTCAGCGGCCCGGTCGGCGACGACGTCCTGCTCGACAAGCCCGTCGCCGCGCCCTTCGCCTTCGGCCCCTGTGGTCTGATGACCCCGGTCTACCCCGGGATGCGCGCCCTGCTGGCCCACAACCGCAACCTCGTCAACGACGCCGTCGTCGTCGGCTACCTCTGGCCGCGCACCCCGGGCGCCCGGAGTCCCGTACCCGAACCAGGCGACCACTGGCTAGCCCTGCCCACCGGCACCGGTTCCGACGGGCAGCCCGCGGGCCCCGGCGTCAACGACCTCACCGACGCCGCGGGCGGCCGGGTCATCCAGGCCCGTGGCCTGCACATCCTCGTCGGGACGCGGAAACTCCCGCAGGTCGGCACCCGTCCCACGCCGCCCGCCGACGACTCCGTCTCCATCGAGCACCACACCGGCACCACCATCGAGATCGACCCCGCCGGTGCCGTCACCGTCCGCACCAAGGGAAGCGGGATCATGCTGACCAACGGGACCGTGAGCCTGTCCCTCGACGGCCCCTCGGTGCGGGTGACGTGATGGCCGAAGTCCTCACCACCGCCGCCGTCCTGAAGTGCGCCCACGGCGGCACCGTCGCGGCCGTCGCCTCGCAGAGCGTGCTGACCGTCGGCGGCGCCCCCGCGCTGCTGGTCACCGACCTGCTCACCGCGACCGTCCCCGACTGCCCCAACGTCGACGCCACCAAGGGCCAGGCGCCCTGCGTACGGATCACGGCGCTCAGCGCCGGAACCAGCAGGCTCCTCACGGTCGGCGGCACGCCCGTCGCCCTGGCCACCGCGAAGGGCACCACCCAGGCCGTCCCCGTGCTCCCCGTCGCCTGGCAGGTCACGGACCCGGGCCAGACCCTGCTGAACACGGACTGAGGAGCCGACCACCCATGCACATCCCGGCCCCCCTGGAACCCCCGGCCCCCCCGGGTCCCCCGGAACTCCTGGACCCCTTCGGCCACGGCCTCCTCCTCGACGACGGCGATCTCGTCGTCCGCGGCGGCGGCCTCGCCGAGGTGCGCGGCCCCGCCAACCTCGTCCAGGCCCTGACCCTGCGCCTGCTCACCCCGTACGGCACCGACCGCTGCAACCACCGGTACGGGCTCAGCGCAGGCGAGGCGTTCACCCACCCCGGCGGCCCCCGCGTCCTCAAGGACCTGCTGCGCCTGGAGATCGTCCGCACCCTCGGCGCCGACCCACGGGTGCGGGAGGTCCTCGACGTCGCCTTCACCGAGGACCGGGCCGCCCGGCTCCTCACCGTCCGGGTCCTCCTCGAAGCCCTCGACGGCCGGACCACCGCACTGTCCGCCGCCCTGTCCGCCGCCCTGGAGGTGTGAACCATGACGTACGGCGTGACCCGTGACGGCTTCGTCCTCAAGGGCCTCGACGTGATCCTCGCCGAGAGCAAGGCCCGTACCCGCGCCGCCCTCGGCGCCGATGTCGACCTGTCGTCCACCAGCCCCCTCGGCAAGATCCTGGAGGTGGTCGCCCAGGAGGACGCCGAGCTGTGGAAGCGGATGGAGGCCCTGTACTACGGGCAGTTCACCGCCACCGCCGACGGCGCCTCCCTCGACCTGCTCGGCGACGACGCGGGCCTCACCCGGCACACCGGCCGCCGCGCCGGGACCGTGGCGCTCACACTGACCGGCGGCGTCCCCGGCCGCACCTACGTGGTGCCCGCGGCGACCGTCCTGCTCGGCGACGGCGAACCCGCGCGGGCCTTCGCCACCACCGCCCCCGTCGAACTGACCGCCGCCGCGCCGGCCCGTACCGTACGGGTCCTGGCCGTGGACCCCTCCGAGGCGCCCGTCGCCGCCGGGAGCGTCGACAACGTGCATCCGGCCCACCGCGCCCAGTACCTCGCCGACTGGCCGCCCGCCGCCCTCGTCGTCACCAACCCGGCGCCCTTCGACGAGCTGATCCCCGAGGACGACGACGCCTACCGCGCCCGGATCATCGCCCTGCCGCGCGCCCTGTGGACCCTCGACAGCGTCCAGCAGGCCGCGTTGGGCGTGCCCGACGTGATCGACGCGCGGGTCACCGACCCGCTCGGCGGGATCGACGTCTCCCAGGCGTACTTCGGCGGCTTCGACTTCGGCGGCCGTACCTTCAGCGACGAACGCCGCGTCGGCGAGCCCTACTTCGCCGAGGTCGCCGTCGCCCACCGGGGCCTGCGCCCCTGGCGCACCCTCCCGGCCCCCGGTTCGGTGACCGGCCTGTACGAGCTGGTGGAGAGAGCCGTCGACCGGGTACGGCCCGTCGGCATCCACCTGAACATCGTCGAGGCCGACCACATCGACGTCGCCGTGCGCGCCGAGATCGTCCTCGCCCCCGGCTTCGACGGCCCCGCCGTCATCGGCGGTGTCCGGGACCGGCTCGCCGCCGACATCGGCCGGCTCCGCCTCGGCGACGACGTCCTCTACGCCCGGGTGATGTGCGCCGTCGCCGGGCGGCCCGGGGTCGACGACGTGCGCCGGCTCCATCTGCGGCGCTGCCCGCCCGCCTTCGGCCGCTTCGGCTTCGGCGGTGTCCCCTACCAGCTCGGCACCGTGGAGGCCCCCGTCGGGGAGTCCCTCGCCATGGGCCCCACCGAGATGGCCGTCTTCGCCGCCGACGCCGCGCTCAGCAGCATCGAGGTGGTCACCCGATGACCTCTCCCGGCGTCCTGCCCCTCGCACCCGGCCTGCCCCGCCTCGCCGCCGCCGACATGGCCGCCCGGCTCACCGCGCCCTTCGGCCGGGGCGCCGACCGGCTGCGGCTCGTGGTGCGGGGCACGGCCGTCGAGCCGTACGACTTCGGGCTGCACACCGCCCGGTACGGGGTGGTGCCGCAGCCGCTCTACATCCTCCAGGCCCGCCGGGACATCCCGGCCGGGACCACCGTCACCCTCGCCGTCCAGGGCGGCGCCACCCTCCCGGTGCCCCTGGCCGAGGGGCTCACCGCGGGCACCTCCGTGCCGCTGCCCGCCGGCACCGGGCTCCTCACCGGTATCCGGTCCGGCCTGGCCGGCGACCAGGAGGAGTGGTGGCAGCTCACCGCTCTCCTCGGCACCATGGGCCGGCTGCTGTGGGCGACGGGCTGGGAGCGCGACCACCTGCGCCGGCAGCTCGCCCGGACCGTCGCCCAGCGTTCCCTCGCCCAGGCGCACGGCGTCCACCTCGACCGCAACGGCGCGGGCCACGGTGTGGTCCGCGCGCCCGGTGAGAGCGACGACGCCTACCGCCGCCGCCTCACCGTCGCCCGCCGCTGGACACTGCCCACCCCCGCCGGGCTCACCGCCGCCCTCAACGACGCCGTCGGCCCGATCGACGGTGTCCCCGACCCGCTCGTCCTGGACGACACCGACGCCGAACTGCGCCGCGGCATCCTGCCGTTGCGTGTCGTGCCCGCCACGCTCCTGGCCGGCCGCAGCATCGACACCGCCGGAACCGTCGCCGCCGGACTGCGGCTCCCACCGGCCGAGGACCCCTTCCACCCGGCCTTCCTCACCACGCTCGACCCCGCCCTCGTCGACGCGGCCACCCCGCCCCGTGCCCAGCCGGCCGTCGCCGCCGCCGTCGCCCGGCTCGCCCCGCTGCTCACCGGACGGGTCCGCGTCCACGCCGCCTACGACCCCTCGGCCGGCGACGCCCGCGCCACCGGCCGCGCCCTGCGCCTGAGCCACCCCGCCACCGGCCCCGCACGGCTCGCCGCCCTCGCCCACCGGGCCGGCTTCGACCTGGTCACCCACCGCCGGGACGGCACCGTGCACGCCGAGTGCGCCCCCGGTGAACTCCTCGGCATGGACACCGCAGGCGGTCGGCTCCCCGTGGACGGGCAGCTCACCCTCACCGTCCGGCCCTCCCCGCCGCCCGGCTCCCTCGTCCGCTGGTACGTCGTCCACTGCGGCGCGGGCCGCGGTGAACTCGTCACACCCGCCGAAGGCGCCTCCGTCGCCCTCCGGGGCCGGGCCGCGGGCCGGGTCGTCGTCATCGCCGAACTGCGCCTCGCCGGTCTCACGCTCACCGCCACCCGCGAGATCGTCGTGCACCCCGTCACCGTCGCCGACGGCACCGCGATCGGCGCCGACGGCACCCTGAACCCCGCGCCGCCGCCTCCCACCCTCCCCGGCGAGGCCCTCCACCCCGTCTTCCTCGTGACGCACGACGACCCGGTGCACGCCGAGTACGGCACCGAGGCGGACAACCGTCGGATGCGGCGCGAGGTCGCCGAACACCTCGACGGCCTCATCGCCCTGCTGCCCCCGTCCACCACCGGCAGGCTGGCTGTACGCCGCGACCTCACCGCCACCGCGAGCGCCCTCGCCGGGGAGGGCCGCGAACTGCGCCTGAGCCACCCCGGTCTCACCCTCGGCCCGCTCGGCGCGCTCGCCCACCGGGCCGGCTTCAGCCACGTACACGTCGGCGCGGGCGCCGTGACCGTCGCCCAGGAGGAGCAGGACCCCGTACGGGTCCTCGCGCCCGGCCTCCCCGACGGGGTGCTGGAGACCGGCGCCACCGCGAAGCTCGTCGTCACACCTGGGGCGGCGGAGGTCGGCGCCGTCGGTGTGCTCGTCTGGTCCACCGGCGACGGCGCCGCACAGCTCGTGACCACGGCGCCGGGCGAGATGTCCGTACGGGGCCTGCGTCCGGGGCCCGCCTGGGTGCAGGGCGCCTACCGCGTCGGGGACAGGCCGGGCGCGTACCGGTTCACGGTGCGGCTGCGCCCCGAACTCGCCGGCCACGCCCTGGCGCCAGGCACCCGCGACCTGATCGTCAACCTCCTCGCCGGCCTGCGCCCGTTGGGCGTCGAGGTCGTCACCCGTCCCCTGACCGGAGGGAATCCGTGACCGACATCAGCTTCAGCCCCACCTTCAGACATGTGGCGTGGGTGGACAACCGCGACCGCGTGGCGGCGAGCGGGCAGAACGGCTTCAACGTGCGCTTCGACGCGCTCCAGAAGGACCTGGAGAGCCTGTCGACGGTGGTGGGGGCGATCGACGCGGGCCTGAAGTCGGTGGGGCAACGCCCGGTGGTGGAGCGGCTGCTGACGCTGGCGCCCGCCTTCTCACCGGTGGACGGCGAGAAGCCGTGGTCCCTCGACACCTACGGGGTGGCCATCAGGAAGAACCCGGACGACCAGTCCATCAGGGGGATCGCGCCCATCACGCCGCCCGACGGCGTCACCCTGCGCCGGCTCCGCGCCACCGGCCAGAACAGCGGCGCGGGCACCTTGGTCGTCAGCCTGTACCGCGTGCCGCTCGCCGATGCCGGCAACCGCGAGGCGGTCGCCCAGGTGCGGTGCTCCGGGGGCCCGTTCGGCGACCCCCAGGAGGTCCAGCCCGACAAGAACCGGGTCGACATGGGCACGTACCGCTACTTCGTCGACGCGTACGTCGACGGCGCCCCCGCCGGAAACGTCATCTACATCACCAGCGTCCAGCTCTCCTACCTCGGCAACTGACCGGCACCTGCACGGCAGTCGAGAACGCCCATCGAACGGAGGCCTCATGGCCGACAGGCTCGTCATCCCCATCGACGGCACGGACAACGGCTCACGGCCGTGGCCCGACACCAACACGACCAAGACATGGGACAACAACAGCCTCTGGCTGCGCACCTTCACCGACCCGCAGCACCCCCATGACCCCAACTACCCCGTCGACAGCAACACGACCCGCGTGGGCGAGGAGACCACGGTCATGGTCCGCGTCAGGAACAAGGGTTCCGACCCCGCGCTCGGTGTCAAGATCCAGGCCTGGCTGTTCCCGCCGGGCTTCGGTGAAATGAAGACGTCGTCCGCGTACATGGGCTTCGACCTCACCCCCGCGCGGGACATCCCGGCCGGGACCACGCTCGACATCCGCGTGCCACCCATCTGGAAACCCTCGGAGCCCGAGTACCAGAGGACGAGCGGCGGCCACTTCTGCATCGCCGCCAACTGCTACCAGTCCGACACGGTCGCCAACCCGGAGGGCAAGCTCCTCGGCGTCAACGACACGGTCCGGCCCAGCACCGACCAGCACCACGCCCAGCGCAACATCGTCCTGCTGCCCGCCCCGCAGGGCTCCGGCACGTCCTCGAAGGTCCCCACGACGACCTACCCGCCGCCGGGCGGCAGCCAGCAGTACCTCGTCAGCGCCGAGCACGTGACGACGAAGCCCAGCGCCGGCCAGCTCGCCATGCTCGTGCACCACCCCGGCATCGTGGCGACCGAGGCCGACCTCGCCCGCGGGGAGATCTCCCTGAACACCTCCCGCGGGCCCGTGCCCGTCACGGTCGGCACCGAGCCGCCCGGCTTCACTCTGCGGTCCGACCACATCCCCGGGCTCGACACCCTCTTCGGCTTCGCCGCGGACCGGCCCGACCGGGTCGACACCGACATCGTCGTCGAACGGCCCAAGGACGCCCCGGTCGGCAGCCTGCACACCTTCGACCTCGCCCTGTGGAGCGAACGGGGCGACATGATCGGCTCGGCGCTGCGCGTGATGCTCCTGGTCACCGAGTAGCCCGGCCCGGACCGATGGAGATCCATGTCCGCGTGCCGGTGCGGATCACCCTCACCGGCGAGCCCGGCGCCGACGAACTGGCCGCGCTCACCGGGCGGCTGACCGCGCTCGTCGCCGGGCGGCTCGCACAGGCCGAGCGGCAGCTCGGACGCCACCGCCGGACAGCGCCGTGGGCAGCCGGCGGCGAAGGGGTACAGGAGGCGCACGACCCCGGCCGGGACGTGGCCGGCGGCTACGCCCTGCCCTCGTACGCCGACGCCGGCCGCCGTACCGGGGTCCCGGTGCGGGGCCGGGAGCCCTGGACCGTGGTCGGCACCGCGCGGGCCCGGATCGAGGTCGGGCGGTTCCTCGGGTACGTGGCGGAGGTGCTGCGGCAGCCGTTCCCGCAGGCCGCGCTGTACGCCTCGCTGGCGGGCACGGTCCGCCCGGTGGACGTCTGGATCGTGCGCCTCGACAAGCGGTACGTGCCGGAGGAGTTGGGGACGGAGCTGGTCGCCAGAAGCACCCCGGCCGAGAGGGGCGACAAGGAGAGCAGGAGGGCCGGCGAGAAGGAGGGGAGGACCGAGCCGGCCTGGGCGCTCGCCGCGTCGGCCGCCGCGCTGCACCGGCTCACCGAGGCCGACGAGAGCGGGACGCTCGCCACCCGGATGCCCCGGCTCCCGCCGCGGCACGTCGTCTTCGCCTCCATGCGCCTGCCGCGCGTCGACCTCACCGACGTCGTCGTGCTCGGCTCCGCCCGCCCGGTCCCCATGACCGTGCGCGGGGCCGGGTTCTGCGTCGACCGGACCGTCTTCGAGCGGGCCACCGGCATCCCGTGGAGCCGGTACGCCGAGGAGTACGCGAGCGAACTCACCACGGTCTGGACCCAGCCGGCCGTCCTGCGCCCTGACTCGAACCCGCTGCGCACCCCGGCCGGCATCGAGCGCGAGGCCCTCTTCCTGCTGCTCGACCGGCACGCGGGGGACGGCCCCCCGCACCGCGTACCGGCCGCCGCCCTCTTCGTCGCCGAGGGGGAGGTCTTCCCCGGGCTGCCCGAGTCCGTGCGGCGGCGGACCGAATGGCCCGCCGAGGCGGGCGAGCGGGTGCTCTACTGCCGGGCCTGGTTCGACCTCTCCCCCGAGACCGTCGGCGCCGCGTTCTTCCGGCCGAGGGCCCGGGAGCTGGTGGCCGCCCTCCTCCCGCTGCTCGGCGGCGACCGCTTCGGCGACGCCCTGGACACCCTCCTCACCGAGTCCACCCCGCACGAGCGGGGCCGCTTCGGCAGCCGCTTCGCCCATGTACTGGCCGAGCTCGAACAGCTGGGGAAACTGGGCGAGTTCTTCGACCGCGCCGACGCCACCCGCCGGTTCGCCCTGCGGCTGCGCCTGCTCCAGCGGTGCGAGACCACCCCGTACGCGCACCACGAGCGGGTACGGGCCCTGCGCGCCGCCCTCTCCCAGGAGCGCGCGGCCACCACCGCCCACGCCTACACCCCAGGCGGCCCCGGCCAGGGGGCGATCCAGCTCGACCGGCGGCCGTCGGGGACGGTACGCGCCGGTCAGCTCCTGGGCGACGCCGACATCCTCTACCGCAAGAGCCTGGGCGCACAGCGTCCCAAGCCGGGCAGGGCCGAGGCCCTGCGCGCCGAACTCCTCGCCCAGCGGGCCCGGCTGGTCGAGGACGTCCTCACCGGACGCGACCGACAGGCCTACAGCGAGGCCGAGTTCGCCGCGCTGGCCGTCGAGCGGGCCGCGCGGGCGGCGAGGATCACCGCGGACGACTTCGAGGAGGTCGAGGTCGAGTACGGCATCCGGCTCCTGGAGGTGCTCGCCACCCAGCAGCAGGGGCTGCCCTCCTACGACGTGCGGTTCGAGATCGTCTCGCGGGTCGTGGGCGGCGGCGACACCTGGAGGTGCGCCGCGGGGCCGTCGACCGAACCCGTCGGGGAGTTCGAGGCCCGGCTCGTCCAGTGGCGGCTGGGCCGTGCCGGGGATCTCTACCGGATCGCGGGATTCGCCGTGGTCGCCGTCGGCGGCCTCGCCCTCGCCTGGGAGGCGGGCGTCGTCGCCTCCCTCGTCCGACTGGGCGGCGGAGGCACGGCGGTGCGTGTCGGTGTCGGGCTCTCGGTGGACGCCTACCTGCTCAGGACCCTCCTCGCCGACGAGGAGGTCACGGTCGGCGGCTTCGCCGAGGCGGCCGTCGACGGCTACCTCGGCACGATCGGCTTCCGGATCGGCGGCGGGCTCGGCGGCTGGGCCGGGAGCCGGATCGGCACCGCCACCCTGCGCGCCCGGATCACCTCCTGGATCACGGCCAAGCTCCTCACCGGCACGGTCGGCGGGGGCACCACGGGGGCTCTGGCGGTCTTCGCCCACGACGTCGTCACCGTCGCCTTCCAGGACGGACAGTGGTCGGGCATCGACACGTACGTGCGCCGGATGGAGTTCGACGCGGTCGTCGGCATCGTCGGCGTCTTCGTCGCGGAGCCCGTCCTGCGCGCACTGCTCACCCGGGCCGGGCCGACCCTGGTCAAGGCCGCTTTGCTCACCCGGCTCCTGAGGGACGAAGGGGTCACGGCCGAGCGGTGGGCCGAGGCCATGGCCCTGACCCGGCGGCGGATGGAGCAGACCATGGGCCAGGGCCTCTCGGCGGCGGAGGCACGGGCCTGGACGCGGGCGCTCTCCGAGCGGGTCGACGAGGCGGCGGAGGGACTCGCCCACGGCCGGACGCCTTTGGGCACGCGACCCCCGGCGGCCGAGCCGGTGGCCGAGCCACCGGGCACGCGGGCTGCGAGCGGAAGGCCGCCGGGTGCGCGGCCTCCCGGTGCCTCGGTGCGACCGGCCGCCCCCGCCACCCGGTGGCCGAGCTGGCAGGAGCTCAAGAAGGCCTCGCTCGTCGACCGGGAGGCCGCCCTGGACCGCGCGTGGTACGAGAGGGCGCGGCCCGAGGAGTTGGCGGCCCGCGAGGCCGGCGACCCGGTCGCCAAGGAGTACCTGGACGAGGCCTGGGGCGGCCGGCACCGCCCGTACCGGCCCGAGCGGCCCACCGACCCCGCCGTACAGGAGCGGCTGCGCGAGGACCTGCGCGCGGCCCGCGCCCTCGTCGAGGCCGAGCGGCGGCGGCTGGAGGCGGCCGGGCTGCGCAAGCCCGCCACTCCTGAGCGCGCCGGATTCGAGGAACGGTCCACCGTGGGCGGGAAGCAGGAGGTGCCCGCGACCGCGAAGACGGCCGCCGGGTACGAGGGCACGGTCGCCGTCGCCCGCTCCGACATCCCCGCCCTCGCCGGAGAGTCCTTCGCCGGCGGATCACCGCGCGCCCTCGGCTCGTACGACCCCGCCCACGGCATCCGGCCTCCGGAGAACGTGGTCGTGCCGCAGGCCCACGGGCACGCCGAGCAGGATCTCGGCCAGCGGCTCGATGCCCGCCTCAACCGCCTGACCGGGGAGGAACGGGCCGCCGCGCGCGGCCGGACCGTGTACATCCGGGTCGACCAGGAGGTCTGTTCCGTCTGCGCCGCCGCGCTGGGCGGCGGGCCGCGCGCCGGGGTGCTCGCCCGGCTCAGCGCCCGGCATCCCGACATCGTCTTCGAGGTCACCGCCGACGACGTCAGCACCGTCTACCGGATCGTCGGCGGGAGGAGGGTGCCGTGAACGGGGCCGTGACGAGTGAGGGGGGAGAACAGGGCGGCCGACGGCGGTACTACCACCTGCCCGAGGGCATCGCCCGGCCCGAGGGGCTCGCCCCCGAGACCGCGCGGCTCCTGGAGGTCGCCGTCCGCCGGTCCCTCGTCGACGCCGTACGGGCGGCCGGCGGCCGAACCGCCGTACCCGCAGCGGCGGCTGCGGAACCCGGCGGGGCCCGCGAGCAGACGAACCCGGCGGCATCCGGTGCCGGGGACGAGGGCAGGGACGGCTACCGGGTGCCGAGTTACGACGACGGAGGCCGGCCGGTCGCCCTGCCACTGCTGCGCGGTCCTGGCGCGGACGCCGCCGGGGCCGTCGGCCGGCCCGCCGGCGGACTCGGCACCGGGGCCGGCACCGGGGCGGGGCTCGGCACCGGGTCCGGTGGGCGCGACCTGGGTGGCGGGGCGCACCCCTCGGCCGCGCACCGGGGCACCCCGGTGCCGCCGCCCGTGCGTGAGCGGGACTGGACCCCGGTGCGGCTCGCGGCCCTGCGGAGCCGCATGGGCCACGAGTACCGGAACGCGCTGCTCGGCCGGATCTCCGCCGACAGCCTCGTGGTCGGCTCGACGGACGTCCGGCTCGTGCCCGCGCTGGGCGGCCCCGACCGGGAGCGGACGGTCGCCGCCCGGCTGGGCGCCGGGGCCTTCTACCTGGACCCGATCGCCCGCGAACGGCTCGGCCTGGTCGCCGCGGCCGTGCCCGGCGCGGGCTACGCCGTGCACCGCGTCACCGACGACGGGCGCCGCCACGACACCGGGCTGCGGGTCGTCACCCGGGACACCGTGACCGTGCCGGCCGGCGTGCTCGCGTACACCGGCGATCTCACCACCCTCCGTGAGACGACGATCGTCGGCCGTGGGCCAGGTGCCTTCCGGGCGGCCGCCGCACGGATCGCCGACGCGCTCGAACACGGTCTGTCGGGCGCGCCGGGCTCGGTCGTCGCGGCCACCATGAAGTCCCACCTCCGGGGGCTCGACGCCGACGAACTCATGTCGGTCTTCGAGGAGTTGCGCAGGCGGGGGAAGCTGGGTGAGGCGCTCGCGCTGGTCCGCGTACGGGAGTTCAGGACCTTCCTGCACGAGCGGCAGGTGCCCTGGACGTACGTCCTCGCCAACTGGGAGCCCAACGTGGCCGACGGGGCCCAGGTGTTCAGCGGAGTCCTGTGGGGTGCGGGCGAGAACCTCTACCAAGTCGTCGAGGTCATCGGCATGTTGGCGGGGTCGGTGTTCTCCGAACAGCTCGCCCGGGAGCGGCACCGGTTCTGGACGGCGATCGTCACCTGTGTCGGGCATCCGCTGGTCACCGCCGAACAGGGTCTGCGGCAGCTGCGGGACACCTTCCTGGAGAAGCTGGAGCAGCTGGAGTTCTTCGACGCGGGGCGGGTCCTCGGGCAGCTGGTGATGACCCTGCTCACGCTGCCCGAGGCCGTCAGGGCTCTGCCGAAGCTGGCCGGGGGCGCCGTCCGCGCGGTGGTCTCCGTCAACCGCGTCGGCGTGGCGGCGCTCGACTCGATCGGGCTGCGGCTGATGGACGTGGTCCGTTTCCTGCTCACCGAGCGGCCGTCGACGGTCACCGCGGAAGGGGTCCTGCTCACCGTGGGCGGAGGCGACGACATCCTCGCCGCCGGGGCGAAGTCCAAGGGCACTTCGGTGCTTTCCCGTGCCGAGGTCGGCAAGGGGATGCTGGAGGACGGTGAGCGGCTGTTCACCCCGGCCGAGATCGACGAGCTGGTGCGGACGCTCGGCGAGGCGGAGCGGAAGGCTCCTCTTCAGGCGCCCGCGAAGACCCCGGCCGGGCCGGGCGGCGGGGGCGCGGGCACGGTGCTGACCGTGGAGGCGCTGGAGGACCTGGTCGCCCAGGCGATCGCCGAGGTCGGCGGTGCCGCGCTCACGCCCGCGACGCGCGGTACGAAGCTGCACCTCGCCTTCGCCCGTCTGGTCGAGGCGCGCTTCGCCGGCAGCGGACTGACCGTCGTCCCCGAGACGTCGCTGCGTGCCTTCTCCAGGCTGCCCGCCGAGATCCTGGACCTGCCGATCGAGACGTATGTGCGGCGCACCCCGGGCGTGGCCGAGCTGGAACAGCAGCTCAGACCGCTGTTCACCAACGACGGCGGGCCCCGGCTCGTCGGCGACCTGACGCCCGACCTCGTCGTCAGGGCCCCCGGCCGGCTCGTCGTCCTCGACCTGACCAGCGTCGAGCGCGTCCCGCACATGGCGAAGAACATGCTGTACACCGTCCTGCTCCACGAGTCGGGCGAGGCCGCCCTCGTGGGCGAGACGTACTGGCGTCACTTCGGGGCGACCGCCGCCGAGTTGGAGGCCCTGTATTCCAGGGAGTTCCGGCGGGCCAGGATCCAGCAGGCGGCAGGCAGGATCAAGAAGGTCCAGCGATCCGGGCAGACCCCGTAGCGCCCGAAGCGCCCGAAGACCCGGTGGAGGGCACCGCCGGGGCATCAGCGGAAGGCACCGCCGGGGGTCCGCGGGCCGGGACGGCTAGAAGTCGTCCACCCACACCACGATGCCCGTCCAGCCCGAGAGCACCGCGGCCGCGCCCGCCCGGATCGCCGCCGCGCAGCGGGCCGCGGTGAACGACGCGGGGTCGTAGGCCGAGGACATGCCCAGTCCCTCGCCGCGGAACGACGCCCCCGACCAGTCGACCGAGGTCACGTTGTGGGTGGGTTCGGCCAGCTCCGCCCCCACCACCAGGAACTGCTGGGAGAGATGGTTCGGGGTGACCGTGGCCAGCGCGTCGATCAGGTCGTCGCCCGCGCTGACGACGAGGTCCGGCCGCATGCCGATCACCCTGTCGACGGCGGGGACCATGTCGGCGGCGTCGGTCACGGTCTCGGTGCGCAGGTCGACGTCCTCGCGCTCGGCCCAGTCCCGTACCGCGGT
This sequence comes from Streptomyces sp. CWNU-52B, assembly GCF_047444975.1. Classification (NCBI taxonomy): domain Bacteria; kingdom Bacillati; phylum Actinomycetota; class Actinomycetes; order Kitasatosporales; family Streptomycetaceae; genus Streptomyces; species Streptomyces sp. CWNU-52B. The sequence goes on along the minus strand of NZ_JBLFJV010000002.1, from coordinate 242,505 downwards.
CACCAGTGCCTTCGTCGGCCGGTCGTCGCCCGCGGTCAGCAGGGCCACCCGGTAGCCCTCGGAGGGCCGTACCCCGGACCAGGAACCGGGCCGCGGGGTGACGGTCGCCTCCGGCGCGGGTGAGGCGGACGGGTCGACGAATCCCGGGCGCAGCTCACCGACGGCGGAGGGCCGCGGACGTGACTGCGACCAGTCGTCGCCATCGCCGTCACCGCATCCGGTGACGAGGGCGGCGGTCGCGGCCAGGGCGGCGGCGGCCAGAAGCGGGCGGCGCAAGACGATCGTCCTCCAGGGCGAGGGCGGAACGGGGGCAAGGCTGAGGCAGAGGCCGCGCGTACGGGTACGGGTGCGGGTGCGGGTGTTGTGCGGCCACCATCCTGCGCTGCCGCTTTCGGACATCTCCACCCACACAGCCCTGATCGAGCAGTTGTTCTCATACGGTTCGTCGAACGGCCAGCGTGAATTCACACCGGACCAGCACGGTGCACGGGCAACCTCAAGGAGCCCCATGTCACACCCTGTCCGCCGCCCCCTGGTCGTTCTCGCCGCGGCGGTGTTCTTCCTCATCCTGCTCGGCCTCGGCCGGCCCGCCGCCGCCCACGGCTTCACCTCGACCGTGTACGTACACGTCATCGACGCCGGTGACGCCGGAACCGACGCCGCCGCGGGCGCCGACCGGCTGCGGACCGAGCTCAAGCTGGAGTACGACCTCCTGGTGGTGTCCGCCGCCGACGCCGGGCACGACGACCCGCTCTTCCGCACCGGAACGGACGCGTTCGAGGCCGGGGACACCGACGCCCAGGCCGCGGCGCTCGACGCCCACCGTGCGACGGCCGTCGACTACGTCACCCGGCGCTTCACGGTCACCGCCGACGGGACGGCCTGCCGCGCCGACCAGGCCGGCGGTTTCCGGATGGGCCGCGAGGAGGGCGTGCCCTACGCCCTGCTCACCCTCGACTGGACCTGTGCGGGAGGACACGGCGAGGTCGGCGGCGGCCACGAGATCCGCAGCGGCCTCTTCCCGGACGCCGAGGAGTACGTCAAGGGCACCAAGACGATCGCCACCTACGCGGTCGGCGGCGACAGCGGCAGCGCCGCGCTCGACGCGGCCCACCCGTCCTTCTCCCTCGCGCAGTCGTGGACCGAGCGCTTCTGGGAGTTCTTCCGGCTGGGCGCCGAACACCTGCTGACCGGTGTCGACCACATCCTGTTCCTGCTCGCGCTCATCGCCGGGTCACGGCGACCGCGCGAGATCGTCCTCGCGGCGACCAGTTTCACGCTGGCCCACTCGGTGACGTTCCTGCTGGCCGCCCTCGGGCTGGTGGACGTGCCGGCGGGCCTCGTCGAACCGGTGATCGCGCTGTCCATCGCCGTGGTCGCCGGCTGGCACCTGTGGCGCATCCGCAGCCGTGGCGTCCATGTCACCGATCTGCCGGTGCCGGGCGGCGGCGGCCACTTCGCGCTGGACCGTGCCGGATGGACACGCCTGGGTGTGGTGTTCTGCTTCGGCCTGGTCCACGGCCTCGGCTTCGCCGGCGCGCTCGGTATCGACGCGGCGTGGTCGTGGACCCTGCTGTGGTCGCTGCTGGTCTTCAACGTCGGGATCGAAGCGGTGCAGTTGGCCGTCATCGCCGTAGTGTTTCCGCTGCTGCTGCTCCTGCGGCGGCGTTCCCGGCGGGCGGGCCTGTGGGCGACCGGCACGATCTCCGCGGGGGTCGCGGGCATGGGGCTGATCTGGTTCGTACAGCGCACGTTCGGACTGTCCTGAGCGGGACCGAAGGGGACTGAGCGGGATGTTCAGCAGATACCGGGTCCGCATTTATGCGGGGTTTACCTGGTACCGAAAGTTTGACGATCTCCCTTGCGTGCACACCGCATGCGCACAGAAGAACAGAAGAAACGACACGTCATGAGAACAAAGCTCTTCGCGGGGGCCCACGGGCCCCTGCGACGCCGCGTGGCAGGCACCGCCGTCGCGGCATCCGTGGGTCTGATCCTGACCCTCGGCGGCGGCGGACTCACTTCCCCCGCTGCCGCCGCCGACTCCGCCACCCTCACCGGCATAGTCCTGGGGGTCGGCGCCGACGAGACCCAGCGCACCGTCAGCTGGTACTCCTCCGCCGACACCACCCAGAAGATCCAGGTCGCGCCCACCGCCCAGCTGGCCGCCGGCGAGTTCCCCGCCGACGCCGCCACGTTCGACGCCCTGGGCGGCGCCAACATCTCCACCAGCGGCGGCTACAACCGCCACGCCACCATCACCGGCCTCAAGGAGAACACCGCGTACTCCTACCGCGTCGGCGGCGAGGGCAACTGGTCGGGCGCCTACGCGTTCAGGACGCAGGACTTCGAGGGCGAGTACGACTTCCTCTTCCTGGGCGACCCGCAGATCGGCTCCTCCGGGAACACCGCGAAGGACCAGGCGGGCTGGCAGGACACCCTCGACGTGGCCACCAAGGCCAACAAGGACGCCGAACTCCTCGTATCCGGCGGCGACCAGGTCGAGAGCGCCAACAACGAGTCGCAGTGGGACGCGTTCCTCGCCCCCGACCAGCTGCGGCAGTACCCGTTCGCCGCGACCATCGGCAACCACGACGTCGGCGGCAAGGCCTACGAGCAGCACTTCTCGACGCCGAACACGGACCGTTCGGGGGCGTACTACTCGAACGGCAACCCGGCGTCCAACACCTCGGGCGGTGACTACTGGTACATCTACAAGGATGTGCTGTTCATCGACCTCAACAGCAACAGCTACGCCACCTCGCAGGGTGGCGGCGGCGACGAGGCGCACACCAAGTACGTCACGGACGTCATCAACCAGCACGGCTCCGAGGCCAAGTGGAAGGTGCTCGTCTACCACCACTCGATCTACTCCCCGGCCTCGCACGCCAAGGACGGCGACAACAAGGCGCGCCGTGTGGACTTCCCGACCACCTTCTCCAAGCTGGGTGTGGACATCGTCCTCCAGGGACACGACCACAGCTATTCCCGCAGCTACCTCGTCAAGAACGGTGAGAAGGCCGACAAGGACGAGCAGCCCGGCGCCTCGAACGTGTACCCGGGTCCCGGCGGCGTCCTGTACGTCACCGCCAACTCCGCGTCGGGTTCGAAGTACTACGACATCACCAAGCCCGACAGCAGCGGAACCAGCGGTGCCGGCAACGGCGCGGACCCGCTGAACCCGGACAGCTACTGGTACAACTCGGTCCAGAACCAGGAGCACGTCCGCAGCTACGTCAAGGTGCAGGTCCGTGACGAGAAGCTCGTCGTGGAGAACATCCGCAGCGGCACCTGCGCGGCCCCCAACTCCCAGGTGGAGAACGGCGACTGGTGCACCAACACCACCGCGGACCAGCCCGTCGGCTCGGTCGTCGACAAGGTGAGCGTCCACCCGTACAACGGTGACGGCCAGTCCCTCCAGGTCAACGTGCCCGAGGTGGCGCCGGGCGAGTTCGGCTGGACCATCGACGGCTACAACGGTCTGGTGGACCTCGGTACCGCCAAGGAGCAGGACGGCGACCACTTCACCGCCGCCGGCAAGATCAACCCGATCCTCGTGACCGACTCCCGTCGCACGCTGTCGCCCTGGTCGGTGTCGGCGAACGTGAGCGACTTCAGGGACGCCGGCAAGACGTTCTCGGGTTCCTACCTCGGCTGGAGTCCGTATATCCTCGACCAGGGTGCCGGTGCCGTGGCCGGTACTTCTGTGGCCTCGGGCTACGACGACCAGGGCAAGGGCCTGTCCGTCTCGCGCGGTCTCAGCTCCGCCGAGCAGGGCCACGCCCGTGGCAAGGCCAGGCTGGGCGCCGACCTGGACCTGAAGCTCCCGGACTCGGTCCAGAAGGGCGGCTACCGCGCCACCCTGACGATCACCGCGCTGAGCAGCTGAACAGCGCAGCGGCAACCGAGTAGTCGATCCACCCCGCTCCACCCGCGGGGCAGGCGGGAAGCCACCCGGCCGACCGTCTGCCCCGCCCCTTCCGCAGACCCAGCCGACTGAGCCGTACCAGCTGGGCCGGCACAACCCGGAGAGCCCCGCGATGCGCATATCCCCATCACGCAGCCGTACGGCCCGCGCCGTCCTGCGTCACGCCGCCCTGACACTGCTGGCCGCCCTGGTGTTCGCCGGTACGTCGACGGGGCCCGCCCAGGCCGCCGACGGTGCCGGTGCCGGTGCCGCCGACGGTGACGTGACCTGGACGGTCCGCACGGCCGCGAACGGGTACGGGGACGACCGGTCCAGCTTCAGCTACGGCGTCAACCCCGGCGGCCAGGTCAAGGACGCCATGGTCGTCGCCAACCACGGCAAGACGCCGCTCGGCCTGGCGCTCTACGCCTCCGACGGCTACACCACCGAGAAGGGCCAACTCGACCTCCTCACACAGGAGAAGAAGTCCCTCGGCATCGGCGCCTGGGTCCGCGCGACCGGCGACGGCACGGTGCGGATCGCGCCCGGGAAGACGGCCGAGATCCCGTTCACCGTCAAGGTCCCGCGCAACGCCACCCCCGGCGACTACGTGGGCGGCATCCTCACCTCGCTCAAGCAGTCCGACGACACCGAGGGCATCGCCGTCGACCGGCGCCTGGGCATCCGGATCAAGCTGCGGGTCAGCGGCGCCCTGAAGCCCACGCTCGCCGTGGAGGACCTGCGCGTCGACTACCACGGCACGGCGAACCCCTTCGGCCAGGGCGACGCCGATGTCACGTACACGCTCCACAACACCGGCAACGCCCTGCTCTCCGGCGCCCAGAAGGTCACCCTCACGGGCCCGTTCGGAACCCTGGAGACCCACGCGGGCCGGATCGCCGCTCCCCCGGAGCTGCTCCCCGGCGAACGCTGGAAGGTCACGGTCCCGGTCCACGACGTCACCCCGGCCCTCCGCCTCACCGCGAAGGCGACGGTCACGCCCGCCATCACCGACGCGGCCGGTTCGACCACGTCCCTCAAGCCCGTCGGGGCCACCACCACCGGCTGGGCCGTGCCCTGGACCCTGGTCCTGCTGACAGCACTCCTGCTCGCCGCAGCCGTGACGGCGTACCTCCTGCACCGCCGCACCCGTTCCCAGCGCAAGCAACGCGAGGACGCCCGGGTCCGCGACGCGGTCGAAGAGGCTCTGCGGGACCGGACGAAGCAGGAGGCCTGAGACCGCATCGGCGGGCCGGAGAGCAGCCGCAGGACCGGGCCGGTGGGGACAGGGCCGCCCCCCGTTCTTCGGCCCCGTCCCCACCGGCCCGCAGGCCGCACGACGTCAGCGGCAGGGGAACCGGCTCAGCACTCACCTCGCCAGACGACCCGCGTGATGGTCAGCCCCGCCTCGGCGTTGGCCTTGTACCTGCCAGGGCCGGGGTTGTAGTGGAAGCAGTCCGTCGACGGCTGGCCGCCCACGAACGACGTCACGTCGACGTGGTCCGCGCCCGGGAACACCACGCCGTTGTTGAAGATGGAGCCGACGGCCACACTGCCGGACCAGTTGCCGGCGACCTTGAGGACGAGCTGTCCGCTCTGGTTCGCACCGCTGTAGGCGCAGAAGTACCCCTTCCCGCAGCCGGCGGGGTTGGCCTCCGCCGAGGCGGTCGGGGCGACGCCCACGACACCGAGCAGGGCGGCGGCGACGGTGGAGACGCCGAGTGTGGCGAGTCGCTTTCCGGTCAGCATGATCAGAACCCTTCCGTGGTCGTCGACCGAGTCGTCATTCGCGTCAGTGCTGGTGTCGGCATGTGTGTCGACGCACATGCCGATACGTGTGCCGATACGTGTGTCAGCACTCGCCGCGCCAGACGACCTTGACGATGCGGACGCCCTCGGCCGCGTTCACCTTGTAGGCGCCGGGGCCCGGGTTGTAGTGCAGACAGCCCGTCTCCCCGCCGCCACCGGGGGACGTGTACGTCACGTCGACGTGGTCGGCGCCGGGAAAGGCGACCCCGTTGTTGAACACCGAACGGACAGCGACGCTCCCGGTCCAGTTCCCCTTGGTCTTGAGGACGAGTTGACCGGTCTGGTTCTCCCCGCTGTAGCCGCAGAAGTATTCCTTCTCGCACCCGGGCGGATTGGCTTCGGCAGAGGCACTGGGCGCGGTGGCCAGCACGGCGGTGAAAGCCGCGGCGGCAACCGCCCCGATGGCAGCGTTTTTACGCATGGTGATGTTTCCCCCTATGACCGGTGATGCAGCCTGGTCGCGTACACCGATCAGCGTGCCCGGCCCCGACCGTTCCTGCCACATGATTCGGCGCTCGCTGAAATGCGCTGGTCACGGGCGCACTCGACGTCGTGACGCGCGCCGGGCGCCCCCTGCCACGACCGTGTGACCCGCCGCACCCCGGGGAACAGTGACGAGGAGCGGGAAATGCCGAGCAGGAAATGGTGAGGGCGAGTCGAGGCGATGGAGCACCGAGTGAAAGGCGAATGCAAGAAACCGCCGCGCGCCCACACACTGCGGCCAATTGCCGCGGCCACCCGCTGCATCCGATTACTTGAGTCAATCGCCTGACCGACTGTGAGAGTTTTGCCGTGCTCCGAGTGCATTTCACGAGCGAAGACCTGACGAGAACCCGCGTCGCCGCCTCTCCCGACCCGCTGTGGGAGACCGTACTCAGCGCCAATGTCCTGGCGACCCGTCAGGGCCGGACCGTCTTCGACGCGTGGCGCGCGCAGGCGCAGGCCGAGTTGCGCGGGCTGCCCCGTCATCACCTGCGCCTGGTGCGGGCGTTGGCACCGCCCCGCGGCAGCTTTCCCGACTTCCTCAATCCGGCGGAGGCGAGGCTGGGGCTGCCGGAGGGGGTCCAGGCGGTCCTGTCCACCCCTCGCCGACGACTGGCCGAGGAGATGAGCGTGCTCACCACCGCCCCGTCGTGGCTGCGTCCGCTCGCGGACGGCGAGCCCGCGGCACTGGAGCGTCTCGGGCAGGCGCTCCACGGCTACTTCCACGCGGCCCTGGCACCGTACTGGTCCGCGGTGCGGGCCCAGATCGAGGCCGACCGGGCGGTGCGCGCACGGGAGATGCTGTGCGGCGGCGTCGACGCGCTGCTGTCGACTCTGGGCCCGTCGCTGCGCTGGCGCCCGCCCCACCTGGAGGCCGACTACCCGCTCGACCGCGAACTGCGCCTGGACGGCAGGGGGCTGCTCCTGGTGCCGTCCGTCTTCTGCTGGCAGACACCGATCACCCTCACCGACCCGGACCTGCCGCCCGTGCTGGTCTACCCGGTCGCCCGGACCCACCACTGGTGGCTGCCCCGGCAGACGGGTGCCGGGCCCCGCTCACTGGGCAGGCTGATCGGCCCCGGGCGGGCCGCCGTCCTCCAGGCCCTGGAGGACGGGTGCACGACGGGCGAGGTGGCCCGGCGGGCGGGCGTGACCTCCGCGACGGCGAGCGAACATGTCAGGAGTCTGCGGGAAGCGGGCCTGACCGCGTCGATCCGCGACCGGAACACCGTGCTGCACGTCCCCACCCCGCTGGGCACCAGGTTGCTCACGGCCAACCGGCCGGCCTGACCGCGGTGCTGCGCGAAAAAATGGACGTCCTGGCCGACGGCCCGTTCAGCCGCCGCTCGGTGTCCGCCCGGCCCGCATCCGGTCCGTCCGGGGCGGGCCGGAGGGCAGCGGCAGATCGGCGCGTGGCGCGGGCAGGTCGTAGAGGGCGTACACGCGGCGGCGTATCGCCTCCGTCGGGTACTGGTCCCCGTAGACGGCGGTCTTGAAGATGGCACCCTCCAGGACGCTGCGCAGCAGCACCTCCTCCACCGCGGGCTCCTTGGCCCCGCGTTCGGCGAACAGCGCGCGCAGTTCGTCCTCCAGGGCCACCACCCGCTCCTCCTTGCGCGCCTCGGCCGCCGCGAACAGGGGGTGGGTCGCAGGGTTGACGACCAGGCTGAGCGTGATCCGCTGGACCGGGACGGTGGCGGCGGCCATGGCCAGGACCCCGTCGATGATCGCGGCCAGCCGTTCGTCGGGGGTGCCGGTGACCTCCATGAGCGCGGAGACCCCGTCGAGGTACCGGTCGAGGAGTTCGTCCACCAGGTTCTGCTTGCCGGGGAAGTAGTAGGTGAGCAGTCCACGGGAGACGCCGGCCCGCGCGGTGATCTCCGAGATGGTGGCGTCGTGATACCCCTTCTCGGCGAAGACCTCCAGGGCCGCCGCGAGGATCCGCTCCCGCGACTGCGCCCTCAACTCCTCGTTGGCCTCCGCCGACCGTGGCGACACGTGCCACCCCATTCCCGCTCGTCCTCGGTTCCCGCGCCGGGCTGGTCGGGCTCGGCGCGACCATTGTCGCCGCTCCTCTCCGAGGCCCATCCACCGGTCCGGACGGCCGATCGAACTACGCTTGCCAGTGCGGGAGTTGGGGCTTGGCCCGTTGGTTGGCCAGCTGTACAGTCAACGTGCGTTCAGGGCGGTCGGCGAGGGGACGTCGGCCGCGGCAACGCGGTGCCGTACGGGCGTCGGCACCGCGTTGCTGGTTTCTTGAGCGGAGTCAGCGGGCGCAGACGAACGCCCTGCCCGGATCGAACGGGCAGGGCGTACCGATCAGTGAGCGGTTATGGATGCGGGTGCGGATACGAGTGCGGGGGCGGCTGCGGGTGCGGGTGCGGTCAGCACCAGCCTCCGCCGAGGTTGGCGAACGCCTTCCAGGCGGCCCGCGTCTTGGTTCCGGCGTCACCGTCGATGCCGCCGGTGTCGTAGCCGATGTAGACGAGGAAGCGCTGGAGGCCGCGGATGGTGTTGGGGCCGACGTCACCGTCCACGGTTCCGGCATTGAACCCGCGGTCGTTGAGGAAGAGCTGCCAGGCCTTCCAGCTGTTGGTGCCGAGCTGGCCGTCGATCACGCCGGGGTTGTACTTCCCGACCGGCGCGGCGTCACGGACGTAGCACTGGACACTCTTGCCCTCGGCGGTGTTCAGGCCGAGGTTGTTGACCGCCTGGATGGTGACGGTCTGGGCGGGAGCCTGCTGGGCGGGCGCGGCGGTGGCCGCGGTCGCTCCGGCGAGGGTGCCTATGCCGAGCGCTGCCGCGGTGAGGGTTCCGAGCAGTGTTCTTGTGAGCCTGGTCATGGCCATGTGTGGGTCCCCCGATTCATGAGTGAAGGCGAATGAGACGTCCGGCGACGACGTCGGTCACGCGTCGCGGGCGGCCTGCGCTTGAATCTGCTGGTGGAGGGAACGACTCAGAAGTCGCTTTCAGGCCAAAAAGACACTCGCCTGTCGATTCGCACCGCAGAGCCGAAGACTCGCAGTGCGCCCATCCGGCCGTGGCGCCCCACCGACCCCGGGGGCGACGCGGCAAAGGGACTGGCGATGCCGGGAGTTGGACGCGCGGAAGACACGATCCCTTGTGCCACGTGACCCGCCGCCGCGACGCTCACACCGGGGCCGGGACGGGACCGGACGGCAGCGGACGAGACCGGACAAGGTCCGACGGGGCATCAACTCCCCATCAGCGTGGACCTGACTCAACGGTGCGATGAAGGAAGGCGTCGACGAGACGATCGGTGAAACCCCGCCCGATCGGATCGCCTGTCACCAGCACCCGGTAGTAGAGCGGCCCGACGAGCTGATCGACCTCCGCGGGGATGTCGAGCCCGGCGGGCAGTTGCCCCCGCCGCACCGCGCGCTCCAACGGCAGGCGGTCGCGGTGGCGTTGCTCGTCGAGGAACCGGGCCCGGAAGTTCCTGGCGAATTCGGGGTCGAGTTGCGCCTGCGCGATCAACGCCCGGAAGACGGCCCCGGCATCGGAGTGCCCCAGAAAGCAGTCCAGTTGACGCAGATAGGCGCGTAGATCCAGGGCGAGGTCACCCAGATCGGGAGGCGACAATTCCTCGGTCGCGTCCTGGAGGAAGGCATCCATGAGGACATCGGTCTTGGTCTTCCACCAGCGGTAGATGGTCTGCTTGGCGACGCCGGCCCGCGCGGCGATGCCCTCGATCGTGACGCCGGCGTACCCCTTCTCGACGAGCAGCCCGTCGGCCGCCTCCAGCACCGCCTGCCGGGCCGCCACGCTGCGCCCGTGCCGATTGCCGTGGTGACGACGCTGTTCCGCCTTCCGGTCGGATGCACTGTCCCCCGCCGCCTGGACCGCCTGCTCCATGTCTGCCTCCCGGCCCAAGACTAGTACCCCTAGACTCGACGCAACGTTGCGTCTACTCTACCGGTCATGGCATTCACTCACACGCTCGCCGACCCCCGGGTCGAAGCGGCTCTCGACAGGATGTTCGCGCAGGCCGCGGACGACGACGCCCACTACGGCCGCATCAGGGCGAACCGGCCCCCCGGTCCCGCGCCGACGTCCGCGCAGGAGCAGGCCGACGCGGCCGCGGAGATCTACATGCCGATCTCCGCGGAGGGCGGCCGACTGCTCTACAACCTCGTACGGGCCGTGCGCCCGGCCGGTGTGGTCGAGTTCGGCATGTCCTTCGGCATCTCCACGCTGCACCTGGCGGCGGCGGTACGGGACAACGGCACCGGGCACGTCTTCACCACGGAGCTGAACGAGCACAAGATCGCCACCGCCGGCCGGACCTTCACCGAGACAGGCCTGGCCGACGTGATCACGGTGCTGGAGGGAGACGCCCTCGCCACGCTCGAAAAGCTGGACGCCCAGGTCGATCTGGTCCTGCTGGACGGCTGGAAGGACCTCTGCCTCCCCGTACTGCACCTGCTCGAACCCCGCCTCAAGCCGGGCACCCTGGTCATCGCCGACGACGTGGACCAGGAGAGCATGCGGCCCTACCTCGACCACGTACGCGACCCGGCGAACGGCTACCAGAGCGTGACGTTCCCCGTCGAGGACGGCATGGAGATCAGCTGCCGCCTCTGACTCCGACACGCCCCCGGCCCCCGCCGCCCGGGGGCACCTCGGACCCGGAGCGCGGCGCCGGGAGCTCCGCCCACACCACCTTGTACGCCCCTCCCGCACACAGCTCGGTCCCCCACCGGTCGGCCAGCGCGGCAACGAGCAGCAGCCCGCGCCCACCCTCCCTCTCACCGTCACCCGGCTCCCGCAGGACAGGCAGCCGCTCGGTCCGCCCGTCGGCCACCTCCACCCGTACGACGCCCTCGCCGGCCCGCATCAGCAGCCGTACGCGGAAGTCGCGCCCCGCGACGCGCCCGTGCTGGACCGCGTTGGCCGCGAGCTCCGCGACGACCAGGGTCACCGACTCGCTCACCTCGCTGTCGTACGCGAACCCCCACACGTCCATCCGGTTCGCGACCAGCCGCCGAGCGAGCCGGGCCCCTCGCGGAGTACAGCTGAAGAGCTGAGTGAACATACGTACGGTGACGGGTACTTGGACCCGGGCTTCTCCTTGCATGGCTCAACGGTCCCGGCGAACAGGCCCGTCGACCAGCCCCGACACCCCTACACCACACTCGTACGAGTTCACTCCCTGGACAGTCACAGTCACCTTCAGTAACGCTATTCGGCATGACCAACAGCACGACGCCCGACCCCGAACCCTCGGACAGCCTCAAGACGTTCGGCCTGGTCCACAAGGCGTTCCGCAAGCGAGCGGGGCTCACCCAGGAGGAGTTCGCACCACTGGTGAGCTACCAACCATGCACGGTGGCATCGATCGAGCAGGGACGACGGTTGCCTCCGGCGGTTTACGTGGAGCGGGCGGAGGAGGTACTGGACGCGTTCGGGGTACTGCGGGCGGCGGCCAAGTACGCCACGCGCGACCCGGGTCTGGCTTCCTGGTTCCGCCAGTGGGCCGAACTCGAAGAGCAGGCCATCAGCCTGTACACGTTCGAGAACCGGCTGGTGCCGGGGCTTCTCCAGACGGAGGCGTACTCGCGCACGCTCTTCAACGAGCGGCTGCCCGTGTTGACCGACGCCCAGATCGAGGCGCAGCTCACCGCTCGTGCGGACCGTCAGCGACTGCTCACCGAGCTGCCCAACACGGCGTTCAGCTTCATCGTCGAGGAGCACGTCATCCAGCGTGGAACTGGCGGCCCGGATGTCACTCGTGCGCTGATCGATCACCTACTGGCGGTCACGGAACTGCGCAACGTAGAACTGCAGTTGATGCCGTTGGCACGCCACGTGCATCCGGGACTTGATGGTCCTGTCCAGCTTCTGGAGACTGCCGACCACGAGTGGCTCGGCTACTGCGAGGGGCAGGAAAGCGGGCAGTTCATCGCCAGCCCACAAACGATCAGTGTCCTGCACCTTCGCTATGCGAAACTTCGTTCACAGGCTCTCACCCCCGAAGATTCTCGGAGCCTGCTGGAGCGGATTCGAGGAGCGTCATGAGGACCACTGAACTGGCCTGGTTCAAGAGCAGTTACAGCAGCGGCAGTTCAGGCGACTGCGTCGAGGTAGCCCTGGAATGGCACAAGTCGTCCTACAGCGGCGACGACTCCGGCGACTGCGTAGAGGTCGCCGCCTGCCCCGCCACCATCCACATCCGCGACTCCAAGAACACCCACGGCCCCCAGCTCACCCTCTCCCCCACCGCCTGGGGCGACTTCGTCACGCTGGTCAGTAGCCCGCGCAACACGGCATAGGGTCCGGCACCTCGAACGGGACGAACACCCCTCCCACCGCCGGCATCAAGGTCAGAACCAACTATCCGTCCTGCCACTGCGGCCGTACGTGTTCCCGCGTCACCACCACCTGCCCCGGCGAGGGCTCGCCGACCGCCCCCAGCAACACGAACCGGCTGATCACGGAGCGAGCCTGTAGCTCCGCGATCGTCACCGTGTCCGTCAGCTCGGTCACCCTCGGGTGGGCCTTGGCCCAAGGCCCGTTCGTGTCCACTGGCATTCGACCTGGTCGATCTCTGCGAGTGCGGCATTGTCCACTGCGGCGTTTGCGCGGTGAGGCTCGCTGCTGACGGGAATACAGAATCCCTCGCTGAGTTCACCGTCGGCTCCCGGCCTGAGACGACCGATGAGGGTCGGTGCGTACATGCGCACGCACTCCCTGCAGGCCGAACAGGATGAGAAGCTCAACCACGCCGCCGTCGGCGCTGCCCAGCCAGTGCGGAAAGGACGTGTCGAACTCGGCCGCCTCACCGGGCGGCAGTGTCAGGTCGCGCTCGCCGGTCACGAGGCGCAGGCGTCCGCTGAGCACGTAGAGCCATTCAAAGCCTTCGTGGGTCTGCGGGGTCGGTTCGAGTGGTTCCGGCTGGGCGGGGATGACCATCTTGAACGCGTGCACACCGCCCGGTCGCCGGGACAGGGGCACGAATGTCATCCCGAACCGCCTGATCGGCTTGAGGTGGACCTGGGGGTCTCCAGTGCGCGGGGCACCGACGAGATCGTCCAACGGAACGTCATAGATACGGGCCAGCGGCAGCAGCAGTTCCAGGCTCGCCCGGCGCTGCCCACTCTCCAGCCGGGACAGGGTGCTCTCCGACACGCCGGTCGTCGCCGCGAGGTCGGCGAGGGTGATGCCGCGGTCACGGCGCAACGCACGCAGCCGCGGCCCCACCGCGTCGAGCACGTCTTCATCCGTCTTGGGATCCACGGGGTTCATCTTGCCATTACCGCAAGATTGTGTGCCAGTTTTTGGTGCCCCCGGCAAGACTGAGCGCCTTCTGACACAAGGAGTCCTGATGAGCACCACCGATATGAGCACCACCGACGCGGTCGCCTTCTGGGACGGCATCTACGCGGCCCGACCGGCAGCCGGCAACCCGCAGCCGAACGCTCGCCTCACCGAGACAGTGACGGGCCTGCCGCCCGGTGACGCGTTGGACCTCGGATGCGGCGACGGCGGCGACGCACTGTGGCTCGCAGGCCAGGGGTGGCAGGTCACCGCCGCCGACATCTCGGCCGTGGCGGTCGAGCGGCTCGCCGCCCTCGCCCGCTCACACGGCCTGGGCGACCGCGTCACCGCCGTGCAACACGACCTGCACGGGTCTTTCCCGTCCGGCAAGTTCAACCTGATCTCCGCCCACTACCTGCACACCCCCGGTGACCTGGACCGGGTCGCCGTCCTGCGCTCGGCCGCGCACGCACTGCGCCCAGGCGGGCGACTGCTGGTAGTCGACCACGGCTCGGCCGCGCCGTGGTCGTGGAATCAGGTGGCCGATACCCGGTACCCAAGCCCACGGGAGGTCGCCGCCGGTATCGATCTGGCCCCGGAGACATGGACGGTCGAGCGGGCCGACGCCCCCCGCCGGATCGCGACCGGACCAGGCGGGCGCACCGCCGAGGTCACCGACCACGTCATCCTCATCTGCCGCACTGCCTGACGCGGCGGCAGGCCCCCGATGAAGGAAGGCGACCACTGTTGCCCAGCACCACACGCCGCACCACACGCCGCAATGGCCGTGGCGACACCCCACCGCCCCGGACCGGAAGCAGCGAGATCGAGGTTCTGCGCGGCTTTCTCGACTACCTCCGGTCCTCGATCGCCACGAAGGTCGACGGCGCACCCGAGCCGCAGGTGCGAACAGCCGCGGTGCCGTCGGGCACGAACCTGCTCGGCCTGCTCAACCACCTGACGTACGTCGAGCGGTCGATGTTCCTCGGGGACGACGTCACCGACTGGCAGGCGACGTTCCGCGCCGCGCCGGCGGACAGCGTGGCCGATGTCGTCGCCCGCTACCGAGACGCGGTCAAGCGCGCGAACGACGTTCTCGACGGGTGCGCCGGTCTCGGCGCACCCGTCCCCCGACCCCGGCCGGACCGCCCCGCTCCCAGCATCCGCTGGGCACTCACCCACCTGATCGAGGAGACCGGCCGGCACGCGGGCCACGCCGACATCCTCCGCGAACTCATCGACGGCACGACCGGCCGCTGACCCATCCTCTCCAGGACGGAAACACATGATCACGGAACCACGGCCGTCGCCACGCCGCTCCCTCCGTTCCGCGCGCTCGGCGGCAACCGTGATGCTCACCCTCCTGCTCACGATCGCCACCACAGCCTGTTCCACCCCCGCCTCCACGTCCACGCCGACAGCCGGTGGCGATGTTCCCGCCTACGCCGCCGCCAGCCACGACGATCCCCGGTTCAAAAAGACCTTCCGGCACAAGTTCGCCGACGTCGACGGCGTCCGTATGCACTACGTGAAGGGCGGCAGTGGCACACCGGTCGTGCTGATACACGGCTGGCCACAGACCTGGTACGGCTGGTGGCCGATCATGCCGGAACTTGCCAAGCACCACACCGTCTACGCCGTCGACCTCCCCGGACTGGGCGACAGCACCGGCTCGCCCCCCGGCTACGACAAAGCCAT
Organism: Streptomyces sp. CWNU-52B; assembly: GCF_047444975.1. Classification (NCBI taxonomy): domain Bacteria; kingdom Bacillati; phylum Actinomycetota; class Actinomycetes; order Kitasatosporales; family Streptomycetaceae; genus Streptomyces; species Streptomyces sp. CWNU-52B. The sequence continues at coordinate 227,330 of NZ_JBLFJV010000002.1, read as the reverse complement.
GCTGGCGCGGTACGTGCACAAGCTGATCTCCGATCAGCTCGGGGTGCGTGACGCTCGTGTCATCGGGCACGATTTTGGCGCCGCAGTGGCATTCCAGTACGCCAGCCAATTTCCCGACGACACCGCACGCCTCGGCTACCTCGACCTGCCGCTGCCCGGGCCCGCGATCGATGCAAGCACCTACCGTTCACTGAGCTGGCACATCGCCTTTCACTCCCAGCGACGAGTCCCCGAGGCGGTCGTGGATGACGATGTCCGCGAGTACCTGGCACTGTTCTATCCTCAGGTCTCCTTCGGTGGCACGGCGTTCGGCGGCACCTCCGACCGGTCCCCGTTCACCGGCGCCGAGATCGACGAGTACGCACGAACTTACAGTCGGCCCAAGGCCCTGTCGGGCGGCTTCGACCTCTACCCCACGCTCGACAAAGACGTCCGCGACACTGTGGCAGCAGCACCGGTGCGTGTCCCGACCCTGCTCATGGCCGCCCAAGGACAACTCGAAGCGATCCAGGGCACAGTCGCCCCGCGCATGACCAACATCGTGCGGGCGGTGGACGTGCCGAACGCCGGGCACTGGCTCGTCGAGGAGAACCCTCGGTTCGTCACCGCCGAGCTATTGCGCTTCCTCGACGGATGACCACGCCACCAAGACGGCATCGCAACGGGCACTGACGTCCCCTCTCCGCCGAACCGGTTTCGAGCAGTAGCCCGCGAGACCGGCGGACCGGACGTAACTGCCGCAGTAAATACCGGATTTACTGCGGCGATGTCGGAAGGGCGGGGCGGGCATGAGGATCGAACCGGTGACCGAACTCGGGAGCGGGGGCGCACTTCGGTTGCCGCGCACTCAGGTCGTGCTTCTGTCCGCCCCGCCCGCGTCGTGCACCGCGGCGGTCGAGCACTATCTCAGCGGCGCGGGCATCGCGAAGTCCTCTGCGCGGATCTAGCGGATCTACCTGACGACGTGGGGACGGTTGCTCACCGAAGAACCGGCGCCGACCGGACCCGCCCGCCGGGGCGCGAAGCCCTCCGTCTTCCCCGTCGCCGCGATCGACGACTCGGCCCTGCCGGAGGATCCGTGGTCCCCAAGTCACCTTCGAAGGGATCCGCCTGATTGGCCATGTGCCGTCGGAGCTGGACTCGGAGATGGAAGCGTGCGCTGTTGAACGTGGCCTCGGCATCACGTATTGCCTCTCGGATGACCTTTACTGGCCCGACTTTGAGTTCGATCGAGGCGGGCAGCGCGCGGGGGCTAGCAAATGCTCGGCCTCGCGCTCGTAGCGGCGGTGCAGGCGGCAGCCGTTCAGCCAGGACCTCGTCCTCTCAACCGCCCAGCGGTGCCGTCCGAGACGGTCGGAGGGTTCGATGCCGCGCCGGGCAATGCGCGGCACGATCTGCCGACGTCGAAGCCATCCGCGTAGGTGGTCGAAGTCGTATCCCCTGTCAGCATGGAGCTTGGCCGGGCTGCGACGCCGGGGCACGAAGCGGGAGCGGATCGGTGGGGTACTGCGCACCAGCGGGACCAGAGCCTGGCTGTCGTGACGGTTGGCGCCGGAACCCGGCCGAACGGGGGACGACGTACGAACTCCGGCTCCCCCCTCAGAGTTTGCCTTCCATGAGGACCGTGCGATGCCCCCCGAGCGCGCCTGAAAGGCCTTCGAGGAAGCCGGGGCTGAAGTCGGGCCAGTCCCAGAACTCGAAACCGAGATGCCCGAAGGCGAAGTAGTTGTCCGACCAGGTCCACGCAGTCAGGTCACCAGGGCGCCGACAATGCGGGCAGGCGACTGCCGCACTGCCTGTGTCGCTCCAGGCGCTGATGGCCTCACTGAAGGGCTCCCACGCACCCTCGATCTCCTCCAGCCAGTCGGTGCAGAAATCCGCCCGACCGGCACAATGGGGGCACACCGCGAACCTGGGGTCGCCCTGGCCGCAGTTGAATACGGTGCGGCCGGTCTCGACCCTGAGTCCGTCGCTGGGCTCCCAGTCCTCCTGACCTACCGCCTTGGCCCAGGAGGGACCGGGCGGATGCCCCGACGGCGCCCCGAGAACACAGTCGGTGAGCTCCGCCCGAACTATCCCCTCCCTGACCAGCCAGTCAAGTCCGCTGTCTGCCAGGGTTCTGGCGTCCGCATGCGTGGCGTCGAGATCGACGACGGTCTGAAAATAATTCCCCATGAGGCCACAATAGAAGCAGCCACCGACAGCCCGTCACTCGCGACTTCGACACCTACCGTGCTCTCACATTCCCGAATGTCTGTCCGGGTCGGCCCGGGAGGCCATGCGCAGGCCGCGACAGAACTCGGCCCTGAATGCTCACCAGCCGAAACAGCTCCTCCACCTGCAGTCAACCGCCTGCCGACAACTGCAACTTGGGCTTACCGACGCCCGATCGATCACCCATGCCGGGTGCACAACGCCAGAGGACCGGAGAACAATGCGAGGCCCGAACTCCCGAGGGTTGCCCCCGGGCACGTTTGTCGGCCGTGCTCGACCGCTGGAGGCACCCGTAGTTCATGCGCCTGTTTCGAGCCTGCACATACTGCACGCTCGCCTGCCCCGACACTCGACCCGAAAGGCCGTGAACGGGGCCGAACTTGGCGTGGACGACGGCGGTGATCCAGGAACTGCGCCCTGCCACGCCTTGTCCGCCCAGCACTTGATGTCGTCGGCCGGCTGGATCCGTGAGGACCTGCACGTTCATCCCGTGGTGCTTCTTCCCCGAGTGGTACGGCTGGTCGGCAGCCTCAGCTCAGCCTCCTCCAGGAGCGAGACGACCGAATCCGCTTCGGTACCGTACTGATCTGCGATTACAGCGGCGATACGGCTTGTCACTGTCACGGCGTGCCTGCCACCGGACGGCCGTCGAGGAAGTCCTCCAGGATCTCGGCGAACCGTGTCGGCTGTTCCTCCGCCGGGTAGTGGCCGCAGTCGTCGAGGACGACCCCCGTGACGTCGTCGGCCGCCAGCCTCATCGTCTGGGTGGCGCTCTCGCCGCTCCACAGCGCGCCGCCGACGCCGAGCACCGGCAGCGTCAGCCGGGTCTTGCCGCGCTGCTCGTTCTGCGCGATCGTCTCGTCCAGCGCACGGTAGTACGCGAAGCTCGCCCGCAGTGCGCGAGGATCCGCGGTGATCGCGTCGACGTAGACGTCGACGGCGTACGCGGGGATCGCGGTCCGCGTGGCGGCCTTGGTGGCGAACTGCCAGCCGAAGAAGAGCCGTTCCCGTCCCCGGACCAGTTCCTCGTTGAGGTCGGGGAGCCGGTTGAAGCCGAACTGCCAGAGCTTCAGGTTGGCCGCGTCCGGGCCGAAGAACGGCGGCGACGGCGTGAGACCTGGGATCACCGCTTCGACGACGGCGAGCCGGCCGACCCGCTCGGGGTGATCGGCGGCGAGGGCGTACGCGGTCCACGTACCGATGTCGTGGCCGACCACGTCGAACCGGTCGTGCCCGAGTTCGGTCATCAGCGCGACCAGATCGGCGGCGAGCGTACCTGCGTCGTACCCGTCGTCGGGCTTGTCGGAGAGCCCGGACCCGCGCGAGTCGACGGCGACGACGGTGTGCCGGCGGGCGAGCCCGGGCATCACTTCGCGCCAGGCGTACCAGGTCTGGGGCCACCCGCCGATCAGCAGCAGCGCCGGGCCGTCCCCACCGGTGACCGCGTGCAGCCGCAGCCCGTTCACCTCCACGAGCCGGCTGGTGAAGACGTCGAGGAATCCTTCGGGCAGTCGCAGTGAACTCAGGCTTGTCATGCCGGTGACCCTACCCATCTTTGAATGATCGGTACAAGATGTGTAGGCTGACGGACCATGGCAGGGCGCAAGCAATTCGACGTGGACGAGGCGCTACGACGTGCGATGCACGTCTTCTGGAGCTGGGGTTATTCGGAAGCCTCGATCGACCGCCTGACCGAGGGCACGGGCCTGGGCCGGGGCTCGCTCTACGGCACCTTCGGCGACAAGAGCACCCTCTTCCGCAAAAGCCTCCAACGGTACGCGCAGACCTACCACCCACAGTACGAGCAGGCACTGTCCGGCCCCCACCCGAGCCCGAGCGCCGTTGTGGCCGCCTACCTGCAAGTCGCCCTGAACCGCATCGCCGACCCGACGGTCCCGGACGGCTGCCTGCTCACGGTGTCGGCAACGCAGTTCCCGGCCCTCGACGCGGACGGCCAGGCGATGGTCCGCGCCATGATCGACGGTTTGCGGGCGATGCTGGAGCAGGCGTTGCTGGCGGCGGGGGCCGATGAACAGGAGGCGGCGGAGCTGGCGTTGTGCACGCTGGCGACGAACAAGTCCCTGGCGGTGCTGAGCCGGGCCGGCTTCTCGGGCCAAGACCTGGCAACCGTCGCCGCAGCCGCCGCCAAGAACGCCCAGGCCGCCCAGGCCGCCCCGCCGAATCGACCGGCCGAACCGTCGGGGCCCCGATAGGCGGGAACGGCCCCGACGGCACGGCACACCGTCATTGGACGGCCGACGAGTCGGCCGTCCAACCGTCGATCAGTGGTCCGCGCAGCACGGCGTGGGGTCCGGGACCTCGAACGGGACCAGGACCCCGCCCGCCGCCGGCATCAAGGTCAGGATCAGCTCACCGTTCTGCCACTGCGGGCGTACGTGGTCCCGGGTCACCACCGGCTGGTCCGGCAGAGGCGCACCGGGCGTGCCCAGCACCACGAACCCGCCGATCGCGGAGCGAGCCCGTAGCTCCGCGACCGTCAGCGTGCCCGTCAGCCCTGTCGCGCCCGGGTAGACGACCGCCCGGCCCACCTCGTCGGGGGCGCCGGGCGTCACTTCGTACCCCTTGGCCGTGAGGCGGCCGGCGGTGTCCTCGGACTCCGTCGCGAAGGAGAGGGCGACCCTCGGGCGTTCGCCGCGAATCAAGTGCGTGCAGCCGAACGTGCCCTCGGGGAGGGACAGTTCGGCTGCCAGCTCCAGCAGCAGGTGGTCGGCCGTACGCAGGTCGCGTACGGCCGTGTCCATCGTGCTGACGTGCCTCGGAGAGGTCACGCGGGCAGGACCCAGACCGGGTTCGAGTAGAACCACAGGTCCTTCCACGGGTCCGCGTCGCCGACCACGTCGATGGCGGGACCGGCCGGGTCGACCGCCGCGCCGCGCGAGCCGACGGCGGACCGGTTGCCGTCCGAGCCGCGCAGGCGGAGGTAGAGCGGGCGGTCGACACGGCCGAGGGAGTACGTGATCCGGACCGTGCCGGTGGACTTGTCGACCTCGTACGACTTGACGACCTTCGCGGTCGGCGCGACGAGTGTGTCCTTGTCCGCGGCCGGGCCCGTCACATCGCCCTGGATGACATCCACCTTGGCCAACCTGGGGATGAAACCGGCCCAGTTGGCGTCCTGGGCCAGTGCGATGTCCACGGTCAGCGTGACGTTCGTGCCCTTCTTGACGTGCAGCGCGCCACCGAGCGTGGCCCAGCGGCTGCCGCCGGAGACCCGGACGTCGAGGCCGCTGATGAGCTGGCCGTGGTCGACCCACACGCGCCCGGCTCGGATGCCGTCCATCACGGCGGCGTACGAGAAGTCCTCGGCGCCGACGTGCGTCCTGCTGTACTGGCCGGGCCAGTAGTCGCCCTGGGTGACGTCGATCTTGCCGTTGTAGACCGGGTCCTGGTAGCGGCCGTCGGTGTCGAAGTCGCCGCCACCACGTGCGGCGGTGTCCGCGTAGACCTGGTGCGAGTCGGAGTTGGCGCTGATCCACCAGGCCTTGCCCTCGGCGAGCAGGCTGTCCCAGAGGCCGCCGACCGTGGCGGTCATCCAGTCGAAGCCGCCCCAGGTGCGGTAGCTCTCCAACGGGTAGCCCGGGAAGGAGTTGGCGCTCGGGTTGTTGTCGTAGATGCCCCGCGCCCGGCCCATCCCGAGGGGCGTGGGCAGACCGGCGGCCTGGTGGCCGGGGGCGCCCTCGAAGCCGACGGCTATCTGGTGACTCGCGGGCGTCGCGTCGCGCCAGGCGCGGATCTCGTGCGGCGAGTCCACACCGCGACGCGCCGGGTGGTTGGCGAGCATCAGCGCGTCCTGGACCTTGCGGCGCCGGACCTGCTCACCGAGGAACGCCAGGCCCGCGACGGCCAGTGCCTCGTTGGCGGGCGTCGAGTCGGAGGCGTTCTTCACGCTGCCGTCGTAGTCGGTCTCGAACTGCTTGAGGACGGAGACCTCGTTCTTGCCGGGGTGCACGAAGACCGTGCCGTGCTCGGCGCCCGGGATGTTCCATTCGAGGCCCTGGAAGACGAGGGTGTCCTCGTACGCCGAACGGGCCGCCTTGATGTCCGGGTTGACCTTGTCGACGCCGATCTTCGCGTGCGCGTTGCTGCCGTGGTCCGTGATGACCAGCCAGTCCATCCCGTGCCCGGCGCCCTGCCGGACCTGGTCCACGACGCGGTACTTGCCGTCGCTGCTGTACTGCGTGTGGATGTGGTGGTCACCGGCCAGCCAGAGGAAACCCTTGCCCTTGCGGCCGCCGGACGAGGGGCGCGTACCGGTCGCCGTCCGCGCGGCGGCCGTACCGCTCGCCGCCGCGCCGAACGCGCCCACCGTGGCCAGTCCCGCGCCCAGCAGGCCCGCGCGACGGAGCAGGGAACGGCGCGACTGCTGCTCGGGGGTCAGGGCCTCGTCGGGTACGGAGGTGTCGAAGGCGGCGGGGAGCGGGGCGCTCTCCTGGCCGTGCCCGTGGTCGTGGTCGTGACCGTGGTGGTGATGCCCGTGCCCGTGACTGTGTCCGTGCCCCATGTCGGCCTCCTGTGTCCGGCGCCGCCGGTGCGGTCGCGCGCTATGGAGACTCGATGTGAAACATGAACGCCGGGCGACACGGGAGTGATCTGCGGGCGACTCCGGCACGGCGGCTCGCCTCAGCTCGCACGGTTTCCCCAACTGACCCTGTAGAGCAGACTAGTTGACCGTCCCATCTCGCCCACCCCCGCTGTTTTCTCTGTTGCCCGGAGGCACCCCACCATGAGAAGACCCAGAAGGCTCATCGGCACCCTGACCGCCGGCGCGCTGGCCGTGGCCGGGCTCACCGCCGCCACCTCCACCCCCGCCACCGCCACGACAGCCGCCGCCCCTTCCTCCGGCACCTTCGACGTCCTCACCTACAACGTCGCCGGTCTCCCCGAAGGGCTCAGCTCCGGCAACCCGGCGAAGAACACCCCGCTGATCTCCCCACGGCTCGGCGCCTACGACATCGTGAACGTCCAGGAGGACTTCAACTACCACGCGGCGCTGTACGCGGGCGACGACCACCCGTACCGCACGGCGACCAGTGGTGGTGTCCCCTTCGGTGACGGCCTCAACACCCTCTCGGACCACTCCTTCGAGGACTTCGAGCGGGTGGGGTGGAACGACTGCACCGGCACCAACTGCCTCACCCCGAAGGGGTTCTCGCTGGCGCGGGTGCGGCTCGCCGAGGGTGTCTTCGTCGACCTCTACAACGTGCACACCAACGCCGACGACACGGACGACGCCCTCGCCGCCCGGCGCGCCAACATCGAGCAGCTCTCGGACTTCGTCCAGGCCAGTTCGGCGGGCAACGCGGTGGTCGTCATGGGTGACACCAACACCCGTTACACCCGCGCGGGCGACAACATCCGTACCCTCGTGAGCGAGAACGGGCTGACCGACGCCTGGGTGCGGCTGGTGCGCGGCGGCAGCGCCCCGGCGCAGGGCAGCGACGCGCTCGTCTGCCCCACCACCGCGCCGACCGATTCCTGCGAGGTCGTCGACAAGGTCCTGTACCGCGGCAGCCCCCTGGTGAACCTCTCCGCGACCCGCTACGACAACGAGTGGGCGCAGTTCCTCGACTCGGCCGGCGGCAACCTCTCCGACCACTTCCCGCACACCGTCGACTTCTCCTGGTCCCTGTCCGCGAAGCTCCGGGCGAGCGACTTCTTCGGCGGCCCGCACGGCACGGCGTTCAACGACGCGGACGACCTGCCGACCACGGCCACCCCCTCGCCCCGCACCCTGACGCTCCGCGGCGGCTCCCGCCTGGACGCCGTGTCCCTCACGCTCGACGGCGGTACGTCCCTGGCCCACGGCGGTACGGGCGGCACGGCCGCCTCCCTCACCCTCGCCACCGGCGAACACCTCACCTCGGTGAAGCTCACCCAGGGCCAGAAGGACGGCCGGACCCGGATCTTCTCGGCGGCCTTCACCACCGACAAGTCCCGTACGGTGGCGGCCGGTTCGGCCACGTCGGACGCCGTGACGTACACCGCCCCCGCCGGTTGGCAGATCGTCGGCTTCACCGGGCGCGCGGGCACCGAGGTCGACAAGCTGGGGGTGCTGTACGCACCGATCGGCTGACCCGGCCGACACCGGCGGAACCCGGGCGGCACCGACGGCCACGCGGTCCGGCGGCACGCGGTCCGGCGGCTTGCTACTCTCGCCACGTTCTTGCCTAGAAGCCCTAGGAAAACGGTCCTGGGAAAGGGTTGCCGATCATGGCTCGTGCCGGGCTCACCACCGAGCGGGTCGTCGCGGCCGCCGCCGACCTCGCGGACGAGGTCGGCTTCGCGGCCGTCTCACTGTCCGCGCTGGCCAGGCGGTTCGGGGTGAAGGACGCGAGTCTGTACTCGCACGTCAAGAACCTGCACGACCTGCGGACCCGGATCGCCTTCCTCGCGGGCGCCGAGATGATCGACCGCATCGCCGCGGCGGTGGCCGGGCGGGCCGGCAAGGACGCCCTGGCCGCCTTCGCCGACGCCTACCGCGCGTACGCCCTGGAGCACCCCGGCCGGTACGCGGCGACCCAGATCCGTATCGACCAGAGCCTCGCGGCCACCTCCCCCGCCTTCGCGCGCACCGCCGAGGTGACCTACGGAATGCTGCGCGCGTACGGCCTCGAAGAGCCCGATCTCACCGACGCGGTACGCCTGTTGCGCAGCACCTTCCACGGCTACTGCGCCCTGGAGGCCACCGGCGCGTTCGGCGCCTCCCGTGACGTACGGGCCTCCTGGACCCGAGCCGTCGCCGCGCTCCACGTGACGCTGGAGAACTGGCCGAGCTAGGCCCCCGGTCCTGTTGACGCGGCAGGTCCGTACTTCTAAGGTCCTGGGAAAACTGATGTCTGATGTCCTTCATCAGCTGTCAGGCATCAGGTGTCAGATGTGCACGATCAGAGACCCCTCTCCTACGCAAGGAGTCCGGACAAGGTGCTGCTCTCTCGACCCCAACGCCCCCCGCGCGCCCCACGACCCCCGTCACGCTCCCGTTCGATACCTCACCAGCTGGCGGTCGCCGCGCTGGCCCTCGCCGTCGCCGTCGCCACGCTGCTCCTCACGCCCCGGCCGGCCGCCGCCGACGCGAGCGGGCAGTCTGCCGTGGCGAGCCAGGACTGCGTCAGCGGCCGGATCCGGATCACGCTGGTCAACGACACCTCGGCCGCCACCACCTTCACCGCGGCCTGGTCCGGCGTCGGGACGTACACGCGGGCCGTGGGCGCCCAGGACCGTACCGATCTCTTCTTCTCCAAGCCCGACGGCACCGCGTACTCGGTCGTCGTCACCACGCCCGAGGGTCTCGCCACCACCCTCAGCGGCACCCTGGACTGCGGCGCCTCGCTGGGCGCCCAGCTCGGCATGGAGTGTCCCCGTGCCGCCGACGGCTCGCCGCCCTCGACCCACAGACTTCGGCTGACCCTGGTCAACCGGTCGGCGAGCGCCAAGACGTTCACCGTCACCTGGGCAGGACGCTCGGGTTCGCCCTGGACGAGGACGGTCGCGGCCGGCGCCTCGGACGACTCGCTGTACTGGACGCCGGCCGACGGGACGGCGTACGGCATCACGACCACGGCCACCGGCTTCAGCCGTACGGAGAGCGGCACCGTCGCCTGCGGGCTGGGCTCCGGAACGCCGGGCATGAACTCCCGGACACTGTTCTCCACGACCGACCCCATCGCCGGGCTCAACACCCGTACGGCGGACGGCACATACGAGGAGACCTCGGCGACGGTGGCCTCGGTGCGCATCCCCGCGATGGCCGTCAGCAACACCGGCACGATCGTCGCCATGGCCGACGCCCGGGTGGCCGACTCGTCCGATCTGGGCGGCACCAGCAACGACATCCAGGTCGCGATGCGGCGCAGCGGTGACGGGGGCGCCACCTGGACCGGCGCCGAGATCGTCCAGCACGCCGGCACGACCACCGAGGGCTACGGCGACGTGAGTCTGCTGGTCGACCGTTCGGTGGGCGCCAACGGCAAGATCTACGCCTTCCTCACCTACTCCCCGGCACCGGGCATCGGGTTCACCGGCTCCTCGGCCGGCTCCAACTCCGCGGACGACGCCACCGCGTTGCACATCCGCTACATCGCCTCGACCGACAACGGGGTGACCTGGAGCGCTCCCGTCGACGTCAACCCGCAGGTGAAGAGCAAGAGTTGGGCGGGCATGTTCGCCTCCTCCGGCCACGGGATCCAGCTGGCGAGCGGCCGGCTCGTCCAGCCCATCGTCTACCGGGAGAACGGCGTCGACCACGCGGCCGACATCTACTCCGACGACCACGGTGTCACCTGGAAGGCCGGCACCTCGGCCGCCACCGGGGTGAACGAGAGCAAGGCGATCCAGCGCGGCTCGGGCAAGGTGGTGCAGAACCTGCGGTCCAACAGCGGCGGCAACCGCTGGTACGCCACCGCGACCGACAACGGCGCCCCGGACGTGGCCAGTTCCTTCGGCACGGCCTGGAACTCCGGGATCGTCGACCCGGGTTGCAACGCCGACGAGATCTCGTACCTCTCCCCCACCGACGTGGACTCCGGCGGCCGTCCGACCACCACGGAGGTCGCCCTGTACAGCGGCAACGCCTCCGGCAGCAGCCGCGACGACCTGACCGTACGGGTCAGTGAGGACGACGGAGTGAGCTGGCCGCACCAGGTGCTGATCAAGCCGGGCGCGGCCGGTTACTCGACCATGGCGGTCCTCGGCGACGGGACGATCGGCAACCTGTACGAGATCGGCGCCACCGGCGGGATCGTCTTCAGCTCCTTCACGCTCGACTGGGCCCGGCAGTCCTGACCTCGCCCGGTCGGCTCAGCTCAACAGGTCTGTGACCCAGGCCAGTTGACGGCTCCGGTGGTACTCCGCGCCGCCCTCGTGACCGTTGAACCCGTAGACCTCCACGCCCTTGGGGCCCGCGTAGGCGTGATAGGCGCCGAAGCAGGTCGAGGGCGGGCAGATCTGGTCCATCATGGCGATGGAGAACAGCGCGGGCGCGGTCGCGCGGGCGGCGAAGTGCACCCCGTCGAAGTGGGAGAGCGTCTCGAACACGGCCCCGGCCCGGTCCCGGTGGAGTGCGAGGTACTCGGCGATCTCGGTGTACGGGGGCTGCGCCGCCCGCTCCACGCCCCGGGGGATGTCGCACAGGAACGGCACGTCCGGCATGACGCCCGCCAGTCCGGGCACCAGGCCCGCCACCGCCAGAGCGACGCCGCCGCCCTGGCTGACGCCGGTGACCACGATCCGGTCGGGGTCGATCCCGGGAAAGCCCCGGGCCGCCTCCACACAGCGCACGGCGTCGGTGAACAGCCGCCGGTAGTAGTAGGTGTCGGCGTCGAGCACACCTCGGGTCAGGAAACCCGGTATCCCACCCGACTCCAGTCCGGATCCGGCCCCAGGACCGGACACAGGTCCGGTACCGGACTCCGCACCGAAGTGGTCCGGGGTGGCTCCCGGCGCCGAGGACCAGCCCTGACCCCGGGTGTCCATGACCAGGTGCGCGTAACCGGCCGCCGCCCAGGTGAGGTTCTCGTGGGGCAGCCCGCGCCCGCGTCCGTATCCCAGGAACTCCACCACACAGGCGAGCGGGCCGCCGCTCCCGGCGGGCAGCCGCAGCCACCCCCGTACCGGAGCGCCGTCGAACCCGGGGAAGGTCACGTCCAGGACCCGGATCTGGGTCAGGCCGCAGTCCACCGGGACGAACTCCGGCCCGGTGGTGCCGTGGGCGCGTGCCGCGTCGAGGGTGCGCTGCCAGAAGGCGTCGAAGCCGGCCGCGACGGCCGGCTTCGAGCGGTGGTCCAGGCATTCGGCGTAGGTCAGATCGGTCACCGGCACGGTGACTCTCCTTCGTGCTGAGCCCTTCGGTGCTGAGCTCTTCGTACGGAACCGTCGGTCAGCCCTGGACGACCGGGCGGGCGGGGGCGGCCGGACGCGCGGGGACCTGGGCCAGGCGGCGGCGGACCGGGGCGTAGTGGGCGGTGACGGCCTCCGCGAAGGCGAGCGCGTCCCCGGCACGGGCCGCGTCGACCATCCTGCGGTGCGCGCTCACCGTCTCCTGCTCGTCGGCGGTGGTGATGACCGCGAGGTGCGGGGAGACGACCGCGTACACGTCCCAGAAGGCGACGGAGAGCTGTCCGATCAGTTCGTTGCCGAGCTGCTCGACCAGGAGCACGTGGAACGACCGGTCGGCCGCGACGAAGCCGTGTCCGTCGCCGCTGCCGGACTGCTCCATCTCGTCCACCAGGCGGTCCAGGACGTCGAGGTGCTCGGTCCTGAGGGAGGCGACGATCTGGTCGGCCATGCCGCGCTCGAAGAGCTGGCGCACGTCGACCAGGTCGGACATGACCTTGACGTCGTCGTCCCTGCCGAGGAGGCCCCTGAAGGTCAGGCTCTCGACCATGGCGGACATGCTCAGCCGCCCCACATAGGTGCCGTGGCCACGGCGCACCTCGACGATGTCGAGTGCGTTGAGGGTCTTGACGGCCTCGCGCACGCTGGAGCGGCTCGCGTCCAGCGCCTGGCACATCTCGCTCTCCGTGGGCAGCAGATCGCCGGGGCGGAGGCCGTTGTCGAGAATGTAACGCTTGATCCCCTCGCTGACCTCCTCCATCAGCAGGCGACGCCCGGCACGCGGCTCAACATTTCTCCCGCCGTTCACCCCTTGACCCCTCTCGTCGTCCCGAGTACGTTCACAGCTTATCAGACATCTGATGTCCGATACCGGAGCTTCCAGCGCGCCGGATTCCCGCCCTGCTCTCGCTCTTCACCGCATCTGCCATCGCAATCTTCCGTCGCATCCTTCACCGTCTTGCACCGCATCCTTCACCGCTCTCCCTGTCGTTCCAGGAGGTCCCCTGTGCCAGCTCCCCGTAGGACACCCGTCAGAGTCGACCGTCGCAGTTTCCTGCGCTACACCGGCGCGGTCGGCGCGGCCGCGGCGTTCACCAGCACGCTCGCCGCCTGCGGCGGTTCGACGAACACCGGTGGCTCGGGCTCGGCCGACAAGGACACGATCACCGCGGGCATCTCGTACGCGCTGTCCACCGGCTTCGACCCGATGACCTCGTCGGGCGCCACCCCCGTGGCGGCCAACTGGCACATATTCGAGGGCCTGGTCGACCTCGACCCGGTCACCCTCGAAGCCCGCCCCGCGCTGGCCACCGCGATGCCCACCAAGATCAACGCCACCACCTACCGAGCCACCCTCCGGGACGGTGCCACCTTCCACGACGGCTCCGAGGTGACCTCGGCCGACGTGGTCTTCAGCTTCGAGCGCATCCTCGACACGGCCAACGCCTCGCTGATGGCGCAGTTCCTGCCGTTCCTCGACTCGGTGAAGGCGGTCGACGCCAAGACGGTCGAATTCAAGCTCAAGTACTCCTTCGCCCTGTTCCCCAGCCGCATCTCGGTCGGCAAGATCGTGCCGAAGGCCGTCGTCGAGGCCAACCCGACCACGTTCGACGCCAAGCCGGTCGGCTCCGGCCCGTACCAGCTGGTGTCGGCCACCGCCGAAGACAAGATCGTCTTCAAGAAGTACGCCAAGTACAACGGCAAGTACCCCGCCAAGGTCGAGAACATGGTCTGGAACCTGCTCTCCGACGCCTCGGCCCGGGTCAGCGCCATGCAGTCCGGCCGCGTCGAGGCCATCGAGGACGTACCGTACATCGACGTCTCCGGCCTGAAGCAGGCGGCCACCGTCGAACTCGCCCAGTCCTTCGGCCAGTTGTTCCTGATGTTCAACTGCGCCAAGAAGCCCTTCGACGACGTCCGGGTCCGTCAGGCACTGCACTACGCGCTGGACACCGACAAGATCATCAAGACCGCGATGGCCGACGGCGGCACCCCGGCCTCGGGCTACCTGCCCACGACCCACGCGGACTACGCGAAGGCGTCCACCGTCTACACGTACGACCAGGCCAAGGCCAAGAGCCTGCTCAAGGAAGCCGGCATCGGTGCCATCAAGGTGACCGTCCTGACCACCGACACCTCCTGGGTGGCGGACATCGCCCCGCTGATCAAGGAGTGCTGGGACGCCGTCGGCGTCAAGGTCACCCTCAACATCGCGCAGTCGGCCGCCCAGTACGCCAAGGTCGACAGCGGTGACTTCGAGATCCTGGTGGCCCCGGGCGACCCGTCGGTCTTCGGCAACGACGTCGACCTGCTGATGCGCTGGTTCTACGTGGGCACCTGGCCCAAGACCCGCTTCAACTGGTCCTCCACCGCCGACGCCAAGAAGGTCGTCGGCCTGCTGGACAAGGGCGCCCAGGCCGCGTCCGAGGACGCCCGCAGGGAGCTGTGGAGCCAGGTCAACGACATCGTCGCCGAACAGGCCCCGCTCTACCCGATCCTGCACCGCAAGCTGCCCACCGCGTTCAACGCCGACGCGCTCTCCGGGTTCAAGCCGGTACCCACCACCGGTCTGTCCTTCCTGAGCGTCAGCCGGGCTTGAGCGTCAGCCGGGCCTGACCGACCAGGCCGACCGCCACGCCCGTACCCGCACGCGCACCCGTACGGGCAAGTGCACCCGCACGGCGCCGGCCCGCTCCAGAACTTCTAGGAACCCACACGATGGTCGCATTCCTCCGGCTCGCCCTGCGTCGACTCATGCTGTTGCCGATCATGGTCCTCGGCATCACGCTCCTGGTCTTCGTAGTGCTGCAGTTCTCGCCCACCGACCCGGCCTACAACGCCCTCGGTGAAGGCGCGTCGGCCGCCGCCCGCGCCGCCTACGCAGAGTCCCACGGGCTCAACGACCCCCTGCCCGTACGCTACTTGTCCTTCCTCAACGACCTCCTGCACGGCGACCTGGGTCTGACCATCCCGCCGAGTCAGCCCGTCTGGGACCGGATCGTCCAGGCCTTCCCCATCACCCTCCAGCTGACCCTGTGCGGGCTGCTGCTCGCCGTGGTGGCGGCCGTGCTGCTCGGGGTCACCGGCGCCGTGTACCGCGACCGGTGGCCCGACCAGGTGATCCGGGTGCTGTCGATGGCCGGTGTGGCCGTGCCGTCGTTCTGGTTCGGGGTCCTGCTCATCCAGCAGTTCGCGCTGAACACCGCGGTCTTCCCGACCGGCGGCTACGTCGCGCCCGCCGACTCGTTCGGCGACTGGATACGGTCGATGACACTGCCGGCGATCGCCCTCGCCGTGCCGGTCGCCTCCTCGCTGGCCCGGCTGATCCGCACCTCGATGGTCACCGAACTCGACCGCGACTACGTCCGTACCGCCACCGGCAACGGGCTGCCCCGCACGGTCGTCATGCGCGGTGTACTGCGCAACGCGCTGGTCACCCCGCTCACCGTGCTGGGCATCCGCGTCGGCTATCTGCTCAGCGGCGCGGTCGTCATCGAGACCATCTTCGACCTGCCCGGCATGGGAAAGCTGATCCTCGAAGGCGTCACCCGCGGCGACTCCAGCCTGGTGCAGGGCACGGTGCTCACCATCGCGCTGGCCTTCCTGATCGTCAACGTCGTCGTCGACCTGCTGTACCTGCTGGTCAACCCCCGCATCAGGACGGTGTGACATGTTCACTGGCCGCATCGGCCTCGCCAAGAGGCTCGCCCGCCCGGGGATCCGCTTCCGCGCCCTGCCCCTCACCTCACGGATCGCCCTCGGCCTGCTGGTCGTCGTCGTGCTCGGCGCGGTGTGCGCACCGCTGCTCGCCGCCGACCCGCTCGCCACCGGCACCCCCGTCCAACCGCCCAGCGGCGCCCACTGGTTCGGCACCGACCGCGTGGGCCGCGACATCTTCGCCCGCGTCGTCTTCGGCGCCCGCTACTCCCTGCTGATCGGCCTCGGCGCCACCGCCGTCGCGGTGCTGATCGGCGCCGTCATCGGCTCGGCGGCCGCCACCTCGCCCAAGTGGGGCGACGAATCGGTGATGCGGACCCTCGACATCGTCATGTCGTTCCCGCCCATCGCCCTGGCGGCGGTCCTGGTCACCGTGTTCGGCTCCAGCGTCCCCGTGCTGATCTTCACCATCGCCTTCGTGTACGTGCCCTCGCTCGCCCGAGTGGTACGCGCCAACGTCATGTCCCAGTACGGCGAGGACTACGTGGCCGCCGAGAAGGTCATCGGAGCCAGGCGCGCCTACATCGTCGTACGCCATGTCGCGGTCAACTGCATGGCCCCGGTCATGGTGTTCGCCACCGTGCTGGTCGCCGAGGCGATCATCTTCGAGGCCAGCCTGTCGTTCATCGGCGCCGGTGTGCAGGATCCCGAGCCCAGCTGGGGCAACGTACTGTCCTACGGGCGCCAGATCCTGCTGTCGGGCGGCTGGTGGGCCACCCTCTTCCCGGGCCTGGTCCTCCTCGTCACCGTGCTCGCGCTCAACATCCTCTCCGAGGGCCTGACCGACGTCTCCGCGTCCCCGGGCGCGGCGCGCGCCAAGGCCCGTACCGCCGCCAAGGCCCGTACGGGCAAGGACGGGGCCGGGTCCGGTGTCGCTCCTGGAGGAGCCGACGCCCTCGCGCCGGCCGACCTCCTCGCCGCCTCGCCCGAGGCGCAGACGCAGACGCAGACGCAGACGCAGACGGCGCAGGACGTCGACCGGGCTCTGGCGGTGCTGTCCGAGCGGGTGCTCTCCACCCCCTCCCGGATCAAGCCGGTGCCCGCCGACGCGGCCGAACTGCTGTCGGTACGCAACCTGTCGATCCGCTTCCCGGACCGCTACGGCGCCACCGCGGTCGTGGACAACATCTCCTTCACCGTGCACGAGGGCGAGACCCTGGGTCTGGTCGGCGAGTCCGGCTGCGGCAAGTCGATCACCAGCCTCGCCGTCATGGGCCTGCTCGCCCGCAACGCCGAGACCACCGGGCGCATCGACTACCGCGGCGAGAACCTGCTCGACCTCAGCCCGCGGCAGCGCCGTGGCCTGGCCGGACACGAGATCGCCATGGTCTACCAGGACGCCATGTCCTCGCTGAACCCCTCGGTCCTGGTCGGCACCCAGCTCAAGCAGCTCACCTCACGCGGCGGCACCAAGACGCCCGCCGAGCTCCTCGACCTGGTCGGCCTCTCGCCCGAGCGCACCCTGCGCAGCTACCCGCACGAACTGTCCGGCGGCCAGCGCCAGCGCGTACTGATCGCGATGGCCCTCTCCCGCGACCCCCGGCTGCTCATCGCGGACGAGCCCACCACCGCGCTCGACGTCACCGTGCAGGCGCAGATCGTCGAACTCCTCGTCCGGCTGCGCGACGAACTCGGTTTCGCCATGGTCCTGGTCTCCCACGACCTGGCCCTGGTCGGCGACCTCGCCCACCGCATCGCGGTGATGTACGCCGGGCAGATCGCCGAGACCGGCGGCACCCGCCCGCTGCTCGCCGGCCCCGCCCACCACTACACACGGGGCCTGCTCGGCTCGGTCGTCTCCCTGGAGGCCGGGGCGAAGCGGCTGCACCAGATCCACGGCATCGTCCCCGCGCCGCGGGAGTTCCCCGCGGGCTGCCGCTTCGCCACCCGGTGTCCGGCCGCCGACGAGCTGTGCCGCACCACCAGTCCCGCCCTCACCGGCCGTCCCACCCCGACCGGCCATGACGGCGACGAGCACTCCTTCGCCTGTCACCACCCGGCCGGCGCACTGTTGCAAGGGAGCAGCCGATGATCCGCCTGGAGAACGTCCACGTACGCCACCGGGCGCGCAGCGGTGGCCTGTTCCGCCACGACACCGTGCACGCCCTGACCGACGCCGCCCTTGAGGTGCGGCGCGGCGAGATCGTCGGCCTGGTCGGCGAGTCGGGCTGCGGCAAGTCCACGCTCGCCCGGGTACTGACCGGCCTCCAGAAACCCAGCGAGGGCCAGGTCTACTTCCGGGACGAGGACCTGTGGCGGATGCCCGGGGCCCGGCGCCGCCGGGAGTTCGGCTCGTCGGTCGGTGTCGTCTTCCAGGACCCCTCGACCGCCCTCAACCCGCGGATGCCGGTGGGCCGCATCCTGCGCGACCCGCTCGACGTCCACCGGCGCGGCACCGTCGCGGAGCGCGAGGACCGGGTGGAGGAACTGCTCGACCTCGTCGGACTGCCGGGGCACACCGTCGGCGCCCTCGCGGGTGAGCTCTCCGGCGGACAGCGGCAGCGTGTCGCCATCGCCCGCGCGCTGGCCCTGGAGCCGGACATCGTCGTGGCCGACGAGCCGACCAGCGCGCTGGACGTCTCGGTCCGCGCCCAGGTCCTCAACCTGCTGATGGATCTACGGGCCCGGCTCGGTCTGGGCATGGTCTTCATCTCCCACGACATCCAGACCGTCCGGCATCTCGCCGACCGGCTGGCCGTGCTCTACCTGGGCCGGATCGTCGAGCAGGGTCCCGCGGCCGAGATCTCCGCGGCGCCCGCCCACCCGTACACGGAGGCCCTGTTCTCCGGCACGCCGAGCCTGCTGCACTCCACCGAGCGCATCGTCCTCACCGGCCCGGTGCCCTCGGCCACGCATCCGCCGACCGGCTGTCCCTTCCGCACCCGCTGCTGGAAGGCCGACGACGCCTGCGCGACGGTCTTCCCCCTCGCCTCCGGCCCGCAGAGCCACCAGTGGCACTGCGTCCATCCCCAGATCACCGACCCGGCCACGGTCACCGACCCGGCCGCGATCACCGACTCGGCCACGGCCGGCACCGGCACCACCACCGGCACCACCAATAGGAGCACTTCGTGACCCCCCGCACCCCCCGTTTCTCGGGCGTCATCCCGCCCGTCGTCACCCCGCTCACCGACGACGGCCGGATAGACACCGCCTCGCTGGAGCGCGTGGTCGCCCACCTGCTCGACGGCGGGGTCGACGGGCTCTTCGTCCTGGGCAGTTCGGGCGAGGTCGCGTACCTCACCGACGAGCAGCAGGCGACCGTACTGGACGTCGTGGTCGGCGCGGCCGGCGGTCAGGTGCCGGTCCTCGCCGGCGCGATCGAGACCACCACCAACAAGGTCGTCGAGCGGGCGCGGGCCGCCGTACGGCACGGTGTCGACGCCCTGGTCACCACCGCGCCCTTCTACACCCGGACCCACCCCACCGAGCTGGACCGGCACTTCCGGCTGGTGGCGGCCGCCACCGAACTGCCGCTGCTGGCCTACGACATCCCGGTGTGCGTCCACAGCAAGCTGGACCGCTCGCTGCTCCTGTCCCTGGCCGACGACGGGGTGCTGGCCGGGGTCAAGGACTCCAGCGGCGACGACGTCTCGTTCCGCCGCCTCGCCATAGACCTGCGCGACCGGCCGGAGTTCGCCCTGCTCACCGGCCACGAGGTGGTCGTGGACGCGATGCTCCTGGGCGGCGCGGACGGATCGGTGCCGGGCCTCGGCAATGTCGACCCGCACGGCTACCGCAGGCTGCACGACGCCGCCGCCAAGGGCGACTGGGCCGCCGCCAGGGCCGAACAGGACCGGCTGGCCGAGCTGTTCGACATCGTCGCCGTCGCCGACCCGGCCACCGCCTCGGGTACCGCCGCGGGCCTCGGCGCGTTCAAGACCGCGCTGACGCTGCTCGGCGTGATCAGCGGCAACGCCGTCAGCGCCCCGATGCGGCGGCTCGACGTGGAGGAGACCAGGGCCATCGGCGTCGTCCTCGAACGAGCGGGACTGCGGTGACGCTGGTCGCCGGGATCGACATCGGCGGCACGAAGACCGCCGCCGCCCTGGTGACCGCCGACGGGCAGCTCGTACGCCGTACCGAGCTGCCCACCCCGGCGGCGGCCGGCCCCCGCGCGGTGCTGGACGCCGCGGCGGAGGCCGTGACCCGGCTGGAGGCGGGCGGGGCGGGCCTGGTCGCCGTCGGTGTCGGCAGCGCGGGGGTCATCGACCCGGTCGACGGCACCGTGCGCTCCGCGACCGACGCCATGCCCGGCTGGGCCGGCACCGCGCTGCGCGCCGGCCTCGCCGAACGGCTCGGCGTGCCCGTGGCGGCGGACAACGACGTCAACGCCCATGCCGTCGGCGAGGCCTGGCGGGGCGCGGCCGGCGGGCAGTCCACCGTCCTCGTCGTCGCCGCCGGAACCGGCATCGGGGCCTGTGTGCTGCTCGGCGGCCGGGTCCACCACGGGGCGCACGGCGTCGCCGGTGAGGCCGGGCACCTCCCCGTGCCCGGCGCGGCCGGCCTGCCGTGCACCTGCGGCGGCCTGGGTCACGTCGAGGCGGTCGCCTCCGGTCCCGCCATGACGGCCGCGTACCGGGCACGCACCGGTTCTCCGGACGCCCGGCTGAGCGACATCGCGCGTCTCGCGGCGGACGGCGAGGCGGAGGCGGTGGCCGTCCTGCGGGCGGGCGCGAGCGCGCTCGGCGAGATGATCGGCGGGGTCGCCAACCTGCTGGACCCGGACCTGGTCCTCGTCTGCGGCGGGGTCAGCAGGTGCGGGGACCTGTGGTGGGACGGGCTGCGGGCGAGCGCCTCGGCGCATCTGCTGCCGCCGCTGGCGAGCACACCGATCGTGCCGGGGCTGCTGGGCAACGACGCTGCGCTGTACGGCGCGGCGCGGCTGGCGTGGCTGATGACCGCCGACCGTGTGCCCCGGAGCACGATGGCGCGGTGACTCGGTGGACGGCCACCGAACGAGCAACGGAACGAGCAAGCGGACGAGCAAGTGGACGAGGACGAGAACGAGTGAAAGACATCATCGAGCGGCTGCGGGGCCGGCTGATCGTCTCCTGCCAGGCCTACCCCGGTGAGCCGCTGCGCGACCCGGAGGCGATGCGGCTGATGACGCTCGCCGTCCTGGCGGGGGGCGCGGCGGGCATCCGTGCCCAGGGGCTGGCCGACCTGCGGGCGATCCGCGGTGCGACGGACGTACCGCTGATCGGGCTGTGGAAGGACGGCCACGAGGGCGTGTACATCACCCCGACCGCCGAGCACTGCACCGCGGTCGCGGAGACCGGCGCGGACATCGTCGCCCTCGACGCCACCGGCCGCCCGCGCCCGGACGGCCGGCCCCTGGCGGAGTCCTTCGCGGCCGTGCACGCCGCCGGACAGCTGGTGATGGCCGACGTGTCGACGTACGAGGAGGGCGTCGCCGCCGCCGGACTGGGCGCCGACCTGGTCGGCACGACCCTGTCCGGCCATGTCCCCGGCACCCCGGCCCTCACCGGCCCCGACCTGGAACTGGTACGGCGGCTGAGCGCCACCCTGGACGTGCCGGTGATCGCCGAGGGCCGGGTCCACACCCCGGAGCAGGCCCACCGGGCCATGGTGGCGGGTGCGTTCGCCGTGGTGGTGGGTACCGCCATCACCCACCCCACCACGATCACCCGATGGTTCGCCGAGGCGGTCACCACCGACTGACGTCCCCGGGCGCTCTCCCGGCCTCCCTCGGCCTTCCCTCGGCCCTCCCCGGCTTCCGGTTCCGCTCGTGCGGCGCATGCCCCTCAACGGCATGCGTCGCACGAGCGACCACTGCTGTTGGGACCAATTAGACTGGAAGCTTCGCCGGTTCCACGTGTGCCCTGGGGGGAAGGAGCGAACCGTGTCCCAACAGCAGCTCCGGCGCGGTCCTTCGAGACGTGCCCCGGAACCGCACGTGCCGCACGGCCCCCGCCCCGCGCGCCTCGTGCGCTGGCTGGGCGGACTCGGTGCCGCGGCCGCCGGTTACGCGGTGTTCCAGTCACTGCTGGGCATCCTGCCGGACAACATCGGTGCGCAGTCCGCGCGTTACACCATCGCCGTGGTGAGCGGACTCGGCACTGCCGTCGCGGCCTGGCTGTCGGCAGCGGTGCTCCGCGCCAGGAGCGAGGCCAACTCCGCGTCCGCTTCCGGTCGGTCGACGGCACCCGGCCCGGCGGCGCTGTCGGGGGCCGGCCCGCTCCCCGACCTCTTCACCACCGCGTACAGCACCCTCGCCGAGCAGATCTGCGTGACCGACGACCCCGTACGCGGACGGCTCACCGGCTGGCCGCACTCCCTCGGCGAGCGCGGCCCCGGCCGGCCCACCTCCGTGGGCACCGCGTACGGCCTGCACATCATGCTCGACCTGGGGATACCGGAAGGGCGCATAGGCGCGGGCGACCTGGTGGACACCCTGTGGCGGCTGCGCCTGCCGGACGGCGGCTGGTCGGCGCGGTCGCAGGGCTCCCAGGCCCGCCCGGAGGTGACCGCCCTGGTGCTGGGCGCACTGGCCCGCGCCGGGGCCTCGCGGGAGCGGCTCACCGCTGAGGTGACGCACTGCGAGACGGGCTTCACTCGTGAACTGGACCGTACGGGCCGGGAATTGACGCATGTCGTGACGACCGTGCTGCGCGGTCTGCTGCGCGCCTCGCCCGGCTCGGAGACCCTGCCGCTGTTGCGCGAGGCGCTGGTCGAGGGCGCGGTCACCGACCCGCGCCGCGAGCACCGGCGCTGCTGGGGCTACCGGCTCGCGCCCCTGCACGGCCCGCCCTCCCCGCTGCACACGGCCCAGGCGGTGGTGGCCCTCGACCGCGCGGCCCACGTCCTGGGCAGCGAGAGCGTCAACGCGCGCGCGGCCCGTGAGGACGGTGTGCGCTGGCTGCTGGCCTGTCCGGACGCCCCGCACGACACCTGCCTCGACCTGTCCAACCTCCGCGAGGAGGTCCGCAGGCCGCGCACCGACGACCCGTCCCGCCACGAGGTCCTGAACGTACGGCACTTCACCGCCTCCTGGGTCGTCCGCGCCCTGCTCACCCCCGGCGCCCGCGACATCGCACGCGAGGACGGCATCGAGGAGAGGTGGCGCGAACTGCTGGACGGCGCGGCGAGCGCCGTGTGGGCCGGGCAGACCGACGGCATCTGGACCTGGGCCCGCGACGACACCAGTGACCTGCGCCGCCCCATGTGGATGACCTACCAAGGGCTTTCGGCGCTGCGGTCTCATGCCGTATGGATGTACCAACCGAACAACTGAACAACTGAACCGGGAGGATCGTGCATGGGCGGCCGACAGGTCCTGGCGGCACGACGGTTACTGACCGAGTCCCTGGACGGTGAACTGCCCGAGCACGAACAGCTGTTGGCGGCACGGGCGGTCGTGGCCGAACTGGGCTCCCCCGACCGCCTGTTGGAGCTGGTGGCCGAACTCGCCTCCGGCGAAGGGGATCCGCACGGCTGCGCCCGGCTCTCGTACCGTCACGTCCTCGGCTTCGACAAGCTCCTGCTCATCGACGGCGGACCGCACCACATGCTGCGCGCCCACCTTTGGCATCCCGGGCGGGGCGGGATCGGCAAGGAGGACATCCACAACCACCGTTCCCCGCTTGCCTCTTGTGTGGTGCGGGGGCGGCTGGCGATGGAGCTGTACGCGCCCCGCGACGACGGCGGGATCGAGGCAGACCGCTACCAGGAGTCCCTGGCGGGCGACGGCTCGGCCGACTGGCGGCTGGAGCCCGCGGGGCGGGCGCGGCTGCATCTCGCCCAGGTCGCGCACTACGCGGCGGGCAGCAGCTACGCCCTGCCCGCGAACACCCTGCACCGGGCGTGGTGCGACACGACCGAGCTGACGGTGACGCTCTTCCTGGAGACGGGGAGCGAGCGGCGGCGGCACACCGACGTGTTCACGGCGGCGGGGCCCCACCCGGGGGCCGTACCGAAGGTGCCGCTGGACGTGGACGACTACGTGGGCGAACTCGACACGTTGGTGAAGCTGCTCAGAAGTGGGTGAAGGCGCCGACGCCCGTGAGCGCGCTCGCGGTGTCGTAGGAACTCGCGAGGGCCTGGCTCACGATGTCCAGGTTGTACTCGTCGATGTCGACGGTGTGCAGCTCGTCCGGGCTCAGCCAACAGTGGGCCTGGTCGGGCTCGGGGAGGGTGATGTGCTGCGAGAGGGGCCTGACCAGGAAGTTCTCCTGCCAGTTCTTGGTCTCCCGGCCGCGGTACTCACTCATGAAGGACGATTCGCCGACCTTGCGGACGACCTCGCCGAGCAGCCCGGTCTCCTCCTTGAGCTCCCGCAGCACGCCGTCCTCGGCGCTCTCGCCGGGCTCCAGCTTCCCGCAGGGCACGCCCCACACCCGGGGCAGGAACCGCTCGGTCTCACTGCGGCGCACCAGCAGGACGCGGCCCTTGCGCATGACGACGGCCGCGGCCAGTCGCTTGGTACCGGGGAGTCCGTCCATGAGTCCTGGGTCCGTCCCTCGCCGCTCGGAGTCCATAGAGCCTTATACCCACGAAAACAACAACGCTACCAGGAAGCGCCGACGGACGGGGCGGTCCACGCCGACCGGGGCCGACCCTAGGCCAGCGCCTGCACCTCGCCGTACGTCGGCGCGGACCCGTCGACGGGCAGCCCCGCCCTGATCAGGTCCGCCGCCTCCAGGGCCGCTCCCAGAGCCCGCCGGTAGAGGAGGGATCCGAGGCTGACGCGGCGAACGCCCAGGTCGGCGAGGGCGGGGACGGTCGGTCCGGTGGGCGAGTAGAGGATGTTGAGGGGTACGTCGACCGCCGCCACCAGAGCCCTGATCCGGCCCGGATCGCTGAGTCCGGGTACGAACACGCCGTCGGCGCCCGCCTGTTGGTAGAGGTCGAGACGACGGACCGTCTCGCGCCCGCCGCCTTCGATGCCAGCAGCACCGTCCCCGCGCCCGTGCCAGTGGGTGTCCGTGCGGGCGTTGACGAACAGCCCCGGCACGGCGGCCTTCACCGCGGCGATCTTCGCGGCGTGGAGTTCGGCGGGGGCCAGGGTGCCGTCGGCGCGCCCGTCCTCCAGGTTGATGCCCACCACTCCGACGGCGGCGAGTTCGCGGGCTGCTCCGGCGACCTCGGCCGGGTCGTCGCTGAACCCGTCTTCGGCGTCGACCGACAGGAGGAACGGGCCGTTGCCCAGCGCCAGGGCCAGCGCGAGCGACCCGTCCCGGGTCGCCGCCGAACCGTCCGGCAGACCCGCGGCCGCGGCCACTCCCAGGCTGGTCGTGCCGATCGCGGTGAAGCCCCGGGCGGCCAGAGCCGTCGCGGAGGCGTGGTCCCAGGCGTTGGGCAGCAGGAGCGGGGCGTCGGCGTGGTGGAGCGCGGCGAAGTCCGTCACGGCGTCCCGCCCAGATCCCCGACGACGGCGGCAGCGACAGCGGCGGTGGTAGCGGTGGCGGTGGTCGGAGTCGAAGGTGCTTCGTGCGGAGTCATACGGCGAGGCTAGGCGCGGAACGGTTCGGCACCCGCCGAACCGTTCCGGCGTACGCGTGCACCCGCTGCACCCACGGGTACGCGTGCACCTGGGACGCCCCGGTTCCGGTCGGGACGTCCCAGGCGTCCAGCTCACCTCACCTGGCGCTCGGGCACCAGGCCTTGCGCGAGGAGTTCGTCGCGGACGAGTCCCGCGTACGCCGTCGCGCCCCGCGCCGAGGTGTGGGTGTTGTCGCGCTTCTCGTCGTAGAGGTACAGCGCCTTGGAACCCTCCACGCCCAGCGACTCCACGAGGGCCTTTGTCCTGGTGGTGAGGTCGATGAGGGGCACGTCGTGGGCGGCGGCGACCGAGCGGGTGACGGCGGGGTGGTCGACGCCGAGACCGTTCACCAGGAGGGCCGTGTCGTTGTTCAGGGTGCCGTCGCTGTTGAACCAGCGGCGGACGATGGGAGTGACCAGAACCGGTCGTCCGCCCTTTTCCCGCACGCCGGCGACGAGCGTTTCGAGGTTCGCGCGGTACGTCGGCTCGTCCGTCTGTTTGTCGTTGTGGGCGAGCTGGACGAGGACCAGGTCACCCTTGCGGATCAGCGGCTGCACGGTCGGGAAGAGCCGCGGGTCGGCCAGGTAGCTGACCGTGCTCTCCCCGGAATCCGCGTAGTTGGCGACGGAGAGGCCCTCGCGGAGGTACTGCGGGAGCTGCTGGCCCCAGCCGGAGTAGGGGTCGCCGGGCTGGTCACAGGACGTGGAGTCGCCGACGAGGAGGATCTGCCGGGTGTGCCGGGCGGCGGCCGGGGTGACCCGGATGCCGGCGAGCGCGGGCGCGGAGCCACCGAGGACCAGGTCGAGCCCGGCGGTGCCGGCGGGCCCGGTGGGCTCCCCCTCGGGCGTACGGACGTTCACGGTGAAGGCGCGGGTCACGGGCCGGCCCGCCGCGGTGGGCGTCTCGGCGAGCAGCGTGCGGCGGGTCTCACCGCTGATGCCGGTACTGGCCGCGGCCTCGCCACCGAGCCGCACCCGTACGTCGTACGTGCCGGGCGGGACATCGAAGTGGCAGGCGTTCGCGACGCAGTGGTTCAGCCCCAGCCCTAGCCCCGGCTCCAGTCCCAGACCCAGTCCCGGACCACGGTCGTGCGGCGGCGTCTCGACCCGGGCCTGGGCCTGGACCGGGGTGACGGACAAGGCCGAGGCGGCGGTCAGCGCGGCCAGCAGGGTGATCGTCGTGCGTCTCAACGCGACTCCTCCAACAGGGCGACTCATCCTGGCGGCTGGACCGTACCTCGAATGGCAAGCGCTTTCTAGAGGGGTGGCACGGGTGTGTCGAGGGAAGAAGTGTCAGAGCCGCTCCGAAGGTGAGGACTCCGGCCGCCCATCTGCGGACGGCCGGGGGCCTCGATTCCGGTGTGCTTCAACTCCCCCTGGTCCACTGCTGGTTGGTCGCGCCATTGCAGGCGTACGTGATGATCGCGGCGGAGTCGGCGGTGGACGCGCCGTTCACGTCCAGGCACTCGCCGCTCGCGCGGGACGTGACGGCCACATAGGAGCCGGTGGTGGTGAGCGACCACTGCTGGGCGGTCGCCGAGCCGTCGCAGTTCTCCTGCGTGACCGTGCTCGCGTTCTCCTGCACGCACAGGGAACTGCCGCGCACCGCCAGCTGGTAGTAGCCGCTGCCGACCGGCTTGAACCAGTACTTCTGGTTGGTGCCGCCGTTGCAGCTGTACTGCTTGACCTGGGCGCCCGCCCACAGCGACTGGCCGGTGACGTCGGCGCACTTGGCGGAGTGGCGGGCGATCAGCGTGTTGTACGTGGCGCTGGTCCCGGAGACGGTTCCGGCGGCCGTGTCGACGGTGACCTCCGGGGCCCAGGACATGGACATCGTGGTCGAGCTGGGGAAGGCCAACGGCAGCCATACGTAACGGGAGTCGTTGACCGTACCGCCGAAGGCGT
This sequence comes from Streptomyces sp. CWNU-52B, assembly GCF_047444975.1. Lineage (NCBI taxonomy): Bacteria > Bacillati > Actinomycetota > Actinomycetes > Kitasatosporales > Streptomycetaceae > Streptomyces > Streptomyces sp. CWNU-52B. The sequence goes on along the minus strand of NZ_JBLFJV010000002.1, from coordinate 200,138 downwards.
TGCCCCAGCGGTCACCCAGGTAGAGGTAGGAGGTGCCCGAACTCCCCTGCACGGGAAGGACATAGGCGGTCTGTGAGCCGTACGTCGTCGAGTCGCCGACGTTCGCCATCGCCGTCCAGGGGCCCGCGATCGAGGTCGCCGTGGCGTACTGCTGCTGGTTGGGGCTCCAGCCGGTCGCGCCCGACGTCAGCATGAAGTAGACGCCGTTGCGCTTGAAGAGCGCCGGGGCCTCGCGGTGGCCTCCGTGCCACGGGTCCGCGACGAGGGCGGCGATGCCGGTGTAGTCGGCGGTGAGCCGGTAGATCTGCAGGTCGTAGTTCTCGCGGGCGGCCGAGACCATGTATCCCGCGCCGTCCGTGTCGACGAACACGGTGATGTCCCGGGACATGTGCGTGCCCAGTGGCCGGAAACTGCCCTGCCAGGTGTAGTCGCCGTCGACCGTGTCGGACACGGCGACCGCGGCGCGGGCCTCGCCGTAGTCGACGCCGTTCTCCTTGTGCATCCACATCACGAACTTGCCGGTGGAGGCGTTGTACATGACCTTGGGCCGCTCGATGTTCGCGGTCGCCAGCTCCGGGTCGCTCGCCTCGGTCAGGACGTGGTTGCGGAACTCCCAGTTCTTCAGGTCCGTGGAGCGGTAGGCGTCCACGTACCGGAAGGTGTTGTCGGTGTTCCGGTTCTCGCCGAACCAGTAGTAGTACGAGCCGACCTTGACGACCCCGCCGCCGTGGGCGTGCACCGGGCTGCCGTTGGTAGCGCTGAACTGCGTGCCGGTGGTGACGGTCTGGGGCGCGGCCTGGGCCGGTCCCGCGGTGACGAGTGCGCCGGCCAGGGCCAGACAGAGGGCGAGCAGTACCGCGTACGCGCGTCTCATCTCAGGCACGCTCCTTCGGGTTCGTCTCTGGGGTGGGGGCCACAAAAAAGAGGGGGTGGGGCCACAAAAGAAAACAGATCCGTTCGGCATTTCGCACAAGATCTGTCATCCCGAACGCCGAAAAGGTAAGGGCGTGTTACGAGGAGGTCAACGGGTCGGGAGCGAACCGGGGAGAACCGGTCCTCACCCGCCGGTGGGACTCAGCGGCCGAGGCCCAGTTCGTCCGCGAGCAGGCGGGCCTCCTGCGCCCACTCCCCCAGGAAGGCCAGCACCGCGCCGCGTTCCCGGTAGCGGTGCTCGGCCTCGACGGTGCGGCCACCGCCGTAGTCGAGCTGCCGCTCGTCGCCCGCGCGGGACAGCATCAGGGCGGTGAGCCAGTCGTACTTGACGGCGGACGCGCACACCCCGAGCCTGACCAGGCGTTCGTCGCCCTGCCAGCCGCTCGCGCGCAGGCCGCGTACGTAACTCCCGTACACGGCACGGGCCAGCTCGGGCAGCCGGGCGGCGGGCAGGAACAGGTCGAAGAAGGTGTCGGGGATGTAGTTGCCGATGTCCTCGCCGAGGGCGCCGTCACCGGCGAACGCCCAGTCGAACAGGACGCTTTCGCCGCGGTGCGAGACGAGGTTCGCGGGCCACTGGTCGAGGTGGCTGAAGACGCGGGGCAGTGACTCCATGACGGCGAGGAACCACTCGCGTTCGTGGTGCAGCCGCACCATCCGCTCACGCAGTCCGGCGGGGAAGTGGTCGCGTACGAGGGGCTGTCGCCACGCGGTGTCGTCGTCGAGCAGTTCCCTGCCGACGGTCTGGCCGGAGGTGTAGTCCCGCAGGAACCGGCGGCTGAGCCAGGGGCGGTCGCCGGGCCGGGCGGCGGACCGGTCGCCGGGCACGCCGTCCACGAGCGTCCCGCCGTGGGCCGCGCCGAGCCGCTCGGCGTGTTCGGCGTGCCGGGCGACGGGCCAGGTGGTGGCCGGTTCACCGGCGCGGACGTCTTCCAGCCACAACGCCACGTCCCCGTCGGGCCGTTCGACGGACGCGAGCAGCTGGGGCGCGGTGATGCCCCAGGGCTGCCAGACCCGGGCGAGCCCCTCCTCGTACACATGCGCCTCGCGCCGCCAATAGTTCCAGTGGCGCGGGTCCTGCGAGGCGGCCCAGGTGCCGGTGGTGTCCCCGGAGCCGGTCAGCACTTTCAGGACGGCGGACCGCTCACCGGCGATGACGCGCCAGACGCCACCGGTGACGCCGTTCTTGGGGTTGTGCGTGAGGGGCTCGAACCGGGCACGTTCCAACGGCAGCCGGAACACTTCGCGGACCTCGTCGGCGAGCTGCGGGGAGTGCGAGGGGTTCAGGGCGGCTGCACACATGCGGTGATCTTAGGGGCCCGTGAGGGGCCGACGAGGAGAAGAGGAACCGGCCGCATCATGCAGTCCGACCAGGTGGACGGTGGCGGCCTCGGTGCAGCCGCCTCGACGAGTCATCCCGTCCGGCACTTCCAGGCGGTCACGTCGGTCGGCACGCTCAGGAACACGAGAGGTCCCCACCGCGGCACCGCCTCAGAAGACCATCGACTTGTCGAACACTCCGCCCGGCGCACCGTAGACACTGCGGCGCACCGACAAGAAGTCACCTGGTGGCGACGGAGGGGTGCTGACCGCGTTTTCCGTTAGCGTCGCGGCATGACCAGCAGCCCCTCCCTCGCCGAAGCCCTCGCCGTCGGCACGCTCGTCCTCGACGGTGGTATGTCCAACCAGCTCAGGTCGGCCGGGCACGACCTCAGTGACGAGTTGTGGTCGGCGCGGCTGCTCGTGGAGCGGCCGGAGGCGATCGCCGAGGCGCACCTCGCCTATTTCGAGGCCGGTGCAAGTGTGGCGATCACGTCCAGTTATCAGGCGACCTTCGAGGGCTTCGCGCGGCGCGGTGTCTCCGGCGAGCGCGCGGCCGAACTCCTCGGGCTGAGCGTCGCGCTCGCGCGGGAGGCCGCCCGGCGGGCCTCGGCCCGGACCGAGGCCGGGACGACCGAGGCCGGGACGCAGGGCGGTCGTCGGCCGCTGTGGGTGGCGGCGTCCGTGGGGCCGTACGGGGCGATGCTCGCCGACGGCTCCGAGTACCGGGGGCGGTACGGCCTGAGCGTGGGCGAGTTGGAGCGCTTCCACCGGCCGCGGCTGGAGGTGCTGGCCGCGGCGGGTCCTGACGTCCTGGCCCTGGAGACCGTGCCGGACGCCGACGAGGCGGTGGCGCTGGTGCGGGCGGTGCGTGGACTCGGTGTGCCGGCGTGGCTGTCGTACAGCGTCGCCGGGGACCGGACCCGGGCCGGGCAGCCGCTGGAGGAGGCGTTCGCGGTGGCCGCCGACGTGGACGAGGTGATCGCGGTCGGCGTCAACTGCTGCGCGCCGGAGGACGTGGACGGCGCGGTCGCCGTCGCCGCGCGTGTCACCGGCAAGCCGGTCGTCGTCTACCCGAACAGTGGGGAGGCCTGGGACGCGGGGGCACGGGCCTGGACGGGTCGGCCCACGTTCGCCCCCGGGCAGGTGGCCGGTTGGGAGAGGGGTGGGGCTCGGCTGATCGGGGGGTGTTGCCGGGTGGGGCCGTCGGGGATCTCGGCGATCGCCTCCGCGCTCCGCTAGGGCGCGCCGGTCGTCAGCCGTTGCTGAGCGCGCCGTTCTCCGCGCCCCCAGGAAGCGGGCTCGCCCCCGGCGGAACGCTCCGCGAGGGGGTGGGGGATCCGCCGTGGGGCACCGACCGCCGGGCGTGGCTGGGCGCGCCGTTCCCCGCGCCCCTATAAAGGCAGGCCCGCCCACCGGACCCGCACCGCCAGAACTGGACCTCCGCCGAAACGCTCCGCGAGAGAGCGGGGGAACCCGCCGTGGAGCACCGACCGCCGGACGTGGCTGAGCGCGCCGTTCCCCGCGCCCCTGGCGGCGGGGGCACTTTGTCCTCGGTGGGGAAAAAGTGTTGGGAAGTTGCGCTCGATGGGTTACGGCGATCGACAAAGCTCGCTAACTTCCTTGAAATGAACCGGTCATAGAGCTGTGACCGGGTACGACGGCGCGACGGCGCGCGCCTGTGCACCTCTCATCCCACCCCCACCCTGGGAGACCTCTGTGCGCATGAAACCGCTCAGACACAGACGTGTCCGGTACCTGTTGACCGCCGTGGCCTGCACCTTCGGGTTCCTGCTGCCCGTGGCACCGGCCACCGGCGCGGACCGACCCGCGGATCCGGCCGGCGGAACCAAGGCCGCCGCCGTCGAGTACCAACAGGTCACACTCGCCAAGGGCGTGGCCGAGACCGGCGAGCCCATGACCCTCGCGGTGCTGCCGGACCGCTCGGTCCTGCACACCGCCCGGGACGGCACGCTCCGGCTCACGGACGCCGGCGGCACCACCTCCGTCGCGGGCAGGCTGGACGTCTACAGCCATGACGAGGAAGGGCTGCAAGGCGTCGCCGTCGACCCCGGCTTCACGTCCAACCGGTACATCTACCTCTACTACGCCCCCGTGCTCAGCACACCGGGCGGTGACGCCCCGGGCGACGGCACGACCGCCGACTTCGCTCCCTTCGACGGAGTCAACCGGCTCTCCCGGTTCGTCCTGAAGGCCGACGGCACCCTCGACAACGCCAGCGAGAAGAAGATCCTCGACGTCCCGGCCTCCCGCGGCATCTGCTGCCACGTCGGCGGCGACATCGACTTCGACGCGGCCGGGAACCTGTACCTGTCCACCGGCGACGACACCAACCCGTTCTCCTCGGACAGCTACACCCCGATCGACGAACGCGCCACCCGCAACCCCGCCTTCGACGCCCAGCGTTCCGCGGGCAACACCAACGACCTGCGCGGCAAGGTCCTGCGGATCAAGGTCAACGCCGACGGGTCGTACGCGATCCCGAGCGGCAACCTCTTCCCGGCCGGCACCGCGAAGACCCGCCCCGAGATCTACGCGATGGGCTTCCGCAACCCCTTCCGCATGAGCGTCGACCGGGCCACCGGCATCGTCTACCTCGGTGACTACGGCCCCGACGCCGGCAGCGCCAGCCCCACCCGCGGACCCGGCGGGCAGGTCGAGTTCAACCGGATCACCAAGGCCGGCAACTTCGGCTGGCCGTACTGCACCGGCGACAACGACCCCTACATCGACTACGACTTCGCCACCGGCGCCTCCGGGTCCGCCTTCAACTGCGCGGCGCCCACCAACAATTCGCCGAACAACACCGGCCTCACCAGCCTGCCTCCGGTACAGCCGGCCTGGATCCCCTACGACGGCGCGTCCGTCCCGGAGTTCGGCAACGGCTCGGAGTCCCCGATGGGCGGCCCGGTCTACCGTTACGACGCGGCCTCCACCTCCGAGGTGAAGTTCCCGCAGGAGTTCGACGGCGACTTCTTCGCCGGGGAGTTCGGGCGGCGCTGGATCAAGCGCATCGAGTCCGGCGGCGACGGCACCGTACAGTCCATCAACGCCTTCCCCTGGAGCGGTACGCAGGTGATGGACATGGCCTTCGGCCCCGACGGCGCCCTGTACGTCCTCGACTACGGCACCGGCTACTTCAACGGCGACGCCAACTCCGCCCTCTACCGCATCGAGCACGTCGTCGACGGGCTCGCCCCGACCGCGCAGGCGAAGGCCTCCGTCACCTCGGGCAAGGCGCCCCTGACCGTGCCGTTCTCCTCGGCCGGCAGCACCGACCCGGACGGCGACTCCCTCACCTACGCGTGGGACTTCGGCGACGGCGCCACCTCCACCGCCGCCGACCCCTCCCACACCTACACGACCGACGGCCAGTACACGGCCACGCTGACCGTCAAGGACACCACCGGCAAGTCCGCTTCGGCCTCCGTGCAGATCACGGTGGGGAACACCGCGCCCACGGTGCGGCTCGACCTGCCCCTGGACGGCAGCATCCACGACTTCGGCGACGCCATCCCCTTCAAGGTGACGGTGACCGACCCGGAGGACGGCACCATCGACTGCTCCAAGGTGAAGGTCACCTTCATCGTCGGGCACGACAGCCACGGCCATCCGCAGACCTCGGCCACCGGCTGCGAGGGCACCCTCCAGACCCTGGCGGACGGCGAGCACGACCCCAACGCCAACATCTTCGGCGTGATCGACGCCGAGTACACCGACAAGGGCGCCGGCGGCCAGCCCGCGCTGACCACGCACGACCAGCACGTCACCCAGCCCAGTCACCGGCAGGGCGAGCACTACGGCGACTCGGCCGGCGTCGACGTCGTCACGCACACGCCCGCGCACGGCGGGAAGACCGTCGGCAACATCGAGAACGGCGACTGGATCTCCTTCGAGCCGTACGCCCTCGGCAACGCGTCGCGGTTCACCGCCCGCGTCTCCTCCGCGGGGGCGGGCGGCACCATCGAGGTGCGCGCCGGATCCACGACCGGCACCCTGCTCGGCACGGCGACCGTGCCGGTGACCGGCGGATGGGAGACCTTCCAGGACGTGACGGCCGGCCTGAGCAACCAGCCCGCCGGCTCCACCTCCCTCTACCTCGTCTTCAAGGGCGGCAGCGGCTCGCTCTTCGACGTGGACGAGTTCTCCTTCAGCACCTCGGGCGACACCACCCGCTCGGGTGAGGTGAAGGGCGTCAACGGCAAGTGCCTCGACATCGACAACGCCCAGACCGCCGACGGAACCAAGGTCCAGATCTGGACCTGCAACGGCTCCGCCGCCCAGAAATGGACGGTCCCCACCGACGGCACACTGCGGGCACTGGGCAAATGCCTCGACATCTCCGGCGGAGCCACCGCCGACGGCACGAAGATCCAACTGTGGACCTGCAACGGCACAGGCGCCCAGACCTGGACACCCCAGACCGACGGCACGATCCGCAACCCCCAGTCCGGCAAATGCCTCGACGCCTCCGGCGGCACCTGGAACGACGGCACCGCCGTCCACCTCTGGACCTGCCACACCGCCGCCAACCAGAAATGGACCCTGCCGTAGGAGGGAGGAGACCGACATGCGTACCTATCTCAAAGCGGCCCTCGGCCTGTTCGCCGGCGCCACGCTCTGTCTGACCCCTCAGGCCACCGCGCTGCCCGCGACAGCGGCCGAGACCCAGCCCCAAGCCCCGGCGCAGTCCCACGCGCAGGCCCAGTCCGGCACCGCCGAAGCACCCTCGCTCGCGGCGGCGGACCCCGCGTACAAGGTCCTCGTCTTCTCCAAGACGGCGGGCTTCCGCCACTCCTCCATCGAGCCCGGTATCGCCGCCCTGCGCGGCCTGGGCTCCGCGAACAACTTCACCGTGGACGCGACGGAGGACGCGAGCGCCTTCACCACCGGCAACCTCGCCCAGTACAAGAGCGTCGTCTTCCTGTCGACGACGGGTGACGTGCTGAACGACACCCAGCAGACGGCCTTCGAGCAGTACGTCCAGGGCGGCGGCGGATACGTCGGTATCCACGCCGCCGCCGACACCGAGTACGACTGGCCCTTCTACGAGGGACTGGCCGGCGCGCTCTTCCACTCGCATCCGGCCATCCAGTCCGCCACCGTCGACGTGGAGGACCGGGCGCACGACGCCACCGCCCACCTGGGCAGCACCTGGCAGCGCACCGACGAGTGGTACAACTACCGCACCAATCCACGGACCACCGCCCATGTCCTGGCCTCGCTCGACGAGTCCAGCTACTCGGGCGGGAACATGTCCGGCGACCATCCGATCGCCTGGTGCAAGGACTACCAGGGCGGCCGGGCGTTCTACACCGGCGGCGGGCACACCGACGAGTCGTACGCCGATCCGGACTTCCGGCGCCACCTCCTCGGCGGTATCCGCTGGGCGGCCGGGATGACCGACGCCGACTGCCGTCCGGAGACCGGCTACACCCCGCTGTTCGACGGTTCGTCCACCAGTGGGTGGCAGCAGGCGGGGCCTGGTCGGTTCAGCCTGGCGGACGGCACGCTCACCTCCGCGGGCGGGATGGGTCTCTTCTGGTACTCCGGCCAGGAGTTCACCGGTGACTACTCCCTCAAGCTCGACTGGCGGATGGCCGGGGACGACAACTCCGGTGTCTTCATCGGCTTCCCGGCCTCCGACGACCCGTGGACGGCGGTGGACAACGGCTACGAGATCCAGATCGACGCCACCGACTCCGCCGACCGCACCACGGGCTCCGTCTACGGCTTCCAGTCCGCCGACCTCGCCGCCCGGGACGCGGCGCTGAATCCGCCGGGTGAGTGGAACACCTACGAACTCCGGGTCACCGGCGAGCGGTTGCAGATCTTCCTCAACGGCCGCGAGATCAACGACTTCACCAACACCGATCCCGTCCGCAGCCTGCAGCAGGGGCACATCGGCATCCAGAACCACGGGGACGGCGACGACGTGTCCTTCCGCAACATCCGCGTCAAGCAGGGCGGCGGGCAGGAGCCCGGTCCGCGCTCGGGTGAGGTGAAGGGCGTCAACGGCAAGTGCCTGGACATCGACAACGCCCAGACCGCCGACGGAACCAAGGTCCAGATCTGGACCTGCAACGGCTCCGCCGCCCAGAAATGGACGGTCCCCACCGACGGCACACTGCGGGCACTGGGCAAATGCCTCGACATCTCCGGCGGAGCCACCGCCGACGGTACGAAGATCCAGCTGTGGACCTGCAACGGCACAGGCGCCCAGACCTGGACGCCCCAGACCGACGGCACGATCCGCAACCCACAGTCCGGCAAATGCCTCGACGCCTCCGGCGGCACCTGGAACGACGGAACCGCCGTCCACCTCTGGACCTGCCACACCGCCGCCAACCAGAAATGGACCCTGCCGTGAGCCCGCGACGGTGAGAGGTCCGCGGCCCGGTAGGTAGGGGCCGATCACACCTCGCACGATTCCCCGCGCCCGCGAAGGGCCCGTCACTCCAGGCGGCGCCTGCGGGCGCGGGGTACTCGGCTCACACCCGTCACACCCGTCACACGCGGCGAGGCGGCCAGGCGGCGGGATCAGAGGGCTCAGAGGGTGAGGACGACCTTGCCCTGGAGGTGACCTGCGTCGAGCAGCCGGTGCGCGTCGGCGACTCGCTCGAACGGGAACGTCTCCTGCACGTGGACCCGGAGCCTGCCCTGCTCGACGAGGTCGACCAGACCTCGCAGGGCGATCGGGTCGGGGTCGACCCCGATGCCGCTGAAACGCAGGCCGGCCGCCTCGTACTTGGCGACGAGCTCCATGTCCGACTCGGCGACCGCCGTCACCAGGTGACCGCCCGGCCGGAGCACTCCGAGCGACCGCTCCACGGTGTCGCCGCCGATCGTGTCGAGCACGACATCGACGTCACGGACCGCCTCGGCGAAGTCGACCGCCGTGTAGTCGATCACCTCGTCGGCGCCGAACCCCTCGACGAACTCCCGCTTGCTCCCACTGGCCGTCGTGATCACGTACGCGCCGAGCGCCTTCGCGATCTGGATCGCGACATGGCCGACCCCGCCACCGCCGCCGTGGACCAGGACGCGGTCGCCCTCGCTCACACCGGCGAGGTCGACGAGGCCCTGCCACGCCGTCAGCCCGACGATCGGCAGCGCCGCCGCCTCGACGTGCGAGAGCGACGCGGGCTTGCGCACCAGGTGCAACGCGGGAGCCGACACGACCTCGGCGTACGCACTGGCCGGCTGCGGGAACAGCGGCATCCCGAACACCTCGTCGCCGGGCCTGAACCGCCACGACTGCGGTCCCTCGTCGACCACACCGCTGATGTCCCAGCCGAGGACGAACGGCGGCGGGCCCAGCAGCGGGAACTCGCCTTCGCGCAGCCGCGCCTCCAACGGGTTCAGCCCGATCGCCCTGACCCGGACGAGGACCTCGGCCGGGCGGGGCCTGGGCTCGGGCGCGTCCACGACGGTGAGCACCTCGGGACCGCCGAACGTCTGCTGGGTGATGACTCGCATGACTCTCCTGGCTTCGGAAGGGGGGAGAGATTCCAGGCTATGTTTCTGACAGGCACCCCCAGGTACCGTAGGAACCATGAGCGATTACGGTCCCGGTGATCCCTTTCTCGCCGACTGCCCGGGGCGTATGGCGGTCGAGCTGATCGCCGACAAGTGGACGGCGGTCGTGCTCTACGGCCTCAGCGAGGGCCCGGTGCGGCACGGCGAGCTGATCGAGATGATCGGCGGCATCTCCCGCAAGATGCTCACCCAGACACTCCGCCGGCTCGAAGCACACGGCCTCGTCCGCCGCCACGCCTATCCCGAGGTGCCGCCCCGCGTCGAGTACGAGCTCACCCCGCTCGGGGCGACCCTGATCGACCCGATCCACATGCTGACCGAGTGGGCGAGGGCGAACGGCGACGCGGTACTCACCGCCCTGGACACCCCCACACCGGCCCACACGGACTGAGTCCCCTACAGGGGCGCGGGGAACTGCACAGTCTTCTTTTCAGGGGCGCGGGGCTGTATCGACATGCGGCTCCGCCGCGTGGGCGCGCTCAGCCCCCGCCCACCCGCCACAGCCCCAACTCCCGGTCCCGAAGCCCCCGCACGACCGGAGGTCCCCCCGCCCCGAAGACCCGCACGGGACGGGTCCCGTCCCACGCCTCCCACCCCGGCTCCCCCGCGACGGCGAACCGCACCCACGCCGAGTGCATCTCCTCCGCCAGCTCCCGCGGAGCGCCCGGCCCCGTGAGCAGCGCCGTCTCCGGCACCTCGGTCGTGTCGAAGACGAAGCCCAGCTCCAGGGCATGGCAGGCCCCGAGCCCCGGCACGTTCGACGGCCAGCCGAACTCGTACACGTACGCGCGCCCCCGCCGCGGCGCGTCCGCGAGCCGGCGCAACGGCACACGGAGTACGAAGTCGGTGACCATCTGCCCCACCAGCTCCGCGGTGCTCACCCCGGGCCGCGCACGCCGGTAACCGCGCGGCACCTCGGGCCCGCACCGGCACCGGGCCATCGCCCCGGCCAGGGAGAGCGGACCGAGCCGGTCGAGGCGTTCGAGCAGACCGGTCGGCGCCAGCCACAGCCGGTACTCCTCGCTGGTCCAGCCCAGGAGCAGCTCCACGTCCTGCGCGACCCGGCCCTCGGTCAGCGCCTCCAGCGGATCGCGCGGCACCAGGTCCCCGTCGACGACGATGCCGAAGGCGGGCCCGCCGAGGACCGGGCCGGCCCGACGGCCGACCTCGGCCTGTGCCTCGGCCAGCGCGGCCCGGTCGACGGCGGCGAAGGCCCGCGCGGTCGCCGGGACCTTCAGCCGGGCGGCCATCCGCCGCACCATGCGCCGCACCTTGTCCCGGTCCGTCGCCTCGGGCGGCCCGCTCTGCAGCACCGCCCGCCGGAACAGCCCCTGGGCGCGCGGGCTCGCCAGCAGCGCCCCGATGCTGATCGCCCCTGCGGACTCGCCGAAGACGGTCACCCGGTCCGGATCACCGCCGAACCCGGCGATCGAGTCCCGCACCCACCGCAGCGCGGCGAGCTGGTCGCGCAGGCCCGCGTTGGCCGGGGCGTCCGGGAAGAGGCCGAACCCCTCCACTCCCAGGCGGTAGTTGAGGGACACGAACACCACTCCGTCACGGGCGAAGGCCCGGCCGTCGTACACCGGCACCGCGGACGAGCCCCGGGTCAGCGCCCCGCCGTGGATCCACACCATGACCGGGAGCCGGGCGCCCGGACCCGGCTCGGGCGTCCACACGTTGAGGTTCAGACAGTCGTCGCCCGGCACGACCGGGTCGGAGAGGAGCTTCGCGAACGCCTCGGAGTACGGCGGTTTGGGCGGCGTCGGCCCGAACGCGCCCGCGTCGCGCACCCCGTCCCAGCGGTCGGGCGGGACGGGCGGCCGGAAGCGTCGGGGGCCGAAGGGCGGGGCGGCGTAGGGGATGCCCCGGAAGACGGCGAGGCCGTGCTCGTAACGGCCTCGCACGGATCCGTAGGGCGTACCGACCACGGGACCTTCGGGCATACGACCCTCTCCTCACTGCGACGAGCCCCGCGGGAACCCGCAGGACCCCTCGGAACTCCCCTGTCCCGCAGCCCGGGAACCCCCTTGAAGCCACCGTGATCAGGACGTTCGGCATTTCGAGACTTTCGGCTCTGTGGAATTCCACTGAGTACCCACTCTTCCACGGAGAGTTCGGGCGGCCTTAATGTAGGAAGCGCTTTCTACCCGAAACTTTCGCGGGCCCTCGGGACCGGGCCGGAGAGGTGGGCTCCATGATGCGTACCGGGAGCGTGGCGGGGCCGACCCTCGCGGTCGTCGCCCGTGAGGCAGGGGTGTCCGTGCCCACGGCCTCCAAGGTGGTCAACGGCCGTGAGGACGTGGCACCGGAGACGCGCCGCCGGGTCACGGAGGCACTCGACCGGCTGGGCTATGTGCGCAGACCCAGGTTCGACGCGGTCAAGTCTCCCGGCCTGGTCGATCTCGTCGTGCACTCGTTGGAAAGCTCCTGGTCGGGGGCGATCCTGCACGGGGTGGAGCAGGCGGCGCACGACGCGGGCCTGGAGGTGGTGGTCTCGGTGGGCCCCGCGCCGGCCCGGGGCGGCCGTCCGGAACGCGACTGGCTGGACAAACTCGCCACGCGCGGCTCCTCAGGGGCGCTGTTCAACCTCGCCGAGCTGACCGCGTCCCAGTACGCCTGGCTGGAGCAGCACCGCGTCCCGTTCGTGCTGATCGACCCGGCGCTCGAACCGCCTGCCGGTGTCGCGTCGGTCGGCGCGGCCAACTGGCAGGGCGGGGTGACCGCCACCGAGCATCTGCTCTCGCTCGGGCACCGGCGCATCGCCGTCATCGCGGGTTACCGCCGCAGGATGTGCAGCGCCGCGCGCGTCGCCGGCTATCGCTCGGCGCTGGCGGCGGCCGGTCTGCGCCATCGGCCCGAGTATCTGCGCTACGGCAGTTTCGACGAGGTCTCCGCGCGGGGCAGGATGCTGGAGTTGCTCGAACTGCCGGAGCCGCCCACGGCCGTGTTCGTGTGCTCGGACCGGATGGCGCTGGGGGCGTACCGGGCGATCGCCGAGCGGGGGTTGTCCGTGCCGGGTGAGGTGAGTGTGGTGGGGTTCGACGATCTGCCCGAGGCGCGGTGGGCTTCGCCGGGGCTGACCACGGTGCGGCAGCCGTTGTCCGAGATGTCGGCGGCTGCGCTGCGCTTGCTTGTGCGGATGATGGGTGGGGAGAGGCCTGAGGGGACTCGGACGGAGTTGTCCACGCGGTTGGTCGTCCGGGGTAGTACCTCCGGTGTGGGGGTGCGGTGAGTTGCGGTTGTGGGGGGGGTGCGGGGGGTTTGTGGCTGAGCGCGCCGTTCCCCGCGCCCCTAAAAGATTGCGCCGTTCCCCGCGCCCCTCAAGACAAAGAACGCGCCGTTCCCCGCGCCCCTCAAGACAAAGAACGCGCCGTACCTCGCGCCCCTCAAGACAAAGAACGCGCCGTACCTCGCGCCCCCCAAAGACGAAAGACTGCGCCGTTCCCCGCGCCCCCCAAAGACGAAAGACTGCGCCGTTCCCCGCGCCCCCGCGTCCCCACATCCCCACGTCCCCTGGAAAGCGGGCGTTCGTGGGCGGGTCGGGGGGTGGGGGGGCTGGAATCTTCAAGACTTGGGGGTGGGGGGTTTCTACGGTGGGGGCATGACTTCACGATTCGATCTCATCGGGCTTGTCGTCTCCGACATGGCCGCGTCGCTCGCCTTCTATCGCCGGCTGGGGCTTGAGTTTCCTGAGGGGGCCGAGAGCGCGCCGCATGTCGAGGCGGGGCTGCCGGGCGGGCTGCGGTTCGCGCTCGACACGGAGGACACCGTCCGTTCGTTCCACCCGGGCTGGCGTCCGCCGCCGGGCGGTGGCCGGGTCGGTACGGCCTTCCGGTGCGACAGTCCCGCGGACGTCGACGCCACGTACGAGCAGTTGACGCGCGCCGGTCACGAGGGGGAGCTCAAGCCGTTCGACGCGCCCTGGGGCATGCGGTACGCGGTCGTGCGCGACCCGGACGGCAACGGGGTGGACCTCTTCGCCCACCTCGCCGACGCCCCCTGATCATCGGCGCAGCAGCACGCCCAGCGTGGCCCCCGCCAACTCCCGTACCTCCCGGGACAGATGGGCCTGGTCGGCGTACCCGGTGGTGGCGGCCACCTCGGCCGGCGGCAGGCCGTCGCGGGCCAGCTCCAGGGCCCGTCCCAGCCGCAGGACGCGGGACAGGGTCTTCGGCCCGTATCCGAAGGCCGCCAGCGCGCGGCGGTGCAGTTGCCGCTCGCTCCAGCCCACCCGGTCCGCGGTCGCCGCGACCGACCGGCCCGCGGACAGAGCCGCCACGACGGCCCTCAGCCGCGGGTCGGGCGGGTCTGTCCGGGCCGCGCGCTCCAGGGCCACCGCTTCCAGCGCCGCCGACGGGTCGGCCGCCGCGTCGACCCGCTCCGTCAGCCGCCGCACCTCCCCGCCGGCTCCGGGCCCGCTCCACAGGTCGGCGAGGTCGACGCGGCGGTCGCGCAGTTCGTGGGCGGGCACGCCGAGGTAGGAGGGCGCGGTGCCGGGGAAGAACCGTACGCCCGCGTACCGTGTCGGGCCCCCGGAGGCGGGGGCGTCGCTCACGTACGCCCGAGTGTCGGGGCCCGCGACGAACAGCCGGCCCTCGGTCCACAGCAGGTCCATGCAGCCGTCGGGCAGCACCGGGGCCTCCTCGCCGGGCACGGCGGTACGGGTCCACACGACGGCGCCGGTGAGCCGCGCCGCACGTTCCCTGTACGGCGCCGACGCTGTCCCGGTGTACGGCTGCTCGGCCACGGGCAGCAGGTTACGCCGCTCGCGTCCGGTGTTCCTGCGGGCTGATCCCGTACACCCGCTTGAAGGCGCCGGACAGGGCGAACGCGCTGCCGTAGCCGACCTGGCGGGCGATGGCCTCCAGGGTGTCCCCGGTGTCGCGGAGCCGGTCCGCGGCGAGGGCCAGGCGCCAGCCGGTCAGGTACGTCATCGGGGGCTCGCCGACGAGGTCGCTGAAGCGGCGGGCGAGCGCGGCCCGTGAGACGCCGGCCTTGGTGGCGAGGGAGGCGACCGTCCAGGGGTGCGCCGGGTCGTCCTGGAGGAGCCGCAGCACCCGGCCGACGACCGGGTCGGCCAGAGCGCGGTACCAGGCGGGCGCCGCGGCCTCCGGGCGGGAGAACCAGGCCCGCAGCGCGGCGATGACCAGCAGGTCGAGCAGCCGGTCGAGGACGACCTCCTGGCCCGGCTCGTCGCGCACGACCTCCTCGGTGAGCAGCGGCGTCAGCGGGCACTCCCACACGTCGGGGGTCAGTGTCAGCACGGGCGGCAGGGCGTCCAGCAGCCGCCCGCCGACCTCGCCCCGCATCGGGTACGTGCCGATCAGCATCATCATGGAGCCGTCGACCCGCTGCCCCCAGGTGCGGACGCCGAGGTCCATGGTGCCCCGCATCGAGCGCCCGTCCGGGTAGGCGCAGTCCTGGCCCGGCAGGATCACCGCCATCGGCGGGGTCGCGGGGTCGTCGGCGCAGGTGTACGGATCGGGGCCGCGGGCGATGGCCAGGTCGCCGGCCCGCAGCCGTACGGGCTCCGAGGCGTCGGGGGTGATCCAGGACTCGCCGCGGAGCATCAGCATGACGGTGAGGGGCGCGCGGTCCTCGATCCGGACGGACCAGGGCGGTTCGAAGCACGCCCGGATCATGAAGGCGCCACGCGCGCGTGGACCCTCCAGAAGGCCTGCGAGTGCGTCCATGGAGCCAGCGTAGACGCGCTCGTATGGGAACGAGAGGTTCAGCGATGTTCCCTTGCCACGGGCGGCGGTTGGCTGGACACATGACAGAGAACACGCGAATCGGAACGGTGTTGGTGACGGGTGCCTCGGGGAAGACGGGGCGTCAGGTGCTGGCGGCGGCGAAGGCGGCGGGGCTGCGGGTACGGGCCGCGTCGCGCGAGGGCGACCCGCGCTTCGACTGGCACGACCCGTCGACGTGGGACGAGGTGCTGCGCGGGGTGGACGCCGCGTATCTGGCGTACGCGCCGGACGTCGGGGCGCCGGGCGCGGCCGAGAACGTCGCCGCGTTCGCCGGGCGGGCGCAGGCTCTGGGCGTACGCCGGCTGGTGCTGCTGTCGTCGCGCGGGGAGCGCCAGGCGGAGGCGACCGAGCGGGCGTTGCGGGAGTCGGGGGCCGACTGGACCGTCGTGCAGGCCGACTGGTTCTTCCAGAACTTCAGCGAGGGTGTGCTCCTCGGCGGGGTGCGCGGCGGCGAGTTCGTCTTCCCGGCGGGTGAGGTGCCGGTGCCGTTCATCGACACGCGGGACATCGCGGAGGTCGTGGTGAAGGCGCTGACCGACTCCGCGTACGGGGGACGGACGCTGGAGATCACCGGGGCGCGGCTGCTGTCGTTCCGTGCGGCCATGGCGGAGATCTCCGCCGCGGCGGGCCGGGAGATCCGGTACGTGCCGGTGGCGACGAAGGAGTACGGCGCGATCCTGACCGAGTTCGGGCTGCCGCCCGAGGAGGTCGCGTTCATGGAGGAGGTGTTCGACGGGCTGCTCGACGGCAGTGGCGCGAGCACCACGGACGTCGTGCGGGAGGTCCTGGGCAGGGCGCCGCGCGACTTCGCGGACTTCGCGAGGGAGCACGCGGCGGCCGGGGTCTGGACGGTCTGACACCCGGCGGCCGGCTCGTACGGCCCTTCACCGCACCCCTGTCGCGGTTATTGCGGCGGGGGTGTCTCGTCGCCGTTCTTGGGGGTCGACTTGGCGTGGGTCCGCAGGCGGGAGGTGACGTCCTCCGGGGGCAGGAAGCGGGACCAGCGCTCCGGGAACTCGCTGGGCATGTCGGGGTCGTCGGGGTCGTCCTCGGCCTGTGCGGCACGGGCCGCGGCGGCGCGGGCCACCAGGTCGGCGGCCTGTTCGGCGCGCAGCCGCTCGTTGACGGCGCGGGCGGCCGCGGTGGCGGCGGCCGGCCAGACACGGTCGATGGCCGCGTTGACGGCGGCGCCCACCAGGACGGCGAAGGCGGCGACCCCGATCCACAGGAGGACGGCGACGGGCGCGGCGAGCGAGCCGTAGATCGTGGGGCCCTCGACGGTGTTGGTGAGGTAGATGCGCAGCAGGAAGCTGCCCAGGACCCACATGGCGAGCGCCACGAGGGCGCCGGGCACGTCCTCGATCCACGGCGAGCGCACCGGCACTGACACGTGATACAGCGTGGTCAGGAAGACGACGGACAGGACGATGACGACGGGCCAGTACAGGACTTGGACGACGGTCGTGGACCACGGCACGAAGTTCACGACGGCGTCCGGCCCCGCGACCATCAGCGGCAGCGCGACCGAGCCGATGAGCAGGCCCACGAGGAAGAGCAGGAAGGCCATCAGCCGGGTCCTGACGATGCCGCGGACCCCGTCGAGCCCGTACATCACGGTGATGGTGTCGATGAAGACGTTCACCGCGCGCGAGCCGGACCACAGGGCGAACAGGAAGCCCAGGGAGATGACGTCGGGCCGGCCGCCCTCCATCACGTCGTGCAGGAGCGGCTGGGCGATCTGGGTGACGCCCCGGTCGGTCAGGACCGTGCGGGAGGCCTCCAGGAGGTTGGTCTCCACGCTGGCGATGGTGTCGGCGCCGGTCCAGTCGTCGACGTAGACCAGCAGGCCGAGCATGCTCAGCAGCAGCGGCGGCACGGACAGCAGCGTGAAGAACGCCGCCTCGGCCGCGAGTCCGAGGATCCGGTACTCCATGCACGAGTTCACGGTGTCCTTGAGCAGCAGCCAGGTGGTCCTGCGCTTGGAGACGTTCCGGTAGAGCGCGCGCGCCCGGTGGAGACGACCGGACGTCCTCTGAGGGGGTTCACTTGCTGGCTGCACGCCCTAAAGGTATCCGCCGCGCGAGGCCGTACTCATCCCCCAGGCCCACGACCGGGGTCCCGGCCGGGTCCGCGGCCGGGTCCACGGCTGCTCCGTGACGCCGTCGATCCGGTTCCGTCATACCGCGGAAAAGCGAGAGCAATTCCACGGAAACCGTAAAGGAAATCGAACCAGTTTTCTGTCATGACCCCGTGGCCGAATTTCCCTCCCCGGGAAAACGGAAGGATGCCGGCGCAATACACGGTCCGCCGGTTAGCTGCCCGGCCCCGCGCGCGGAACAGATCATTCGGGGGCATGGGCGGAGAAACACCGAGCAACGGTAAATCAGCCATAGGCCGAAACGCCCTTGACCCGTTCACAAGCACGCCGAAACAATTCGGATTGCATTCCGCTGGGCACGTGGGGACGGCTCGGCAGCACCACGACAACGGGGGACAACGGGGGGACTCAGAAGGACTCCGACCAGGGGTCCTACACAGCCGCGTCACCCGTGATCCGCGTGGGCACCACGCGGGTCATGCCGTGCTGCGCTGCACCTTTTTCCACGCGGCCACTTCACGCGCTCCACTCACTTCCCGAACGACGCGCTCCTGCCTGCTCGCACATTCCCATGAGCACGAGCATACCTCCCGCAAACAGGTCCGCCACACCGGAACAGGCTTTCTTTCGCCCCTCCGGAACCTCATCGAGAACACAACAGGCACACCTCGGCTTCACCCACACATCATTCGTCACCAATTCGGCCGCACGGTGAAACTGAGGGCGCGGATCCTTCGTATTCCCCTCCGAGGCACCAACCACTCCGAACAGTCGTAAGTGGCAGTGAAAAGTCCGCAAACAGCAGTAATCACCAGCAAGGAGATCAAGTGGTGGGAAATCCCGGAGAGGTCACGACCGTCGCTCCGGCTCCGACTCCGTCGCCGCCGACATCGGTGCCGACATCGGTGCCGGCGACGCCGACGACCGGCGACCCGGTGAGCGGGACGGAGCGCGTCCTCGCGGAGGTGCTCGCCGGTGTCGTACGCGTCGAGCAGGTCCCCGTCGACAGTCACTTCTTCGACGACCTCGGAGCCAACTCCCTGGTGATGGCGCACTTCTGCGCCCGGGTCAGGAAACACCCGGACCTGCCCGCCGTGTCGATGCGCGACGTGTACGGCCACCCGACGATCCGGGGCCTGGCTGCGGCGCTCGTCGAGGTTCCGGACGAGGCGCCCGCGCCCGCACCGGAACCGGCCGAGCCGCCCGCGCGGGTCGGCGGCGCCCGGTACGTCCTGTGCGGGGCGCTGCAGTTCCTGGCCTTCGCCGTGTACTGCCTGCTCTCCGGGCTCGTCACCGTCCAGGGGTACGGCTGGGTCTCGGCCGGGGACGGCGTCGTGGACGTCTATCTGCGGTCGGCCGTCGTCGGAAGCGCCGCCCTCGTCGGTCTGTGCACGCTGCCGGTGGTGGCCAAGTGGGTGCTCGTCGGCCGCTGGAAGGAGACCGAGTTCCCCGTCTGGAGCCTCGCCTATCTGCGCTTCTGGACCGTCAAGTCGCTGCTGCACGCCAACCCGATGGTCCTGTTCGTGGGCAACCCGCTCTACGTGCTCTATCTGCGGGCCCTCGGCGCACGGATCGGCAGGAACGTCACGATCCTCTCCCCCTCGGTCCCGGTCTGCACCGACCTGTTCGCCGTCGGCTCGAACACGGTGATCCGCAAGGACGCGTACTTCCTCTGCTACCAGGCGCACGCCGGGCGCATCCGCACCGGCCGGGTCACCCTGGGCCAGGACGTGTTCGTCGGTGAGAAGACCGTCCTCGACATCGGCACCTCGATGGGCGACGGATCCCAGCTCGGCCACTCGTCCGCGCTCCCGACGGGCGCCGAGGTGCCGGCCGGACAGCACTGGCACGGCTCCCCGGCCCAGCGCACGGACGTCGACTACGTACGCGTCGCCCCGGCCGACTGCGGCACCG
Organism: Streptomyces sp. CWNU-52B; assembly: GCF_047444975.1. Lineage (NCBI taxonomy): Bacteria > Bacillati > Actinomycetota > Actinomycetes > Kitasatosporales > Streptomycetaceae > Streptomyces > Streptomyces sp. CWNU-52B. The sequence goes on along the minus strand of NZ_JBLFJV010000002.1, from coordinate 180,560 downwards.
CGCGCCGGGTGGGCTACGGCCTGGCCACCGTGCTCCAGACGCTCCTGGTCTCCATGCCGCTGCTCGTCGGGGGCACGTACATGCTGCTCACGCTCGCGCCCTCGCTCGACGTGCTGCTGAACCGCGAGGCGCAGCACATCACCTCGGGACGGTTCTACGCCGAGGCGCTCGGTCTGTCGCTCGCGCTCTTCGTGGCGTTCATCGTGATCGGCTTCGCCGTCGTGACCGTGGTCCCGCGGCTGCTGAACCTGTTCCTCGAACCGGACCGGGTCTATCCGCTCTACGGCTTCCACTACTCGGTGCAGCGCGCGGTGGCGCGGCTGACCAACGTCAAGTTCTTCAAGTGGCTGTGCGGGGACAGCTCGTACATCGTCCACTACCTGCGGGCCCTCGGGTACGACCTCTCGCATGTCGAGCAGACCGGCTCCAACTTCGGTACGGAGGTGGCGCACGAGACGCCGTACCTGGCCTCCGTCGGCAGCGGCACGATGGTCGCCGACGGGCTGTCGATCATGAACGCCGAGTTCTCGGCCACGTCGTTCCGCGTCTCGCGCGCCTCGATCGGGCCGCGCAACTTCCTCGGCAACCACATCGCCTATCCGGCGGGCGGCCGCACCGGTGAGAACTGCCTGCTCGCGACGAAGGTCATGGTCCCGCTCGACGGGGAGATCCGCGAAGGGGTCGGCCTGCTGGGCTCGCCGCCCTTCGAGATCCCGCGGACCGTGGAGCGCGACACCCGCTTCGACCACCTCCGTGAGGGCGCCGAGCTGCGCCGCCGCCTCGCCGCGAAGAACCGTCACAACCTGCGCACCATGGGCCTGTTCCTGTTCGTCCGCTGGTTCGACTGGTTCGTGCTCACGGTGCTCGGCTTCGCCGCCTTCGACCTGTACGGGGAGCACGGCGTCGTCGGCGGTCTGCTGATCGGGACGTCCCTGATCGTCGGCCTCGCCTTCACGACCGGCTACTACGTGCTGGTGGAGCGGGTGATCCTGCGGTTCCGTCCGCTGGAACCCCGGCTGCACTCCATCTACGACCCGCTCTTCTGGCGGCACGAGCGGCTGTGGAAGATCCCCGACACGCACATCGCCGTGTTCAACGGCACCCCGTTCAAGAACGTGCTCTGGCGGCTCCTCGGGGTGCGCATCGGCCGCCGGGTCTTCGACGACGGCGCCTACATCACCGAGCGCACGCTCACCGCGATCGGGAGCCACTGCACCCTCGGGGCGCACAGCAAGGTGCAGTCGCACTCCCAGGAGGACGGCACCTTCAAGTCCGACCACATCGAGCTCGGGGACGGCGTGACGCTCGGCGTCGGCGCGCTCGTCCACTACGGCGCGTCGGTGGGGGACGCCGCCGTGCTCGCCGCCGACTCCTTCCTGATGAAGGGCGAGGAGGTACCGGCGGGGGCGCACTGGGGCGGGAACCCGGCGGTCGCACCGCGCCGCGCCTGACAGCGCCGGGGCACGCCGAACAGCACCACCGAACAGCACCACTGCATGTACGGAACACAGGGGGGAACAGGAATGGAAGCGATACCGAGGTGGACGCTCGCCCCGGTCCCGGGCACGGCGGTGTACGAAGTGCCGCTGCCCGACGGCCTGGTGACGGAGCCGCCCGCGCTGCTGGCCGCACACGCCAAGGTCCTCGCGGCGCTGTCCGGTGAACGCGAGGTCGTCACCGGCTGTGTCACGGCGAAGGGCGCACCGCCGCGGCTGTGCCGGCTGACCGTCGGCGCCGGCCCGTGGCGGGATCTGCTGGCCCAGGCGGACCTGGCGGTGCGGCAGGCCGCCGACGAACCGGCCGGTGAGCCGCCCGTGCGGGAGGCGGGCGGCGCACCCGCCTTCTTCCGGACGGTGCTCGACCCGTACGGCACCGGCGCCGCCGAGGACACCGGGCACCCCGAGCAGTCCGAGCACACCGACGAGGGCTCCGAGCTGCACGTGAGCGTGGTGGGGCGCGTCCTGCGGCTGCGCTACCGCACCGACGTCCTCGACTCCGGCGCCGCCGCCCGGGTCGCCGGCTACCACCTCACCGCGCTCGGCCTGCTCACCGCCGACCCGGACGCCGGGCACGACGGGTGCGGCCTGCTGGGCGACGACGAACTCCGGTTCCAGCTGGACGGGCTGGCCGGACCGCACCGCGAACTGCCGGACCGCCGCGTCCACGAGCTCTTCGAGGAGCGGGTGGCGGCCCGTCCGGACGCCGTGGCCGCCGTGCAAGGGGACCGGCGGTGGACGTACCGCGAGCTCAACGCGCGGGCCAACCGGATCGGCCGGGCGCTGCTGGCCCGCGGGCTGCGCCCCGAGGGGGTCGTCGCCGTCGTCATGGAACGCGATCTGGACTGGATGGCCGGCGTCCTCGCCGTCCTCAAGGCGGGCGGCGTCTATCTGCCCGTCGAGCCGCACTTCCCCGCCGGACGGATCGAGGCGACGCTCAGGCGCGCGGGGTGCGAACTCGTCCTGACCGAGCACGGCAGCACCGCCACACTGGAGCGGGCCGACACCGGCGCCCGCACGCTGTACGTCGACACGGCCTACGCGGAGGACCACCCCGACGGCGACCTCGAGGTCCCCGTCGCCGCGGACCAGCTCGCGTACATCTACTTCACCTCGGGCTCCACCGGGGAGCCCAAGGGCGCGATGTGCGAGCACGCGGGCTTCGTCAACCACGTCCTCGCCAAGATCGACGACCTGGGTGTCGCGGAGGGGCGGACCGTCGCACAGACCGCTCCCCAGTGCTTCGACATCTCGCTGTGGCAGCTGGTCGCCGCGCTCCTGGTCGGCGGCCGGACCCTGCTGGTCGCCCAGGAGGTGATCCTGGACGTGCCCCGGTTCGTGGACACGATCGTGGCGGGCCGGGTCGAGGTGCTCCAGGTCGTCCCGTCCTATCTGGAGGCGGTCCTCGCCGAGTTGGAGCAGCGGCCGCGCGAACTGCCCGACCTGCGCTGTGTGTCGGTCACCGGGGAGGCCGTCAAGAAGGAACTCGTCCAGCGGTGGTTCGCGGCCGAGCCCGGCATCCGGCTGGTCAACGCCTACGGGCTGACCGAGACGTCCGACGACACCAACCACGAGGTCATGTCGCGGGTGCCGGACCAGGACCGGGTGCCGCTCGGCCGGCCGGTCGCCAACGTGCGCGTGTACGTCGTGGACGAGCGGCTGTCGCCCGTGCCGCTCGGCGCGCCCGGCGAGATCGTCTTCTCCGGGGTCTGCGTCGGCCGCGGGTACGTCAACGACCCCGAGCGCACGAGGGCGGCGTTCACCACCGATCCGCACCGGCCGGGCGAGCGGCTCTACCGCAGCGGGGACCACGGCCGGTGGCTGCCCGACGGGAAGCTGGAGTTCCTCGGGCGCCGGGACAGCCAGGTGAAGATCCGCGGCTTCCGCATCGAGATCGGCGAGATCGAGAACGCCCTGCTGCGGGCGCCCGGGGTCCGGGACGGCGCCGTGGTGGTCGTACGGGGCACGCGGCTGGTGGCGTTCTGCGCGGGCCCGGAGCCGCTGGACCCGGGGGCGGTGCGTGCGCGGCTGGCCATGTCGCTGCCCGCGTACATGGTGCCGTCGGCCGTCCACCGGCGCGAGAGCCTGCCGCTGACCGCCAACGGCAAGATCGACCGCAGGACGCTGGCCGCACTCGCCGAGGAGCTCGACTCCGCCGGGAGCGGTCCGGGCGGCTCCGCCGGCTCCGGCGGTCGGGGCGGCTCCGGCGGTGCGAACGGCTCGCACGCGCCGGGCACGGCGGGCGAGCGGCGTCTGGCGGCGGCCTGGGCCGAGGTGCTGGGCATCCCGCAGGACCGCATCGGCAGGCAGGACCACTTCTTCGACCGTGGCGGCACCTCGCTGGCCGCGGTGAAGCTGGCGGTCGCCCTGGACCGGGCGATCACCCTCAAGGACGTCACCCGCCACCCGGTTCTCGCGGACCTGGCGGGACTGCTCGACGAACCGGTCCGGGAGGCCTCCTGAACCGCGCCGGGAGCCGGGCCGGGGACCCGGCGCAAGAGCCGCTGACCGAGCACCACCCGCACCCGCACATGGCCTGAACAGTGCAGGACCCGAAAGGAACCACGAGATGTCCTCAACTCCGATGCTGCTGCCCGATGTCGACCTGCGTCCCGGCAGTCCGCCGACCCTGCGCGCCGACGGGACGGGGGACGCGGCGGGGGACCCGGCCGGCTGGGCGGCCGCACACCGCGACGCGCTGCGCGCGGTGGTCGCCGGGCACGGCAGCGTCCTGATCCGCGGGCTGGGTCTGAGCGACCCGGACACCACCGCGGACGTCTTCCGGCGGCTGGCCACCGGTCTGATGCCCGACCGGGAGTCCTTCGCGCCCCGGCGCAGGTACGCGGACGGCGTCTACTCCTCGTCCAAGTGGCCGCCCAACCAGCAGATGTGCATGCACCACGAGCTGAGCTACGCGCTGGAGTACCCCGGACTCATGATGTTCGCGTGCCTCGACGCGCCGGCCGAGGGCGGGGCCACCGCGGTCTGCGACTCGCCCACGGTGCTCAAGGCGCTGCCCGGCGACCTCACCGAACGGTTCGCCCGCGAGGGGTGGTTGCTCACACGGACGTACAACGACGAGATCGGGGCGACGCTCACCGAGGCCTTCGGCACCGAGGACCGCGCCGCCGTCGAGCGCTACTGCCGGGCCCACGCCATCGAGTTCGCCTGGCGGAGCGACGGCTCCCTGCACACCAGGCAGCGCCGCGCCGCGGTGGTCCGCCACCCGGTCACGGGCCGGCTCTGCTGGTTCAACCAGATCGCCTTCCTCAACGAGTGGACGATGGACCCCGAGGTGCGCGAGTACCTGGTGGACGTCTACGGCCCCGACGGGCTGCCCTTCAACACCCGCTACGGCGACGGCGATCCGATCGGCGAGGACGTCGTCCGGCGGATCAACGAGGTGTACGAGGCCCACACCGTGCGCGAGCCGTGGCACTCCGGTGACCTGATGCTCGTCGACAACATCCGCACCGCGCACTCCAGGGAGCCCTTCGAGGGCCCGCGCGAGGTGCTCGCCGCGCTGGCCGACCCGGTCAGGCCGGCCGGCCCCACGCCCACATCCACGTCCACGCCCACGAGCGAAGTGAGGACCACATGACCGACGCGGACAGGGCGGCACAGCCCACCGGGGCACCCACAGCAGCCGGAGCACCCGAGACATCGGAGGCGTCCGGGAGGCTCACCGCTCCCCCGTTCACCGTCGTCTCGGGCGCCCAGGTCCAACAGGCCCTGGAGGGGCGGGAACCCGAGATCGGGGACCTCGTCGAGACCGTGTACCGGCTGCACGGGGCGGGCGACTCGGTGAACCCGCCGTCGTACTTCCTGCGCTTCGCGGACCGCCCGTCGTCCCGGATCATCGCGCTCCCGGCGTCGATCGGCGGCTCGGTACGGGTCGACGGCCTGAAGTGGATCTCCAGCTTCCCCGGGAACACCGCGGCCGGGCTGCCGCGGGCCTCGGCCGTGCTGATCCTCAACGACCACGACACGGGCTATCCGTTCGCCTGCCTGGAGAGCTCGATCATCAGCGCCACCCGCACGGCGGCGTCCGCGGCCCTCGCCGCCGACCGGCTCAGCCGCGGCCGCACCCGGCCCACCCGCGTCGGATTCATCGGCACGGGTCTGATCGCCCGCTACGTCCACACCCATCTGGCCGCCACCGGCTGGTCGTTCGAGGAGACCGGGGTGCACGACCTGTCCGCGGACAGCGCGGCCGGCTTCAGCGGCTATCTGGAACGGTCGGGCGCCAAGGGACGGATCACCGTGCACGGCGGTGCCGAGTCGCTGATCCGCTCCAGCGACCTGATCGTCTTCGCCACCGTCGCGGGCGAGCCGTACGTCCACGACCCCGGCTGGTTCTCCCACGCGCCACTCGTGCTGCATGTGTCGCTGCGCGACCTCGCGCCCGAGATCCTGCTCGCCTCGGCCAACTTCGTGGACGACGTCGAGCACTGCCTGAAGGCGGAGACCTCTCCGCACCTGGCCGAACGCCTCACCGGCGGCCGGGACTTCCTCGACGGCACGCTGGACGACGTGCTGTCCGGGCGGGTGGGCGTACCGGCCGACCGGACGGTGGTCTTCTCGCCCTTCGGCCTCGGGGTCCTGGACCTCGCGGTCGGCAAGTTCGTCCACGACGAGGTGGCCCGGCGGGGCGAGCCGCATGTCGTGGACGGGTTCTTCCACGAGCTGCGCCGGTACGGCTGACCGGCGGGCGCCGTGCCGCACGAGGAGTGGGCACGGCGCCGCATGAAGGAGGGGGACAACATGCCCGTCATATCCGATCCTTCGGAGTTCAACGAGGACGAGCTCTACGTCGACCTGCGGGCGACGATGGGGCTCGACCTCTTCCTGAAGTGCGAGGGGTTCAATTTCGCGGGGTCGATCAAGATGAAGGCGGCGACCGAGATGGTGGACGCCGCCGAACGCAGCGGCGCCCTGCGGCCGGGTTCGGTCCTGGTCGAGTCGTCGTCGGGGAACCTGGGCGTGGCGCTGAGCGTGATCGCCGCGAGCCGCGGCTACGGGTTCCTGTGCGTGACCGACGCGCGCTGCAATCCGGCGACCCGGCGGATGATGGAGGCACTGGGCAGTGTGGTCCACGTCGTCGACGAACCCGCCCTGCACGGCGGCTTCCTGGGTGCCCGGATCGCGTACGTGCGCGCGCTGTGCGCCTCGGACGAGCGGTACGTGTGGCTCAACCAGTACGCCAACGACAGCAACTGGCGGGCGCACTACCGCACCACCGCCCCGGCCATCGCCCGCCACTTCCCCGACCTGGACGTCCTGTTCGTCGGCGCCGGCACGACCGGCACCCTGATGGGCTGCGCGCGCTGGTTCTGGCAGTGGCGGCGCCGGGTGCGGATCGTCGCGGTGGACAGCGTCGGCTCGGTGACCTTCGGCGGGCCGGCGCGCCCCCGGACGATCCCCGGCCTGGGCATGGGCGTCCGTCCGCCCCTGCTCGACGAGTCGTACGTCGACGACGTGGTGCATGTGGAGGAGGCGGACACCGTCCGCGTCTGCCGCCGGCTGGCCGCCCGGGGGTTCCTGTTCGGCGGCTCCACCGGCACGGTGGTGAGCGGGGCGTCCGACTGGCTCGACCGGCACGGCAGGAGGGGCCTCACCTCGGTGGCGCTCGCCCCCGACCTGGGTGAGCGCTACCTCGACACGGTCCACAGTCCGACCTGGTCGGCGGGCCCGCGCGCCGAGGACACCCTCGGCTCCGGCGACCTGGCCGTCCTGCCCCGCCCGGCCTGACGGGCCCGGCGGGACCCGCGGGTCCGGGGTGCGGCGCGCGTTTGGTGACGGACGCCGCACCCCGGGTAGGTTCGCAGACATGGCAGCCAGCACCCACACCGTGACCAACCAGGCTCCGCCGCTGGTCGCGTACGACCTCTTCAACGCCGACCGGGCCCTCGTGGAGGCGGTCGAGCGGCATCTCGACCCCGCGCTGCTCGGCGAGGCACGCGGCGAACTGTCGGCCCTCGGGCTCACCTCCGGGTCCGAGCAGGTCCAGAAGTGGGGGGCGCTGGCCAACGAGAACCCGCCGAAGCTGCTCACCCACGACCGGTACGGCGAGCGCCTGGACGAGGTCGAGTTCCATCCGTCCTGGCACCGGCTCCTCGGCAAGGGTGTCTCGGCGGGGCTGACGGCGGCGTGGACCCGGCCCGGCGGGCATGTGCGGCGCGCGGCCGCCTTCCTGGTCTGGAGCCAGGTCGAGGCGGGCAACGGCTGTCCGCTGTCGATGACGCACGCGGCGGTGCCCGCGCTGCGCACCGACCCGGCGCTCGCCGCGGAGTGGGAGCCCCGGCTCACGTCCACGGTCTACGACCAGGGCCTGCGCCCCGCCGCCCGGAAGGCCGGTGTGCTCTTCGGGATGGGCATGACGGAGAAGCAGGGCGGCAGCGACGTCCGCGCGAACACGACGGCCGCTCGGCCGCTCGCCGAGGACGGGACGTACGAGCTGACGGGCCACAAGTGGTTCTGCTCGGCTCCGATGTCGGACGGCTTCCTGGTGCTGGCCCAGGCCGGCGACTCGGAGGGGTCCGGCGGTCTCACCTGCTTCCTGGTGCCGCGCGTACTGGCGGACGGCACCCGGAACGTGTTCAGGATCCAGCGGCTCAAGGACAAGCTGGGCAACCGGTCGAACGCCTCCGCGGAGGTCGAGTTCGACGGGACCTGGGCGCGCCGGGTCGGCGACGAGGGGCGCGGGGTGCGCACCATCATCGAGATGGTCGCAGCCACCCGGCTCGACTGTGTGCTGGGCTCGGCGGGGCTGATGCGGCAGGCCGTCGCGCAGGCCGTGCACCACTGCACGTACCGCGAGGCGTTCGGCGGCCGGCTGATCGACAAGCCGCTGATGCGGAACGTGCTGGCGGACCTGGCCCTGGAGTCCGAGGCGGCGACGGCCCTCGCGCTGCGGCTGGCCGCCGCGTACGACGACGGCGGTGAGCAGGAGCGGGCCTTCCTGCGGCTCGCGGTGCCCGCGGCGAAGTACTGGGTCACCAAGCGCTGCACACCGGTCGTGGCCGAGGCCCTGGAGTGCCTGGGCGGCAACGGGTACGTGGAGGAGTCGGGCATGCCGCGGCTGCTGCGCGAGTCGCCGCTCAACTCGGTCTGGGAGGGCGCGGGCAACGTCCAGGCCCTCGACGTGGTGCGGGCCCTCCAGCGGGAGCCCGCGGCCCTGAACGCGTATCTCCAGGAGGTCGGTCTGGCCCGGGGCGCCGATCACCGGCTGGACGGGGCGATCAAGAGCCTGCTGACCGAACTCGCCGACCTGGGCGGTGTCGAGGCGCGCGCCCGGCGTCTCGTCGAGCGGATCGCCGTGGTGCTCCAGGGTTCGCTGCTGGTCCGCTTCGCTCCGTCGGAGGTCGCCGACGCGTTCTGCGCCTCACGGCTGGGCGGGGACTGGGGCTCGTCCCTGGGGACGCTGCCGCACACGCTCGACCTCGCCGCGGTGGTGGAGCGGGCCCGTCCCGTCTCCTGAGTGACGGGGCGACGACACGGGGGTGGTGCTGCGCCGACGCGGCACCAACCCCGTGCGTCTCAAGTCTCCGCAGCGCACGGGGTGTCGCGCCAGGGTTGCAGAGGGTTGCAACCTGTTTCTTACCCTGTCTGAGATTCCCCGCCCCGAATTGCCGCCGCGCATCCGGAGTGTCGCCTTCCACGGCGGACAGACGACACGATGAGCGGATGAACGGATGGGCGGACGGGTCGGACGGGCGGACGGGCGGCACCATGGGGCGTGCGAGCAGTACGGGTCTCGGACCCCACGACCGCCGAGATCCGGGCCGGTCGTCCGTTCAGGACCTCCGGGAGGACACAGTGGCGCACGCATCGGACGTGGCACGGCTGACCGCCGTGGACGCCGCACAGGCGGCACGCCTGCTCGGCGAAGTACGCGACGCCAGACTGTCCGGCAGGCCGGGGCCCCTCGACCCGCGGCCGGTCATCGGGGAGTCCTGGGAGCGCATGCTGCGCTGCGGCGTCGACCCCGACCTCGACTGCCGCGCGAGGCTGCTCGGCCGGGGCGAGATCGAGCGACTGCGGCGCGAGTCCCCGCTGCGGCACGTCCTTCCGGTGCTGCGCGAGGGGTTGTTGTCGGTCGCGGACGTCGCCCGCCACATCATGGTCGTGGCCGACGACGAGGGCCGGGTGCTGTGGCGCGAGGGCAGCAGGCCCGTGCTGCGCAAGGCCGACGACTTCGGTTTCGAGGTCGGCGCGGACTGGGGCGAGACGGTCGTCGGCACGAACGGCATCGGCACCCCCGCGGTCGTCGGCCACCCCGTGCAGGTCTTCGCCGCCGAGCACTTCGTCCGCAGCCACGCCACCTGGACCTGTACGGGCGCGCCGATCACCGACCCGCGCGACGGCCGGCTGATCGGCGTCGTGGACGTCAGCGGCCCCTGGGAGACGACGCATCCGGCGACCCTGCCGTGGGTCGCCTCGGTGGCCAAGCTCGCCGAGGCGCGGTTACGGGAACGGCACCAGGTCGCGCTGGAGCGGCTGCGCTCGGTGGCCGCGCCGGTCCTCGCCCGGACCACCGGGCGCGCCCTCGCCGTCGACCGGTACGGCTGGACCGCCGCGGTCAGCGGCATGCCTCCGCCGGACCGGCTCACGCTGCCCGGCACGGTCGGCACCGACCGGATCTGGCTGCCCTCGCTCGGCTGGTGCTCGGTGGAACCGCTGGGCGACGGCTGGCTGGTGCGCGCCTCGAACGAACGTTCCGCCTCGCGTGGCGCCTCCCGGATCGAGCTGGACCTGGCGCGGCCGCGCCGCTGGTCGCTGACCGTGGCGGACGGCGCGGGCAGCTGGACCCATGGACTGAGCCCCCGGCACACCGAGTTGCTGTATCTGCTGGCCCTGCACCGCACCGGCCGCAGCGCCGCGGGGCTGGCCGAGGACATGTTCGGCGACCCGGCCCGTACGGTGACCGTACGGGCGGAGATGTCGCGGATACGCCGTTATCTGGGGGCTGTTCTGGAACACCGGCCGTATCGTTTCTGCGAGGAGGCCGAGGTGCGGGTGATCCTCCCCGAGAACCCCCTCGACCTCCTTCCGCACTCGACGGCCCCGGGGGTTCTCCGGTCGCGCGCCACAGCCCTGGCCCCGGCCGCCGGCATCGTCACGACCGCAGGTCGGTGACCGGCTTGAGCCGCTTCAGGGAAACCGGTGGGCGGGCCGGGATCCCGGCCGATTCCGGGGTATTCGGCCTGGCTCGGCACCCTCTGCCGTACCATCCAACGCACGGCCCCCCACATCCGTCTCCTCCGGCCCAACCGTCGGATCGCAGGAGGCAGTTGGCCGCCGACGGGAGGACCTATGACGTATCGAGGCAGACACCGGCGCCGGAGGAAGGGGCGTGTCCTGCGGGCCACGCTGTCCGGGACCGCCCTCGCGCTCACCGCCGCCGCCGCCATCATCAGCACCTCGCAGGCCGCCGGGAGCGACAATCCCGGCCCCCTGACGAAGCTCACCTCGTCGTCCGAGAAGTCCGAGCTCCAGTTGCGCGAGAACCTGGTCGACACGTCGACACTGGACACGCTGCAGAGCGGCATGGGCGGGGCTGTCGGCGTCGACACCGTCCTCAAGAGCGCCAACCACCCGATGCGCAACAAGGCCGACTGCGCCCCCACCGAGTCCGCGGCGCTGCCCGTCGAGCCGGCCGCCACCCGCGCGTACTGCTGGGACGGCGAGGACGCCACGACGCAGAAGTGGCTGCCGCAGTCCGTCACGACCTCCGGTGACGCCGACAGCGACGGCGAGTGGGGTCCGGACCGGGTCATCCTGGCCGGCTGGAGCCACAACGACGCCAAGGCGGGCGAGCCCTCGGCCGACAAGGGGCTGGCCCGGGTCGCGTTCATCGACGCGAACGACCCGAAGAACCTCAAGTACCGCTGGGTCCTGCTGGTCGCCCCGCTCTCCGACGGCAAGGACTTCGAGGCCGTCCGCTCGCACGTCGGCGGCATGGTCTGGTACCAGGACAAGCTGATCGTCACCGCGAAGAACGGCGCCGACCACGACGACGCGCTGTTCGTCTTCGACATGAACCGCATCCTGCGGGCCGACGTGGACAGCTCCGAGGTCGGCAGGGTCGACGACGGCTGGTCGGCACGCGGCTACAAGTACGTGATGCCGGCGATGGGCTCGTACAGCCTCACCGGCGGGGCCTGTGACGCGCGCGCCGCCGACGGGCGCCCCTGTGTCGCCTCGGTCTCCCTGGACCGCACCTCGACACCGGACAGCCTGGTCGCCAACGAGTGGTTCGACCCCGACGGCACCGAGCCGGCCCGGGTGTGGCGCTACCCCTACAGCACCGCGAGCGACCGCTCCGGCCTGCTGGGCAGCGACGCCCACGGCGTCGTGAACGCCGACGAGGCCTACGAGACCAAGGCCGTCGGGCTCCAGGGCGTCCTCTCGCACCGGGCGAGCGGGGCGAGCGAGCCCGACTGGTACACCGGCCACGCGTCGAACAGCCGCGACAGACACGGCACGCTCTGGCGCCAGGACGAGAGCGCCGCGAAGGCCGCGCAGTGCGGGTCCGGCGGGTCGTACGCCTGCTGGGGGCAGCACACCGCGTCCCTGTCGTACTGGCAGGAGACCGGCGAACTGTGGACGCTCACCGAGTGGGCGACCGACAAGGACAAGGAGTGGAAGCCCCCGGCGATCCCGGAGCGCGTGCTGTACGCGGTCCCGCTGTCGGCGGTCGACGACGCGGTGCAGTGAGCCTCCGGCCCGGCCCGGCCAGGTACGCGGCGCCGGGCCGGTCGCCGGTCGCCGGAACCTCTTTGGTCGGCGCCGTTGGTCGGATGCCAGGGCCGGAGGGCTCCAGGGGGCCGATGCCCCAGGAGGCCGGCGCTTCAAGGCCGTGCCGCGGGCCGGTGGGGCCGGGCGCGCCGTTCCCCGCGCCCCTGAGGAGCGGGGCCGCGCCCCGGCTCCGATCCTTCGGCCGGCGCCGAACCGTGTGTCGCTCATGCCGGGTGCAAGACCTCCTCACGTACGGGGGCCGGCGACCCGGGGCCGATAGCCAGGGGCCGGAGGGCCGGAGTCTTCGTGGGCAGCGTTCCGGTGGTGGACCCGGCGTGGAGGCGGGGCCGGTGTCGTGGTTCCCTGGCCGGCATGAACATCGCTGTGACCACCTGGTCCCTGGAGCAGACCTCGCCGGCCGACCGGCTGCCCGCCGCCGCCCCGGAGGGGGACGTCCGGATCGTCCGTGCCGAGGTGCCCTCCCCCGAGTTCAGCCGCTTCCTCTACAGCGCGGTCGGCGCGGACATCCGCTGGACGGACCGGCTCGGCTGGACGTACGCGCAGTGGCAGGCCGACCTGGAACGCCCCGGCGTGGAGACCTGGGTCGCCCAGGACCGCGGGACGCCCGCCGGATACGTGCAGCTCCAGGCGCAGGACGACGGCGCCGTGGAGATCGTCTACTTCGGACTGATCCCGGCCTTCCGCGGCCGGCGCATCGGCGGCCACCTCCTCTCGTACGGTGCCGCACGGGCCTGGGACCTGGCCGACCGCTGGCCGGGGCTGACCCCGACGAAGCGCGTCTGGTTGCATACATGCAGCAAGGACGGGGAGCACGCGATGGACAACTACCTGCGCCGCGGCTTCAAGCTCTTCGACACCACGGTGGAGGAGGAGCCGGACGTGACCACCCCCGGACCCTGGCCGGGGGCACAGGTCGGCTGACCTGGCAGGACGTCGTCCGGGCCGGTCCCTGTGAGCGACACCACCCTTGTCTCACATCCCGGGACCAAGGTGTCCGCATCCTGGACGAAGCTGGACTGTGTCCAGATCGCCGTGACACGCTTCCGTCATGTCTGGAACTGGAATTGCCTTGGTGAGTCGGCGGCACGTCGACCTCGGCCGCATGTCCAGCGCCATCTGTCCGGTCCGCTGACCCACGGCACCAGGGCCCTCGGCCCCGTGCCCAGCATCACCGACATTCCCTTGTCTCGACTTGCGCAACGACGCGCACGTATGCCCGTATGCGCCCGTGCGCGCAGGTCAGAGCCGCATCCGCCGGTCCCGAAGGACGTAACCATGGCCGCCACGCCTCAGAATCCCGCTGCCGCCGCGCCCCGCCGCAAGGTGAGCCGTCACCGCGGTGAGGGTCAGTGGGCCGTGGGCCATTTCACCCCGCTCAACGGCAACGAGCAGTTCAAGAAGGACGACGACGGTCTCAACGTGCGGACACGCATCGAGACCATCTACTCCAAGCGGGGCTTCGACTCGATCGACCCCAACGACCTGCGCGGCCGTATGCGCTGGTGGGGGCTGTACACCCAGCGCAAGCCCGGGATCGACGGCGGCAAGACCGCGGTCCTGGAGCCGGAGGAGCTGGACGACAAGTACTTCATGCTGCGGGTACGGATCGACGGCGGACGCCTCACCACCCAGCAGCTGCGCGTCATCGGCGAGATCTCGCAGGAGTTCGCGCGCGGGACCGCCGACCTCACCGACCGGCAGAACGTCCAGTACCACTGGATCCGCATCGAGGACGTCCCGGAGATCTGGGAGCGCCTGGAGGCCGTCGGGCTCTCCACGACCGAGGCCTGCGGTGACACGCCCCGCGTGATCCTCGGCTCGCCCGTCGCCGGTATCGCCGAGGACGAGATCATCGACGGCACGCCCGCCATCGAGGAGATCCACCGGCGGATCATCGGCAACAAGGACTTCTCGAACCTGCCCCGCAAGTTCAAGACCGCGGTCTCCGGCTCGCCGCTCCTCGACGTGGCGCACGAGATCAACGACGTCGCGTTCGTCGGCGTGAACCACCCCGAGCACGGCCCCGGCTTCGACCTGTGGGTCGGCGGCGGTCTCTCCACCAACCCGAAGATCGGCCAGCGCGTGGGGGCCTGGGTCCCGCTCGACGAGGTGGCCGACGTCCATGTGGGCGTCCTGTCGATCTTCCGCGACTACGGCTACCGGCGCCTGCGCACCCGCGCCCGGCTGAAGTTCCTGCTCGCCGACTGGGGCGTCGAGAAGTTCCGCCAGGTCCTCGAGGACGAGTACCTGAAGCGCAAGCTGATCGACGGCCCGGCTCCCGCCCAGCCGCTCGCCCGCTGGCGCGACCACGTCGGGGTGCACCGGCAGCAGGACGGCCGCTACTACGTCGGCTTCGCCCCGCGTGTGGGCCGCGTGGACGGCACCACGCTCACGAAGATCGCCGAGCTGGCCGAGGCGCACGGCTCGGGCCGGCTGCGGACCACCGCCGAGCAGAAGATGATCGTGCTCGACATCGAGCAGGAGCAGATCGACTCCCTCGTCGCGGGCCTGGAGGCGCTCGACCTGAAGGTCACGCCGTCCACCTTCCGGCGCGGCACGATGGCCTGCACCGGCATCGAGTACTGCAAGCTCGCCATCGTCGAGACCAAGGCGCGCGGCGCGGCGCTGATCGACGAACTGGAGCGCCGCATCCCCGAGTTCGACGAGCCCATCACCATCAACATCAACGGCTGCCCGAACGCCTGCGCCCGTATCCAGGTCGCGGACATCGGTCTCAAGGGCCAGTTGATGCTGGACAGCTCCGGCAACCAGGTCGAGGGCTACCAGGTGCACCTGGGCGGCGCGCTCGGACTCGAAGCCGGGTTCGGCCGCAAGGTCCGTGGCCTGAAGGTCACTTCGGACGACCTGCCCGAGTACATCGAGCGGGTGCTGAAGCGCTTCGAGGCGGAGCGCGAGGACGGCGAGCGGTTCGCCACCTGGGCCACGCGGGCCTCCGAGGAGGCTCTGTCGTGAGTGAGCGTGCGGCGCCCTTCTACTGCCCCTACTGCGGCGACGAGGACCTGCGCCCCGGCGAGCAGGGACACGGTGCGTGGGAATGCGCGGCATGCAATCGAGCCTTCCAACTGAAGTTCCTCGGGCTGCTGGCCCGCGGGGTTCAGCGCAACGACGGTGGAGGGGACGAGATATGACGACCGTGCAGTCCGATGCCGACACGGAGAAACAGCCCGGCGCCGAGAGCGGCCGGGACGCCGAGCTCAAGGCACTCGCCGAGCAGGCGGGCCGCGACCTGGAGGACGCCTCCGCCCTGGAGATCCTCCGGTGGGCCGCCGCCACCTTCGGCAAGCAGTTCTGCGTGACCTCCTCGATGGAGGACGCGGTGGTCGCCCACCTCGCGTCGCGCGCCTTCCCCGGCGTGGACGTCGTGTTCCTCGACACGGGCTACCACTTCCCCGAGACCATCGGCACCCGGGACGCCGTCGAGGCCGTGATGGACGTCAACGTCATCACGCTCACCCCGCGCCGGACCGTCGCCGAGCAGGACGCCCAGTTCGGCCCGAAGCTGCACGACCGCGACCCCGACCTGTGCTGCGCCATGCGGAAGGTCGAGCCCCTGGAGCAGGGCCTCACCAAGTACCGCGCCTGGGCCACGGGGCTGCGCCGCGACGAGTCCCCGACCCGGGCGAACACCCCGGTCGTCGGCTGGGACGAGAAGCGCCGCAAGGTCAAGATCGCGCCGATCGCCCGCTGGACGCAGGACGACGTGGACGCGTACGTGACCGAGCACGGGGTGCTCACCAACCCGCTCCTCATGGACGGCTACCCCTCCGTGGGCTGCGCCCCCTGCACCCGCCGGGTCCTCGACGGCGAGGACGCGCGCGCCGGCCGCTGGTCGGGCAGCGCGAAGACCGAGTGCGGGCTGCACGGCTGACCATGACCGCGGAAGCGAAGGCACCAGCAGAAGCACCGGCGACAGCGACGTCCTCGACCACCACGCCGAACTCGATGAACCAGGAGAACCAAGTGACCGGAGCCACCATCTGGCTCACGGGTCTGCCGAGCGCCGGCAAGACCACCATCGCGTACGAACTGGCCGGACGGCTGCGCGAGGAGGGCCACCGCGTCGAGGTGCTCGACGGCGACGAGATCCGTACGCTCCTGACGGCGGGCCTCGGCTTCAGCCGCGCGGACCGGCACACGAACGTCCAGCGCATCGGCTTCCTCGCCGACCTGCTGGCCCGCAACGGCGTCAAGACGCTGGTACCGGTCATCGCCCCGTACGCCGACAGCCGCGAGGCCGTGCGCAAGCGCCACCAGGCGAGCGGCGCCGCGTACCTGGAGGTGCACGTCGCCACGCCGGTCGAGGTGTGCAGCGAGCGGGACGTGAAGGGGCTGTACGCCAAGCAGGCCGCGGGCGAGATCTCCGGGCTCACCGGGGTCGACGACCCGTACGAGGAGCCCGAGTCACCGGATCTGCGCATCGAGTCGCACACCCAGTCCGTGCAGGAGTCCGCGGCGGCGCTGCACGCGCTGCTCGCCGAGAGGGGTCTCGCATGACGACGACCGTCGCCGACGTCTCCGAGGAGGAGGCCGACAGCCCGTACGCGCTGTCGCATCTGGACGCTCTGGAGTCCGAGGCCGTCCACATCTTCCGCGAGGTCGCGGGCGAGTTCGAACGGCCGGTGATCCTCTTCTCCGGCGGCAAGGACTCCATCGTCATGCTCCACCTGGCGCTGAAGGCGTTCGCGCCGGCCGCGGTGCCCTTCTCGCTGCTGCACGTGGACACCGGGCACAACTTCCCCGAGGTCCTCGAATACCGGGACCGCACCGTCGAGAAGCACGGGCTGCGCCTCCATGTGGCCTCCGTGCAGGACTACATCGACCGCGGCACCCTCAAGGAACGCCCCGACGGCACCCGCAACCCGCTGCAGACCGTGCCGCTCACCGAGAAGATCCAGGCCGAACGCTTCGACGCCGTCTTCGGCGGCGGACGCCGCGACGAGGAGAAGGCCCGCGCGAAGGAGCGCGTCTTCTCCCTGCGCGACGAGTTCTCCCAGTGGGACCCCCGCCGTCAGCGCCCCGAACTGTGGAACCTCTACAACGGCCGCCACGCCGCCGGCGAACACGTCCGGGTCTTCCCCCTCTCCAACTGGACCGAGCTCGACGTCTGGCAGTACATCGCCCGCGAAGGCATCGAACTCCCGCAGATCTACTTCGCCCACGAGCGCGAGGTGTTCGAGCGGGCCGGCATGTGGCTGACCGCAGGCGACTGGGGCGGCCCCAAGGGCGGTGAGCACGTCCAGACCCGCCTCGTGCGCTACCGCACCGTCGGCGACATGTCCTGCACCGGCGCCGTCGACTCCGACGCCACCACCCTGGACGCCGTCATCACCGAGATCGCCGCCTCCCGGCTCACCGAACGCGGCGCCACCCGCGCCGACGACAAGATGTCCGAGGCCGCGATGGAAGACCGCAAGCGCGAGGGGTACTTCTAACCATGCCGAGCACCATCGAGCCCTCCGAGCCGCTGTCGGTCGAGCAGCTGTCCGAGACGACCCTGCTGCGGTTCGCGACCGCCGGGTCCGTCGACGACGGCAAGTCCACCCTCGTCGGCCGCCTCCTCCACGACTCCAAGTCGGTCCTCACCGACCAGCTCGAAGCCGTGGAGCACGCCTCGCGCAACCGCGGCCAGGACACCCCCGACCTCGCCCTGCTCACCGACGGCCTGCGCGCCGAACGCGAACAGGGCATCACCATCGACGTCGCCTACCGCTACTTCGCCACCGCCAAGCGCCGGTTCATCCTCGCCGACACCCCGGGGCACGTGCAGTACACCCGCAACATGGTCACCGGCGCCTCCACCGCCGAGCTGACCGTCGTCCTGGTCGACGCCCGCAACGGCGTCGTCGAGCAGACCCGCCGTCACGCCGCCATCGCCGCCCTCCTGCGCGTCCCGCACGTCGTCCTCGCCGTCAACAAGATGGACCTCGTCGACTACCAGGAGCCCGTCTTCGCCGCGATCGCCGAGGAGTTCACGGCGTACGCCTCCGAGCTGGGCGTTCCCGAGATCACCGCGATCCCCATCTCCGCGCTCGCCGGGGACAACGTGGTGGACCCGTCCGCGAACATGGACTGGTACGGCGGTCCCACCTTCCTGGAGCACCTGGAGACCCTCCCGGTCAGCCACGACCTCACGACCTGCCACGCGCGGCTGCCCGTGCAGTACGTGATCCGTCCGCAGACCAGCGAGCACCCCGACTACCGCGGGTACGCCGGTCAGATAGCGGCCGGCGCGTTCCGGGTCGGCGAGGCGGTCACCGTGCTGCCCTCGGGGCGTACCTCGCGGATCGCCGGGATCGACCTGCTGGGCCGGCCGGTCGCCCTGGCCTGGACGACGCAGTCGGTGACGGTCCTCCTGGAGGACGACATCGACATCTCGCGCGGCGACCTGATCGTGCCGACCCAGGACGCGCCCGCGACCACGCAGGACATCGAGGCGACCGTCTGCCACGTCGCCGACGCGCCGCTGACCATCGGTCACCGCGTGCTGCTCAAGCACGGCACCCGCACGGTGAAGGCGGTCGTCAAGGACATCCCGTCCCGGCTGACCCTCGACGACCTGTCCCTGCACCCGCACCCGGGCCACCTGGTCGCCAACGACATCGGGCGCGTCAAGATCCGTACCGCCGAGCCGCTCCCGGTGGACTCGTACGCCGACTCCCGGCGCACCGGCTCGTTCATCCTGATCGACCCCGCCGACGGCACCACGCTCACCGCCGGGATGGTCGGCGAGTCCTTCGCCTCGCCGGAGCCGGTCAAGGCCGACGCGGACGACGACGGGTGGGATTTCTGATCATGAAAACCACCGTACGGGCGGCCCTGCGGACCGCTGTGCGAGCCACCGACTTCTACGCCACGTTCGCGAAGGAGGGCGGCCGGGTCGGCAGCGGCGCCCTCGGCAGCGGCCAGGGCGGGGTCGCGCGATGTGCGTGCTGACGTACGCGCACTGCCTGCGCGCCCGGTCCCCCCGCCCGCCGTCGCGGATACGACGAAGACCTGCCGACCTCCCGGCCACGACCTGAACGGACGTGACCGCCGGGCCGACGAGAGGAACCCCTCCCGTGCCTGCCAAAAGCTCCGCACTGCTTCGCCGCGGCATAGCCGTGGTCGCCGCGCTTCCCCTCCTCACCCTCGCTGCCTGCGGCTACGGTTCCGACTCCAAGGACGAGGACACCTCGAAGGTCGCCGCCGAGGGCAAGAAGCTCTCCGCCGACAAAGTCCGGATCGGCTACTTCCCGAACCTGACCCACGCCACCGCGCTCGTGGGTGACCAGGAGGGGCTGCTGCAGAAGGAGCTCGGGGGCACGAAGGCCTCGTACTCCCAGTTCAACGCGGGTCCCTCCGAGATCGAGGCGCTCAACTCCGGTTCGATCGACATCGGCTGGATCGGCCCCTCCCCCGCCATCAACGGCTACAGCACGACCGACGGCAAGGGTCTGCGGATCATCGGCGGCTCCGCGTCCGGTGGGGTGAAGCTGGTGGTGAACCCCAAGACGGTCAAGTCCCTGAAGGACGTCAAGGGCAAGAAGATCGCGACCCCCCAGCTGGGCAACACGCAGGACGTCGCGTTCCTCAGCTGGATCGCCGAGCAGGGCTGGAAGGTCGACGCGCAGAGCGGCAAGGGCGACGTCTCGGTGGTCCGCACGGACAACAAGATCACGCCGGATGCCTACAAGTCGGGCTCCATCGACGGCGCGTGGGTGCCGGAGCCGACCGCCTCCAAGCTGGTCGCCGAGGGCGCCGAGGTGCTGCTCGACGAGGCAGACCTGTGGCCGGACAAGAAGTTCGTGATCACGAACATCATCGTGTCGCAGAAGTTCCTGACGGCGCACCCGGACGTCGTCGAGGCCGTGCTGCGCGGCTCGGTGAAGACCAACACGTGGATCAACGCCAACCCGGACGAGGCCAAGGCCGCGGCGAACACCAAGCTCAAGGAGCTGTCCGGCAAGGAGCTGCCCGCCGAGGTCATCGACCCGGCGTGGAAGTCGATCCAGTTCACCGACGACCCGCTGGCCGCGACCCTCGACACCGAGGCCGACCACGCGGTGCAGGCCGGTCTGCTGGAGAAGCCGAAGCTCGACGGCATCTACGACCTCGCCCCGCTGAACAAGGTCCTCAAGGCCGAGGGCAAGAGCGCGGTCGACGACGCCGGTCTCGGCGTCAAGTAAGCAGCCCGGACACCCACCCATGAGTTCCCAGGAGGTGACGACCATGGCAACCGCCCTCGCCAAGACCGCCGACGCCGGTGAATCGGTGGAGTACGCCGCCCGGATCGAGCACGTCTCGAAGTCCTTCGCCGGCCCCGCCGGGCAGCAGCTCGTCCTGGACGACATCACGCTCGATGTCGCGCCGGGCGAGTTCGTCACCCTCCTGGGAGCCTCCGGGTGCGGCAAGTCGACGCTGCTGAACCTGGTCGCCGGGCTCGACAAGCCGTCCGCGGGCGGCATCAGCACCGACGGCCGGCCCGCCCTGATGTTCCAGGAGCACGCCCTCTTCCCGTGGCTGACCGCGGGCAAGAACATCGAACTGGCCCTGAAGCTGCGGGGTCTGCCCAAGTCGGACCGCCGGGGCAGGGCGGAGGAGCTCCTGGAGCTCGTACGGCTGAAGGGCGCGTACGGCAAGCGGGTGCACGAGCTGTCGGGCGGCATGCGGCAGCGCGTCGCACTGGCCCGCGCGCTGGCGCAGGACAGCCAGCTGCTGCTGATGGACGAGCCGTTCGCGGCCCTCGACGCCATCACCCGGGACGTGCTGCACGACGAGCTGACCCGGATCTGGCGCGAGACGAACGTGTCGGTGCTGTTCGTGACGCACAACGTCCGCGAGGCGGTGCGGCTCGCCGAGCGCGTGGTGCTGCTGTCCTCGCGCCCGGGGCGCATCGCGCGGGAGTGGACGGTCGAGATCCCGCAGCCGCGCCGCATCGAGGACTCCGCCGTGGCGGACCTGTCCGTCGAGATCACCGAACAACTGCGTGGGGAGATACGCCGTCATGGCCAGCACTGAGGCGAGCGCCGCCGAGCCCGAGGCGGACCCCGTCGTCGAAGCCGGCGACCTCGCCGGACTCGAAGCGGGCCTCGACGCGCTGGACACGGTCCAGACCAAGAGGGCCCCGTTCCGCAGGACGTTCGTGGAGAAGATCTTCCCCCCGATCGTCGCCGTGGCGCTGGTCCTGGTGGTCTGGCAGGTCCTGGTGTGGGCCGAGGTCACCGACAGCTACAAGCTGCCGTCGCCCTCCGCGGTCTGGGACGAGGTCGGCGAGGCCTGGCGGGAGGGGACGCTGCTCGGATACATCTGGACCAGCGTCTCGCGCGGTCTGCTGGGCTTCCTGATGGCCCTCGTGATCGGCACACCCCTGGGGCTGCTGGTGGCGCGGGTGAAGTTCGTGCGCGCGGCGATCGGCCCGATCCTGTCCGGACTCCAGTCCCTGCCGTCGGTGGCGTGGGTGCCGCCGGCCGTCCTGTGGCTCGGTCTCAACGATTCGATGATGTACGCGGTGATCCTGCTCGGCGCGGTCCCCTCGATCGCCAACGGGCTCGTCTCCGGTGTCGACCAGGTGCCGCCGCTGTTCCTGCGGGCGGGCCGCACGATGGGCGCGACGGGCCTGCGCGGCACCTGGCACGTCGTGGTGCCGGCCGCGCTGCCCGGCTATCTCGCGGGGCTCAAGCAGGGCTGGGCGTTCTCGTGGCGGTCGCTGATGGCCGCCGAGATCATCGCGTCCTCGCCCGACCTGGGCATCGGCCTGGGCCAGCTGCTGGAGAACGGCCGTACGGCGAACAGCATGCCCATGGTGTTCCTCGCCATCCTCCTCATCCTGACCGTCGGCATCGCGATCGACCTGCTGATCTTCAGCCCGCTGGAGCGGTGGGTCCTGCGCAGCCGCGGTCTCCTCGTGAAGAACTGATCCCCGTGCCGGGACCGGTCCTCCTCGTCATCGCCCACGGCAGCCGCGATCCGCGGCATGCCGCGACCGTGCACGCCCTGGTGCGCCAGGTGCGGGCGCGGCGCCCCGGGCTGCGCGTGGAGACCGGTTTCCTGGAGTTCGACGTCCCGTCCGTGTCGGGCGTGCTGGAGTCCCTCGCGGCGCGGGGTGTACGGGACGTGGTGGCGCTGCCGCTGCTGCTGACCCGCGCCTTCCACGCGAAGACGGACATCCCGGCGGTGCTGGACAGGGCCCCCGCCCGGCTGCGGATCCGGCAGGCCGAGGTGCTCGGCCCGTCACCGCTGCTGTCGGCCGCGCTCGAACGGCGGCTGTACGAGGCGGGGTTGTCCCCTGCCGACCGGTCCTCGACCGGGGTCGTGCTGGCCTCGGCGGGGTCCACCGACCCGGAGGCTCGGGCGGTGATCGCGGGCATGGCGCGGGAGTGGCGGCGGGCGGGCTGGTCGGCCGTACGGCCCGCGTTCGCCTCGGCGGGCCTGCCCGGGACGGAGGACGTGGTGCGGGAGTTGCGGGCGCTGGGGTGCGGGCGGGTCGCTGTGGCGCCGTACTTCCTGGCGCCTGGGCGGCTGCCGGATCGGGTGGCTCGGGGGGCGGTCGGGGCGGATGTGCTGGCGGGGGTGCTGGGGGCGGGGGTGGAGGTGGCGCGGGTGTTGTTGCAGCGGTACGACGAGGCGGTTGCGCCGGCGGTGCCGCTCTCCGCGGTGGGTGCCTGAACGGGTGTTTTCGCCCCCGCCGCCCCTTCCCCTTCCCGACCAGTCTCAGGGGCTCCGCCCCCGAACCCCCGTGCGCAGTTCCCCACGCCCAGGCATGCCTGCCTTCAGGGGCGCGGGGAACTGCGCAATCTTTTAGCGGGGGTGGCGGGGGCGAGAAAACCGTACCCCCGCTCCCCCTGCATCTGATGAGATGTCCGTCGCAGGCACGATCGGGGGAGCGGTACACGTGGCGGGACGCGAGTTCGGGCATCATCTCGGCCTGCCCCGGGCCCTGTCCGCACTACCGCTCGCCCCCCTGACCCCCGGATACCCCCGCCTCGTCGAAGCCCAACGCGCCGCCGGCCTACGGCACATCGGCGAGCTCCTCGCACCGGACGGCCGGCGACTGCGCGTGCTGGACGGGCTGTTCGTGCCGGCCGGCGCCCGCGGCCACCGGCGGGTCGACGCCGCGCTGCTGGACACGCTGCGCGGCGGCTCCGGCCCGGCGGCCTCCCTCGCGGGCGAACTCGCCGGCCTGCACCGGCGCGACCCGCAGGCCCTCCGCAGGGTCCTGCTCTACCAGCTGATCGAACTGCTCCAGGACCATCCGCGCGGCGGGCACCCGGACACCGCGCAGGCGCTGGGCGTCCACGCCGAGGAGGCCGCCGGGCTCGTCGCCGCCGCCCGGGTCCGCCCCGCCCTGGACGCCCGGCAGCGGACCGCCGCCGAGTCGCTGGCCGACGCCTGGGCCGAACACCGGCTGCGGCGCGCGCACCGGCTCCTGGAGCGGCTGCCGCCCTACGGACGCGACCCGTCGCTCACCGCGCTGCGGACCACGCTGTCCCGGCGGCTGGGGCACGCCGACGCCGCGCTGGACTCGGCCCGTGGCGCCGAGCGGGCGGGCGACACCGAGGCCGCGACGGAGGAGTACCTGCGGGCCCTGCGGCTGGCGGCCGACGACCGCCAGGCCCTGTTCGGCCTGGTACGCATCCACCGCCCCGGCCCCGCCGACCCCGAGCGGCTGCGCCACGCGCTGCACGCGGACCTCGTGGCGTTGGCCTGGGACCCGGTCGACCCGGCCGTCGCCCCGGACCTGGCAGGTCCCGGGATCACCTGGCGGATCCTGCGACTGCGGCGGACCGGAAGCGGCACCACCGAGGTGCGCGAGGTGTGCGAGGTGTCCGAGACGTCCGATGTGCCCGAGACCCGCCAGGTCTCCGCACGTCCTGGCGGCACCGAGGACCGTACCGTGCCACTCGGGAGCGTCGTGCGGTACGTGGCGCTGCCGGTGCGCGAGGGCCGCGTGGCCGGCGTGCCCCTCGTGGCACGGGAGTTGTCGGTCACGCCCGAGGTGAGCGGGCTCGCCCTGACGGACGGGCGGGGGCGGGTCGAGGGGACCTGGCGAGCGCCGTCCGGCGCCACGGAGGTGACGGTCGAGCACACCGGGCCCGACGGCCGCAGCGGGCCGCTGCCCTGCCGAAGCGTCCGGTTCTCCGCCACCGGGCTGGCGCCCGGCCCGTACCGCTTCCGGGTCGTCTGTCACTACCGCACACCCGAGGGGCGGTCCGTCTCCTCCCCGGGCGTCGAGGTGACCCGCACGGTGCACCGCTGGCCCGAACCCGTGCGGACTCTCACGGCGGCGGCCGAGGGCGAGGGCCGCGGGATCCGGTTCGCCTGGACGGGCGGCGGCGCGGAGGTGCGGCTCGTCCGCTGGCCCGGTGACGCGCCCGCCGCCGGGACCGAGTTGGCGGCCGACGAACTGCCCGAGCCACTGCCGTGGCCCCGGCCCGAGGACGACGCGGCCGTACTGTGTCCACCGCCCGGCACCCACGCCGAGGTGGCGGCCGTCGCCGTGCTCGGGGAGCGTGCCGTGGCGGGGCCGGCCGTCACCGTGGAGGCGCCCGTCGCCGTGACCGGGCTGACCGCGCGGCGCCAGTCCGACGGCCAGGTGCAGGTGGTGCTCGACTGGCCCGAGAACACCGGTCAGCTGAAGGTCAGTTGGACGGAGAGCGGCGGGCGTACCGGGGAACAGGCCGTCGCCGCACACCAGTACCGGCGCCACGGGCTGCGGCTGCCGGCCGGCCGGGGCCAGGTCCGCGTCAGGGCCGTGCCCGCGCCGCGTGCCTCGGGGTCCGTGCTCGCGCTGCCGGCGGCCGCCGAGGCCGTACTGCCGCCGGACGCGTCCGTCGCGTACCACCTGGTGCCCGCGCCGCGCCGGGTGCTGCGGCGCGGCAGTCCCCTGATCCGCGTCACCCTCTGCGCCCCCGACGCGGAGGCTCTCGGGGAGACTCCCCTGCTGCTGCCGGAGTTCGTCTGTGTGGCGCGCAGCGGTACCCTTCGCCCGCGTGGACCCGCCGACGGCACGACCGTTCTCCGGATCACCGGTGCCGAGCTGCTGGAACTCGGCACGGTCGAGCACGAGCTGACCTCGGCCCCCTGCCCGGCGCCGTACACCCTGCGTGGTTTCCTGCTGGGTGAGCACGCCACGTCCGTGCGGCTCGAAGAACCGTCCCCCGCGACCCTGGTGGTGCGCTGAATCCATGACGACCGTCATCTGCCCCAACTGCTTCGCCCGTTCGTCGGCGGCGAGACTGCCCTACCGCTGCCTGATGATCGCCGGCGGGGTACGCGGCTCGCAGCCGTGCGGGCCCGAACGCGACGACGTGTGGGCCGAGTTCATGGGTCCGGGCACACCTCCGGCAGCCCGGATGCGCGGCCCGGTCTTCACCCGGTCGCGCTCGACGGCGTCCAGACTGCGGCCCGGCGCGGGCGCGGGGCCCGCCGTCTGTCCGGGCTGCGGGGTGACCACGACGGTCCGGGTGTGCGGGTCCTGCCACAGCGATCTGCCCAGCGACTACTGCGAGCAGGACAGCCGCATCATCGCCCTGGTCGGCGCGAAGGCGTCCGGCAAGAGCACCTATGTGGCCGTGCTGGTCAACGAGTTGAACCGGCGCGTCGGGCAGGCCTTCGACGCCTCGCTCGCCGCGATGGGCCAGGGCACGCAGCAGCGCGACAAGGAGATGGCGCAGGATCTCTACGAGCGGCTGCGGCTGCCGGACGCGACCCGCCCGGCCGCGCTGGGCTTCAACGACCCGCTGCTGTACCGGCTGAGCCTGCCCCGGCGCGGGCGGTTCGGCTCGGGCAGCCGGCACACGACCCTCGTGTTCTTCGACGCGGCGGGCGAGGATCTCGCGGGCGCCGACGCCGTGGACCGCTACACCCGCTACCTCAGCGCGGCGGACGGCATCATCCTGCTCGTCGACCCGCTCCAGCTCGGCTCCGTGCGCGACCGGTTGCCGCGGGACGAGGGGCCCGCGCTGCCCGCCGTGGAGACGCCCCCGCAGCAGATCGCGGCGGATCTCGCCACGCAGTTGCGGGCGCACGGCCGCGGTGGTTCGCGGGGCCGGGTGAGTACGCCGATCGCGGTGGCCGTGACGAAGACGGACATGCTGCGGCCGCTGCTCGACCCGCACTCGCCGCTGCTGGACAACGCCACGCACAGCGGCGGGTCGCTCGACGAGGACGACCGGCTCGCGGTGCACGAGGAGCTGCGCTCCCTCCTGACCGACTGGGACTCGGGGGTGCTGTACCGCCAACTGGAGCGGGATTTCGCGCAGTTGTCGCTGTTCGGGCTGTCGGCGCTGGGCGCCCCGCCGCCCGCCGACGCCCCGGCGGACGTGCCGAAGTCGGGGCCGCAGCCGTTGCGTGTGGAGGATCCGCTGCTGTGGCTGCTGGCCCGGCGTGATCTGCTGCCGGTGACGAACGCGCGGAAAGGACAGTCCAAGTGACGCTCTCTCAGCTCCACTACACCTCGGCGCCGCCCGGACCCGACGGGTCCGGGTTCCGCTTCACAGCGGTCAGCGACGACGTGCCGCAAGGGGTGCTCAGAGAGGCGGAGCAGCTCATCGGGTACGAGCCGCCGCGGGACTCCCCCGCACGGCCCGACGCCGACGAACTCGCGGACTTCCCCACGGCGTTCAGCTTCAGCGAACTCTCCGACGGCGGACGGCTGCTGAGCCGGTCCGTCTACACGGGCGTCGACTACAGCGGGCGCTGGGGCAACTTCCACGCGCACGCCCTCCATCTGCCCGCCGGGGCCCGGCTGCCGGACGGCGCACTGCCCATCACTGCCTGGGAGTCCGGGCGTTGGGCCCGGTCGACGCCCGCCGGCGGCAGGCCCGAGCCGGTCGACCGCTTCGAGCCGTCGGGCCTCATGCAGCACGACGCGCTGGTCGCCTTCGCGGCGTCCCGCGCCGATCGGCTCGCGGCGGTCCTCGCGGATGTCCGGGCGGTCGCGGAGGACCCGGGGGCCGGGCAGGTGGTGCTCGTGGAGCGGGACAGCGCGGCCGTGGCCCAGTGGATCGCGCTGGCCTGCGCGGTGCTGCCGCGCGAGCAGGCGCACCGGCTGACCTTCACGACGTACACGCGGCGCCCGGTACAGGCGAGGCAGCAGCTCATCGGCGTACTGCCGTCGTCGGAGACCGTGGCGTACGGCCACCGGCACCGGGTCCACGACTGCACCCGGCCCCCCGCGCCCACCGAGGCCGTCACGGATCCGTGGGCGGAGCTGTGCGCCCAGGTGTGGCGGGCGGGCCGGCCCGATCTCTTCCGGCATCACGGTCCCGACCTCGGTCCGTTGGCCGCGGCGGCGCTCATCGCCCGGGTCGCCCTCCCCTCGGCTGCTCTCACGGCGGCCACGTACTGGGTCCGCGACCGGGCGGGCAGCCTGCCCGAGGGCGAACTGGCCCAGCTCGTCGCGGCGTTGTGCGAGGCCCGCCCGACGGACGAGGCGGCCCCGGGCGCGGTGCCGTCCGGCGCGGTGGCCGGCGGTTCGGGGACGGCCGGCGGTCCGGGAGCGGCGCGTGGTCCAGGAGCGGCGGGTGGTTTCGTCGAGGGGCTGGTCTCGCTGTTCGAGCGGCTCGACGGGCAGGTGCCCGCCGCCGTCTCCGCGCCGCTCGCCGCGCATGTACTGGTCGCCGCGGTGCGCGGCAGCGGGCCCGTCCCCGTCGTCCACGGCGCCTCGTTCACTCCTGAGGCCCGGATGCGGCTCGGCAAGGAGCTGGGGTACGCGGTCCGCGCGGGCGTCGCCGACCCGGCACAGCCGCCGACCGGGCGCCCGCTCGGCCTGCTGCGCGTCGCCGACCTGCTGGACGTCGACTGCACCGATCTCCTCCCGGACCTCGCGGCGCGGCTGGCCCAGGCCCTGATGGACCTCCCGGAAGCACAGGTACCGGCTTCCGCCGCGGGCCCGGAGGCCCCTGCGGACAGCGAGCACCCGAGCCGCCGTACCCCGGCCGCGGCAGCCAGCCGCGACGCGTCGGCCCCCTCCCCCTGGTGGGGGCCCCGCGCGGACCCGACGCCTCTCGAAGCCGGGACCACGACCGGCGGTGACGGCCGCGTGCCCGTCGGCCGGCAGGATCTCGCCGTGCTGCGCGACGCCGTCGCCGAGCACCCGACCCTGCGGATCGCCCTCTTCGGCGCGCTCGACGCGCTCGCCGCAGGCCGGCCGGTGGCCGCCGCGCGCATGCTGGCCGTCGCGGACCTGCCCGTGCGGGGCCACCCGGGGTTCCCGCATCTGCGGATGTGCGCGTCCGACGCCCTGCCCACCGGTGCGGGCGACCGGCTCACGGCGTTCCACTCGGTGGTGCGTACCGCCGGGGTCTCCCTGCACGCCGAACCGGCCGTCCTGCGGACCGCGATCAGTCTGGTGTGGCCCGGTGAACTGCCCACGGGGCAGGAGGCGAGCCTGCTGCTCAACGAACTCGGTTCCGACACGCACCGCACCGCCGGCACCCGGGACCTGCTGATCGACGCCGCGCTCAGGGCACCGGCCGACGACCGCGACGTCCCGGCGCTCGCCGTCGACCTGCTGCGCTGCTTCACCACGGAGCTGGAGCCGGCGCGGCGTGCCGCGCTCCTGCTCCTGGAGTTCGCGGGACTGCTCGGCACCGAGGGCGAGGGTCTCGACTGGGTGCAGCGCGCGGCGGCGCTCGCCGCGAACGCCCGCCCGCTGCCCGCGCCGGTCCTCGAACGCGTCCACCGCGCGCTGGCTCACCGCCTGCTGCGCGGCTCGGCGCCGGCCGGTGAGCTGTACGCGCTGGCCCTGTCCGGCGACGCCGACCTGCTCGCGGCGTACGAGCGGGCCGCCCAGTCGGGCCCGGTGGGCGACCGGCTGCGTACCGTCCCGCACTACGTCGCCGAGTGCTTCTGCGACTGGAGTTCGCACGCGGGCGCGCACCGGGCGTGGGACGAGACCTGTGCCGCGCTGCTGACGAGGGTGCTGCGGCCGATCGTGCGGGCGCTGCCCGCCGAGGACCTGGCCCTGGTGGAGTCGGACCTCGACCGGGCGGGCCGCGGCAAGCTCGACGCGTTCCGGTCCTGGAACCGGCCCGGGACACTGGGCCGCCTCGCGGGCCGCTTCACGGGCCGCGGGCGCGGCAAGGACAACGGAAGAGACGGAAAAGACGGCAGAGACAGTAGAGACGGAAGAGACGGTAGAGGCCGTGCCGGCGGCAGCGACCCGGCCTCGCGGTACGGCGACATGGCACCGCCCCCGCACGAGGAGCGGGAGCACCGGTGACCGTTCTCCTGCTGTGCGTCCTCGGCTTCGTGGGACTGGTCGCGGGGGTCGTCTGTCTCACCACCGCGCTGTGGCAGTTCCTCGCCCAGGGCGTGCGGGCGGTGTGCGGCGGCCTCGGCCCGTGGCACGAGGGCAGCAAGGACATCCGTGTCCCGGCTGCGGGTCCCGACGAACCCGCCGAACTCGCCTACTGGTGGCGGCAGATGTGGGTGGACGCGGCCACGGCCGGCGACTACGGCGTCCGGGTGGTCTGGCTGCGGTTCACGGACCGGTGGATGCGGCACACGACGGCGAACCTGTTCCGGGGGGTGCGCTCCACCGGCCTCGTCGAGCGCAACTCGTTCGTACGGATGGTGATGTGGCTCGTCGCGCCCGGCACCTTCGTCGGCGCGCTCGTGGGCGCCGTGCTCGCCACCCTCGTGCTCGCGCTGACGCTCGCGGTCTTCGCCCTGCTGCTCGGCCTCGTCTGGCTGGGTGCCGCCGCGACCGTGCTCGTGCTGCGGGGCGTGGACCGCGGCTGGGTGACGCTCCGGCGGATTCGCGTCAAGTGCCCCTATCCGGGCTGCTATCGGCCGGTACCGCTGGCGGTGCACCGCTGCCCCGGCTGCCGGGAGCCGCACGCCCGGCTGCGTCCCGGCCGGTACGGGGCCCTGCGGCACATGTGCTCCTGCGGGCAGCGGCTCGGCGCGACCCGGCTCGCGAGGCGCAGCCGCCTCACGGCCCTGTGCCCGCACTGCGACCAGGTGCTGCCGAACGCGGTCGGCACCACGCGCGTCGTGCACGCGCCGCTGGTCGGCGGCACCTCGTCGGGCAAGACGATGCTGATGGCCGCCATGGTCGAGGGGCTGCACGCCTGGTCGCGGCGGAGCGACCTGCGCGTCGAGTACGCGTCCACCGACGACCGGCAGACCGCGAACTCCCTGAACCAGGAGCTGACCCAGGGGACCTGGGCACATGCCACGACCGGCGGGCAGCCCCGTGCCTTCATGCTGACCGTCACGCTCGGGCGGCGGCGCAGGCTGCTCTACCTCTACGACCCGATGGGCGAGTCCCTTGAGGACGCCGAGCGGGTGCGCGCCCAGCACTACCTCGCGCACACCGACGGGGTCGTCCTGGTCGCGGACGTGCTCGCCGAGCCGGCGGTACGGAGGAAGCTGAGCGGCGCCGACGCCGAGCGGGCCACCGCCGCGCGGCCCTCGCCGCAGGGCCCCTGGGAGACGTACCAGCGGCTGGCGGGCGAGCTGTCGGCGCTCACCGGCCGGCGCGGCAAGCTGTCCGTGGCGACGGTCGTCACCAAGCGGGACGTCCTCGACCAGCTCGGCTCGCTGCCGGTCGCGGGCCCCCGGATCGACAGCTGGCTGACCGACATCGGCCTCGGCGGACTCGTGCGCGCCCTCGGGCACGACTTCAGGTCCGACCGCTACTGGGCGGTCAGCGCCCACGCGGCCACCGGGGCGGGCTCCCTGGACAGCGAGCAGCGCCGGGCCGCCGAGCCCGTGCTGTGGCTGCTGGCCGCGTCGGGGCTGCGCACGGGTGCCCTGGTCGGCCCCGACCCGGCCGGCAAGAAGAGCGGCGGATCAAGAACCGGTGCGGCGGCCGGCACCGTCACCACGGACGACACCGTCGTCACCGATGGAACCGTCACCACCGAAGACACGGTCACCGCGGACAGCACCGTCGCGGCCGACACCGCCGACACCGCCGACAGTTCGGGTGAGAAGAGGTTCGACAGCGCATGAGCATCGTGACGCGGCACGTCGCACGAGGACGGCGGATGGCCCTCGGCCTGTTCGTCACCGCGCTGGTCCTGACGACCGCGCTCCTCGTCGCGGCCGCCCTGTACGCGGCACACTGACCCACGCCCCACATCCCACGCCCCACACCAGACACCCCGCACCAGACACCGCACACCCCACACCACGGAAGGACACGCAGTGAGTGACATCCCCGGCGGGCCCATGGCGAACCGTCCGGTCCACTTCATCTGGCTGCTCGACTGCTCGTTCTCGATGCAGGGCGAGAAGATCGCCCGGCTCAACTACGCGATCCGGGAGGCCGTCCCGGAGATGCGCGCGGTGGCCCACGACAACCCGGCGGCCCAACTGCTGCTGCGTACCGTCACGTTCTCCACGACCGCCAAGTGGCACCACCAGACCCCGGTCCCCGTCGACGACTTCACCTGGCAGGACGTCGAGGTGGACGGGATGACGAATCTGGGCGAGGCGTTCAGCCTGGTGGCGCGCGAGCTGCAGAGCCCGCCGATGCCCCAGCGTGCGCTGAAGCCGGTCCTCGCGCTCGTCTCGGACGGTGTGCCGACCGACGACTGGAAGACGGGGCTCAAGGCGATCGACGCGACGCCGTGGGGACGCAAGGCGGTCCGGGTCGCGATCGCCATCGGCCATGACGCCGACCGTTCCGTGCTCCAGGAGTTCCTCGCCAACCCGGAGCTCCAGCCGCTGGACGCCAACAGCCCCAAGCAGCTCGCGGCAGCCATCCGCTGGGCGTCGACGGCGGCGGTCAAAGCGGCCTCGCAGGCGGTCGCGGGCTCCGCGGACACGCTGGTGAAGCCGTTCGCACCGCCGGTCCTCGACGACGACGATGACGACGACGTGTGGTGACGGCTCTCGTGCGGCGCTGGGACACCCTCGCCGAAAGCATCCAGGGGACCGGCAAACGGCAGAACCAGGACTGGTACGCGCTGACGGGCACCGGTTCCGACACGGAACCCCTCGTCCTCGCGGTGGCGGACGGCCACGGCTCGGCCGCGCACGCGCGCAGCGCGCTCGGGGCGCGGTTCGCCGTGGACCGGTTCACCGTGCTCGCGACGGAGTTCGGCCGGGCGGCCGGTGCCCGTCATGAGCCGGGCGGGCTCACCCGGCTGATGAACTACGCCCGTAACGACCTGCCGCGCGCCCTCGTCCAGGCCTGGCGCGAGGAGGCCCTCGGGCACTGGGCGCGGCACCGCCCGGAGGCCGGACTCGGACTGCCCGAGCCCCCCATCGACGAGAAGCTGACGCTGTACGGGACCACGCTGATCGGCGCCGTCGTGACGCCGTGGCTCCTGACGGCCTGGCAGATCGGGGACGGCGACCTGGCGGTGGTGGGTCACGACGGCACGGTGGAAAGGCCGTTGGCGCCTGCCGAGGACGACCTGGGCGACGAGACCGAGTCGCTGTGCGGGCCGCAGGCGTGGCGCGCGGTGCGCACGCACTGGGCGCCCGTGTTCGAGGAGGCGCGTCTGCCGCGTCTGGTGGTGCTGTCCACGGACGGTCTGTCGAAGAGCTTCGCCTCGGGCGACGGCTTCACGCAGTTCGTCGAGGGCATGGACGAGCGGCTCGCGACGGAGGGCTTCGAGGGGGTGCGGACCGCGCTGCCCGACTGGCTGCAGCACGCTTCCGGGTACTCCGGCGACGACACGACCCTCACCGCGGCCCTCCTGCACGCGTACCCGGCACGTCCGGAGGCGGGGACCGAGGCCGCCGCAGCCACAGGCACAGGCACGGACGCCGAACGAAAGACCGAACGGAAGACGGAGAGTTAGATGGCCGGCATGCTCGACAGCGGAACCCGCCTGACCGCGGACACCGGTGAGGAGGTCCAGGTCGTCGGCATGTTGGGGGCGGGCGGCCAGGGCGAGGTCTACCGGGTGAAGACGCCCGCCGGTGAGAGGGCCCTCAAGTGGTACTACCCGACCTGCGCGACCCCGGAACAGGAGGGGATCGTACGGGAACTGGTGGCCCGTGACTTCGCCGACGACCGGTTTCTGTGGCCCGAGGCGTATGTGCCGTGGCACCACGGCTCGTTCGGGTATCTGATGGGGCTGCGGCCCGAGCGGTTCAAGGGGCTGCCCGCCCTGTTCCGCCGTCAACTACGCACCAGTACGCGCGCGTTGCTGACGGCGTGCCTCTACACCGTGGAGGCGTACCAGGCGCTCCACTCGCGCGGCATCGCCTACCGGGACATCTCCTGGGGCAACGTCTTCTTCGACCCGGACACCGGCGACATCCTGGTCTGCGACAACGACAACGCGGTGGTGGAGGGCGACGCGACCGGGATCTCCGGGACCATGGAGTTCATGGCGCCCGAGCTGGTGCGCGGCGACCCCGGCGCCCGCCCCGGCACGCAGTCCGACCTGCACTCGCTGGCCGTGCTCCTGTTCATGTTCCTGATGAACCATCATCCGCTCAAGGGCAGGCGGGAGTTGGCGATCCACTGCCTGGACGAGGCGGCGGAGCGGCAGCTGTACGGGAAGAACCCGCTGTTCGTCTTCGACCCGGCGGACGACTCCAACGAGCCCGACCCGATGGAGCACGCGACCGTCCTCGCCACCTGGGATGCCGCCGCGGACACGCTCCAGGAGCTGTTCCGGCGCGGTTTCACCGCCGGGCTGCACGATCCGGCGGTCCGGGTGCGGGAGTCCGAGTGGCGCGACGCGCTGCGGGCGGTGCGGGACTCGGTGGTGGAGTGCGCGTCCTGCGGCCGGCAGAACATGACGGATCCCGCAGAGCACCAGCGGCTGGCGCCCCGCGCGTGCTGGGGCTGCGGGGCCGTGCTGGTACTGCCGCCGCGCCTCACGGTGACCACTCCCCCGCCGCGCACCGAGCGCCATATCCGGCTGCCGCGCGCGGCCCGCGTGCACGCCCACCACCTGGAGTCCGAGCCCGTCCGGCACGACTACTCGGACGGGACCCTCGTGGCCGAACTGGTGGAACACCCCACGAAACCGGGCCGCTTCGGCATCGCGAACCGCACCGCGGGGACGACCTGGACGGGCACCCGCTCGGACGGCACGTCCCAGCAGGTCTCCCCCGGCCAGACGGTCCCGCTGCGCGCCGGCCTGGAACTGGACCTGGGCGGCGGAACCCTGGCGGCCGTACGGGCCAAGTGACCGCCACCGTCGACTGGTTACGTACGTCCGGGCCGGGGGCGGGCCGAGTGCACAGGGTTCACGGGGTTCACCGGGTTCACAGACCGAGGACCCGGCTCAGTTCCTGTGCCAGCGCCAGCCCTCCGCTGCCGGCCGCGACGCCCACGGAGATCGTCTCCAGGGCCGAGCGGACCCGGCCGCGGTCGGGGGCGGCGCCGTCCTGCCCGGCCCGCGCCAGCTCGCCCCGTACGACCTCCGCCGGTGCGACGAGCCGCGGGTTCTCGGTGCGCAGCAGTTCCACGAGGTCGGCGGCCAGCCGCAGCGACTGGGCCGGGTCCGGCCCGTTGCTGACCTCGATGCGGCCGTGGTCACCGAAGTTGGCGGGGCCGTTGATGTCCCCGTGGAAGTTGAAGGTGCTCATGCCTGGCTCCTGGTCGGGAGTGGACCGGACTGCTGATCGGGGGCCGGACCGCTGATCGGGGCCGGTCCGGCCGGGGTGGTTCGACGCCGCCGGAGGTCCGTGGGTGTCACGGCCCACCGCCCGGCGTCTGCTGCGGCTGGCCGCC
Organism: Streptomyces sp. CWNU-52B; assembly: GCF_047444975.1. Lineage (NCBI taxonomy): Bacteria > Bacillati > Actinomycetota > Actinomycetes > Kitasatosporales > Streptomycetaceae > Streptomyces > Streptomyces sp. CWNU-52B. Next base: position 145,646 of record NZ_JBLFJV010000002.1, on the reverse strand, counting down.
CGCCACGTTGATCTGGCCCTGGTTGCCGATGTTGCTGGGGCCGTTGATGTCCCCGGAGATGTTGTACGTCTGGGTGCTGATGATCTGCTGCGCCTTGTCGAACGAACCGGTGTCGACGTGGTGGTCCTGGAGGAACCGCTCGGTCGCCACCAGGACGCCCTGCTGGAGCCGGAACAGGAAGTCCTGCGCGTCGGTCTTCTCCGAGTAGCCGGCCTGTTCCCAGTCGCCGATGCTCTCGCGCAGGCTGTCGACCGCCCCGTAGTCGTACACCGCGTGGTGGTCCCTGATCTCGCGGCGGTTCCTCGTCAGCTCGCGTTCCGCCGCGCGCCGGAACCGGCGCCGGGCACGCAGGCGTCCGACGGCGCCGCTCAGTTCGGGCCAGACGTGCCGGGTGGTGTACGCGACGAGGTCCCACCAGCGTTCCGCGCGGGCGACGGGCAGCCGGTCCACCCGGTGGAAGCGGCCGTGCAGCGGCGGGATCGCGTACGCGGCGACCTCCCAGGTGAGGGTGGGCCGGTGCAGTCGCGCGCGCAGATACATGGAGACGATGGTCCGGCCGCCCTCACCGACCCGTTCGAGGCAGAGGTACGTGCGCATACCGGCGCCGGGGTTCTGCAGCCCGGCCTGGACGAGTTGCCTGGGTATCTGGGCGCGTGGCCGCAGGGTGCGGTCGGGCAGCAGGTCGGGGAGGTGGAGGGCGTTGCTGCCGAGGACGTAGAGGCGGTTCCTGGCGCGCAGCCCTTCGAGGCCCGAGACGCCCTCCATCTCCCGGGCGACGTAGGTGTGCAGGTCGACGGCGTCGAAGGGGCGGACGGTGAGTCTGCCGCCGGTGGGCGAGGCCGCGGGCCTGCTGACGTCGATCGGCTGCCAGAGGGTTTCCTTGATCTTGTCGCCGCTGCCGACGAACGGGTTGGTGCGTTCCGCGGAGTCGGTGTACGGGACGACGTTGGCCCGTTTGAGCTCGTGCAGCCGTGCCTCGGTGGCCGGTTCGACGGCCGGGGCGAGGTTCTCGGCCTTCTCCTGGGTGCGGTAGACGCCCTGGGCCGCGGCCCTGGCCCGCGTCTGGTCGCGGTGGACCAGCCACCAGGCGGCGGCCAGGACAGCGACGGGTCCGTACACGCCGGCCGTCGCGATCGACCCGTGGCCGCCGACGAGGGCGCCCAGACCGAGGAGCAGCGCGGCCCAGCCGGCCACGAAGAGCCGGGCGAGCCCGCGGTCGAGCGCGGCGCGGTGCCGGACGGCCACGCGCGCGTGCCGGGCGAGCGCGACGAGGTTGACGCCGAGGGTCGGGCCCATGGCGGTCAGGCCGTCCGCGGTGAGCCGGTGGTCGGCGTCGTGGGCGAAGCCGTCGTCGAGATGCACCGAGGCGCACAGCCGTCGGGTGACCGCGTCCTTGCGCATCTTCGGCAACGACGGCAACTGTCGTGTGGCCATCCTGCTTCTCCCCACCCCGTGATCGCTCACCACCCTATGGACACGAGTGGCCGCGTGTCCCGGAGTTGACGGCCGCGCGAGCCGTCACGGCTTAGGCCGTGGCACCCTCGCCGGCCCCCTCGGCGCCCTCGGCCTTGTCGGCCAGCCGGATCAGTTCGGAGAGCGGCATCGACCCGGCCGGCCTGCGTTCGCGTGCGAAGTCGTTCGCCAGGCGTTGCAGCAGGTCGTTGAGGGGCGTCGGAACCCCGTGCAGGCGTCCCAGCAGGGCGATCTCTCCGTTGAGGTAGTCCGCCTCGATGGTGCCGGTGCCCCGGCTGAGCGACTGCCAGGACGAGCCTCCGCCGCGCTCCGCCCCGTCGAGCGGTACGAGGCGGATCTTGTCGGCGCGCATCTCCTTCTGCTCCTGTGCCGAGGCGTACGGGATCCCCGCGGCGGCGAGCACCGCCGCTCCCTCCGCCTGTACACGGTCGTGCAGTGCGGCGCCCTCCTCGTCGGTGATCGGCCCGCTGACGGCCTCGATCGCGTTGGCGAGGTTGGCGAGCAGCTTCGCGTACTGCCAGCGGGCCACATCGGGCACGACCGGCGCCTCGAAGCGGGACCCGGCCAGGTCGGCGGCGACGAGCCGGGCCGTGTCGTCGGTCCCGTGCGGGAAGCGGCCGAGGTGCAGGACGCCGGTGAGGGGCGTGCCGGCGGCCGACACCACTCCCGGCTCGACGAAGGTGGCGGGCAGCCAGACGCAGACCCCGTACACCCGCCGGAAGCGGCGCAGGGCGAGCCGCTGGCTCTCCACGCCGTTCTGCGCGCAGAGCAGCGGCAGCCGTTCGGCCGCCGTCCCGCCGCCCGTCACGGGTGCCGGGCCCCAGGCCGCGAGCGCCGCCTCGCTGTCCTGCGTCTTGACCGCGAGGACCAGCACGTCGTCGGCGCGCAGCTCGCCGAGTTCCCGCGGTCCTTCGACGGTGCGGAGGTGATGGGTGTGCGGTCCGTCGGGGGTCACCAGGCGCAGCCCCTTCGCGCGCAGCGCCTCGTACTGCGCGCCGCGCGCGACGAGCACCACGTCGTGCCCCGCCTCGGCGAGGCGTCCGCCGACGGCCCCGCCCACTGCCCCTGCTCCGATGATGATGTAGCGCATGTGTCCGAGCCTGCCACAGCGCCCGCCACCGCCGTACGCGGCGGCAGAGCGGCTGTCCGCCGTCAGGCCGTCAGGCTCCGGTCAGTTCCACGAGCTTGACGACGGTGTTCCAGTTGCGCGTGGTGGCGACCACGCCCTTCGTCACCCGGGGCCGTGCGAGGCTCTCCGCCAGTTTCGAGCGGCCGAGGCCGTCGGGGGCGTACAGGTAGAGCACGCGGTCGCCGAGGCGGAACTCCTCGGGGAGGAACGCCTGTCGGTCGATCGAGGCGAAGCGTTCGGGCTCGACGGGCGCCGAGAAGTACGTGACGTGCAGCTGCTTGGCCGCCAGTTCGGCCGCCGGGAACGGGCAGGCGTCGAGGACGGCCCGTAGATACGCGTGGTCGCGCACCAGCACGTCGACCGGGAAGCCGAAGCGCTCGGCCAGGGCCCCCGACAGTTCCTCGGCGAGCGAGTTCTCGTCGCCGTGGTCGGCGGCGAACACGGCGTTCCCGCTCTGCAGATAGGTGCGTACGCCGCTGTGGCCGAGGCCCTCCAGCAGGGTGCGCAGTTCGGCCATCGGCACCTTCCGGCTGCCGCCCACGTTGATCCCGCGCAGCAGCGCCGCGTACGCCGTCGCCCCCACAGCCGTCCTCCCAGTCGTCCCAGCCGTCCGCACGGGCCGTTCCCGCGGTCGTCCGCACACCATAGGGCGGCCGTCGCGCCCCGTGGGGGTGGGCACGACGGCCGCCGGCCCCGGCCCTTCCCGCACCGCAGGTTACTGACCGGTTGGGATGAAACCTTCGCCGATCGGCGCACTGAGTTCAACACCCACGGACATCTGTGACGTGTCCAATAGGTTTTCGCCGTCGCGTTGCGTCAGCACAAAGGGGGACTCGACTCGACAGATCGGACAGACCGGACAGCCCGCAGGACCCGCCGCCCCTGACCGCGACCCCCGAGGAGCGGCTTTAAATGTAGGGGGCGCTCATCCTCCTCAGTGCGGAGGCCGCGGGGTCCGAGCGGAGGACTTCGGCCCGCCGCACTTCACCGAATAGCACGAGGAGAGCTTCTTGTCCCCGCCATACCTTCGTAACAGCGGGTGGCGGCAGCGGGCCGGCGCCGAAGACGAGGGGGCAAGCCCGTCATGGGGAACGGAGACACGCGGGTACGGGGCATAGCGGCCCGGGCCGGCGGCTGGAGCGCCCGGCACCGCTGGGCGGCCGTCGGGATCTGGGTGCTGTTCGTCGTACTGGCGATGGGGATCGGCTCGGCGGCGGGCACGGTCGACCTCAAGGAGAGCGACCAGCTCGGCGGCGAGACCGGCCGGGCCGCCGCCATCGCGGAGGACGCCGGGATCGACGAGCCGGCCGGGGAGACCGTGCTCGTCCAGAGCAGGAACGCGAGCCTCAAGGCGACCGACACCGACTTCCACGCCGCGGTCGACGCCGTGGTCAAGGCGGTCGAGGACACCGGCAAGGCGACCGACGTGACGTCGCCGTACGACACGAAGACCATCTCGAAAGACGGCCGCAGCGCGCTGGTCCAGTTCGACATGCGGGGCAAGGCCGACACGGCGGGCGAGCGGGTGGAGCCCGTCCTGAAGGCCGTCGGCGAGGTGCAGAAGGACCATGAGGCGTTGCGGATCGAGGAGATCGGCGCCGCCAGCATGAACAAGACGTTCGACGACGCGTTCGGCGACGACTTCCAGCAGGCGGAGTTCTCCGCCGTGCCCGTGGCCCTCGGCATCCTGCTGGTGGCGTTCGGCGCGCTGGTGGCGGCGCTGGTGCCGGTGCTCCTCGCGATCACCGCGATCATGGCCACGACGGGCCTGATGATGATCGTCAGCCATGTCCAGCCGATGGACGACACGGCGAGCTCCGTGATGCTGCTCGTCGGTCTGGCGGTCGGTGTCGACTACTGCCTGTTCTATCTGCGGCGCGAGCGCGAGGAACGCGCGGCGGGCCGGGACCCCGAGACCGCGCTGCGCATCGCGGCGGCGACCAGCGGTCGGGCCATCATCGTCTCCGGTGTCACGGTCTGTGTGGCGATGGCGGGCATGCTGTTCACCGGCATCTCCACCTTCAAGGCGATGGGGCTCGCCTCGCTGATGGTCGTGGCGGTCGCCATGGTCGGCTCGGTGACGGTGCTGCCCGCGGTCCTCTCGCTGCTCGGCACGCGGGTCGAGAAGGGCCGCATCCCGTTCCTGCACCCCGACAAGCGCCGCAGGTCCGGCAACCGCTCCAACGGTTCGGGCGACGGCAGCCGCTTCTGGACGAGCGTGCTGCGCGTGGTGCTGGCCAGGCCGGCGATCTCCCTGGTCGTCGCGGCGGGCGCGCTGCTGGCCATCGCGGCTCCCGCGCTCGGCATGAAGACCCAGAACCTCACACTGGACCAGGAGTTCGGCGACTCGCTGCCGATCGTGGCGACGTACGAGCGGGTGAACGAGGCGTTCCCCGGTGGCTCCGACCCCGCCGAGGTGGTCGTGCGGGCCGACGACATCAACTCCGCCGAGGTGAAGTCCGCCCTCGCCGACTTCCGTGCGCGGGCCGTCAGCTCGGGTGCCTCGCGCGGCCCGGTCGACGTGAAGGTGCACGACGCGCAGAACGTCGCCTTCGTGTACGTGCCGCTGGTGGGCGGCTCGAACCTCGACAAGGCGGAGAAGAGCCTGGACATCATCCGCGACGAGGTCCGTCCCGCGACGCTCGGCAAGGTCGACGGGGTCGAGGCCCCGGTGACCGGTCAGGTGGCGGGTTCCAAGGACTTCAACGACCAGCTGATCAGCGCGGTGGCCCCGGTCTTCGTCTTCGTCGTGGCCTTCGCCTTCGTGCTGATGCTCCTGTCGTTCCGCTCACTGACGATCGCGGTCACCTCGATCGTCCTCAACCTCCTGTCGGTCGGAGCGGCGTACGGGATCCTCGTCGCCGTCTTCCAGCACGGCTGGGGCGCGTCGCTGGTGGGCGCCGAGGGAGTGGGCGCCATCGTCACCTGGCTGCCGCTGTTCCTCTTCGTGATCCTCTTCGGGCTCTCGATGGACTACCACGTGTTCGTGGTCTCGCGTATCCGTGAGGCCAGGGTGCGCGGCCTGGCGACACGGGACGCCATCCAGCACGGGGTCGTCACCACGGCCGGCGTCATCACCAGCGCCGCCGTCATCATGGTCGCCGTCTTCGCGATCTTCGGCACGCTGTCCATGCAGTCGATGAAGCAGATGGGTGTGGGTCTCGCGGCCGCGGTCCTCATCGACGCGACGATCATCCGCGGTGTGCTGCTCCCGGCGGTCATGGCCCTCCTCGGCGAACGCAACTGGTACTTCCCGAAGTGGCTGAACCGGCTGCCGGACCTGAGCCACGACGAGTCGTTCGACGCGCCGTCGACGCCGCCCGCGCCTCCGGCGGTCGAGGGGGAGAGGGTCGGCGTCTGACCGACCTGCCGACCGCCCGGCCCGCCGATCGACAGGCAGAACGGCAGACAGAACGGCAGACAGAACGGCGGTGGGGCCGGAGCAGATGCCCCGGCCCCACCGCCGTTCACGCGCTTCCGTCGTCGTTCAGGCCGCGGCGGCCACCCCGTCCCGCTCGAACGAGTCGAGGGTGCGGGCGAAGTCCCGGGTGGAAAGCAGCAGCTTGTAGATGATGGCGAGTTCGAAAACGAGGAGCAGCGCGCCGGAAACCACGGTCGCGGCGATCACCTGGTCGATGAGCGGGCCGACGATGAAGACGCCCATCTGGAACTCGATCCCGCTGATCAGGTGGGCGCGGATACGGTGCCGCAAAAGGTAGGAGCGCAGCCGAAGGTACGTGGGAAAACGGTGCCTGAACTCCTGGTGCAGGTCGATGACCTTGGCTTTCTTCCGCTCCGGAAGGCCCGTCACATCGATCTCGCCGGCCTCGCCGATCTCGCCGGTCCCGTCCTCGGTACGGACGGTGCCCCCGGGCCCCTCGGCCCGTTCCGCCATCGGGTGGAGGGCCTCCGCCGGTACCCCGGCGAGCCCCTGCGAGAGCTCCTCCGCCTTGCGCAGGTCCTGCTCGATGTCCGCCTCGGGGTTGTCGCGCAGCAGGTCCTCCATGAAGGCGACGCCGGCCGTGTCCTCGGCCCTGCGCGCCTCCCGGATACGGGCCTTGATCTGCTTGCGCATGGTGTGCCGGGTCTTGAAGATCTCCAGCGAGTTGATGTACCGCAGCCCGTCGAGGAAGACCACGACGGCGGCGAGCCAGATGTAGGCGGTGTCGCCGGTGCGCTGGTACTGGCCGGCCATCAGCGCGATGGCGCAGGCCATCACGCGGATACGGTCGAAGACGAAGTCCAGCCACGCCCCGAAGACGGACCCCTGGCCGGTGAGCCTGGCCAGCTTCCCGTCCACGCAGTCGAGGATGAAGCTCAGGTGGTAGACGACCGCGCCGGCGATCAGCCACCGCCAGCCGTCACCCCACGCGAAGCACGCCGCCGAGACGAGCCCGAGGAGGAACGCACCCCAGGTGACCTGGTTGGGAGTGACCTTCGTCCGCATCGCGAGCACGCGCACCAGCGGAGTGGCGACCGGGTCGACCAGCATCACGGTCCACCACGCGTCGCGCTTCTTCTGAGTGATGCGGCGCACCTCGGCGAGGGGCGGTATGTCACGGCGCATAGGTCAACTTCCCAAAGTTCGAAACGAGTTCACCTCACGCTAAGAAGATGTTCAAGCAAGGTACAAGGGGTGGCCCGTACAACCTTCTGCGGGGGTAACGGTCATACTCAATAACCCGGTCTACGCCTCGGTCGGACCGACCGCGCGTTATCCGAGCGTTACCGAAATGACCGTTCCGTTATCCAAAGGGCGCCAGGATTTCACCGATCGCGGGCAACCGTGACCCGGGGGAATTCCAGGTTCGCTGACGGTCACCTGATCGGTGATTTCAGGGCCTTGCCGCACTCCCCCGGCCCCGGTCGCGCACTCGGGGAATTTCCGCCTCGATCAAATCCGCGGCACGCGAAGTGCCGCCCTCGACGGCCATCTCCGCCTGGATCTCCTTGAGCTTCCGCGCGGCTTTCGGATCATCGGCGATCGCGAGCACGGCCTCGCGCAGGGACTCGGCGGTCGCCTCCTCCATGGGCAGATGACGGGCGACCCCGAGCGCCTGGAGCACATCCGCGTTGCCGAACTGGTCGACGGCCTGCGGTACGCAGACCATCGGCGTGGCGGTCGCCATGCCCTCCTGGCTGCCGCCCGCCCCGGCGTGTGTGACGAAGGCGTCGGCCTGCCGGAGGATCGCCAGCTGCGGGACCCAGTCGTGGACCTCCACGTTCGCCGGGAGGTCGCCGAGGTCGGCCGGGTCGACGTGCTTGCCGATCTGCAGCACCAGATGCCAGCCCGGCAGATCGCCGAACGCCTTCACGCACTCGCGGTAGAAGCCGGGCTGCTTGGTGAAGGAGGACCCCAGGGACACGAGGACGACCCGCTCGGCACCGTCGGGGCGCCGCCACTCCCCCTGGGCCGCGCGATCACCCTGACAGGCGCCGACGAACGTGTACACGGACTCGTCGACCCGGTCGGCGTTCGGCTGGAGGGCCTTCGGGATGAGGACCAGGGAGCGGTCGGGCCGGCCGGCGAAGGGGTCGGGGTGCTGGTCGATCCCGTTCTCCGCCAGCCACGCCTGGAACCGGGCGTAGTACGCCCTGCCCCGCTCGGTCCGCTTCGGCTCGGCCCACATCGGCTCGGCGACCTCTTCCTCGTACCCCTCCCAGGCGACGAGGTTCGGCGAGAGCGACACGGCCGGGACGCCCCAGCGGTGGGCGAGGACACGGGCCGGGTACGAGGTGATGTCGTGCAGCACGAGATCGGGCTCGTCGCCCTCGTACGCCTCGACGAGCTGCGGGAGCGCCTGGACGGCGTCCCGGAGGAACGGCTCCACGTTGTCCAGGAGGGTGCTCCCCCACGCCTCGGGGTCGTCGTCGGGTGACGGCAGGGTCGACGTCCACAGCTTCGGCTCGGCACCGGTCTCCGCGACCTTGTCGGCGAAGACGGGCGGAATCGCGTAGGTGACCCGATACCCCCGCGCGACAAGCTCCCGGATCACCTCCAGGCTCGGGTTCACATGCCCGTGGGCAGCGATGGAGAACATGGCGATATGGACGGAACGCGATGCGGTCATACCCCGACCCTAAGCGAGACGATACGTCTCGTACAACTGCTTTAGGCGACACCCGAAGGGGCGCGGGGAACGGCGCAGTCTTGCGCCTTCAGGGGCACGGGGAACGGCGCGTTCTTTGTCTTCAGGGGCACGGGGAACGGCGCGTTCTTTGCCTTCAGGGGCGCGGGGAACGGCGCAGTCTTTCAGGGGCGCGGGGAACTGCGCGACCAGCCCCCACCCACCCGCACCCGACGAACGACCCCGCACCCCCTACCTCACACCCCACACCCCACACCCGTCACCGCTGATACCGCGCCAACACCAGATTCCCGTCCTCCACAAGCCGCCGCCGCAACTCCCCCACCCCGATCGCCCCGCTGTAGTACTCCTGAAACGCAGGCGTCGCCACCTTGTCCTTCCACTCCGGATACCCCCGCACGGACTGCGCCGGCGCCGACCGCAACCGCCCGGCGAGCGCGGTCCCGACAGCCCAGTCGTCCTTCTCCGTACGCAGCGCCGGATCCCGGAGCGCCTCCGCACCGGTCGGCAGCATCCAGTCGCCGAGCGCGAGCCGCACCATGTTGCGCGGCCGGAGCAGGAAGTCGATGAACTCCGCCGCCTCCGCCTGGTGCGCGCTGTCCCGCGCGACGGACAGCGTCTGCGGACTCACGCCCTGGGTGAGCCCGTCGGCCCCGGCGGGCGCGGGCAGCACCTGCCAGTCGAACCCCTTCGGCGCCTGCTGCACGATCTGCTGCCGGTAGGAGAACCCGAGCGGCACCATCGCGTACTTACCCCCGAAGAAGCCGGGCAGTGTGTCGGAGCCGCCGCTGCCGAGTGTCGAACCGGACGCGCTGCCGTCGGTGTTGACCTGGTCGTGGATGGTGCGCGGCACCACCTCGTCGCCCTCCTCGAACCGGACCCGAACCTTGCCGTCCCGGCCGCGGTGGAAGAGCTGCCCGCCGGTCGACAGCGACAGGTTGAGCGTGGCCGAGACGGGCTCCTTGAGCGGCCAGGCCACCCCGTACTTCCCCTCTCCCCCCTCTTTCCCGTCCCCGCCGCCCAGTTCGTCGGTGATCTTCCTGAACTCGGTCCAACTCCACGGCTTACCGGGAGTGGGAATCCGTACCCCCGACTCCTTCAGCCACTTGGCGTTGGCGATCAGGACACGGGGTTCCTGGAGGAAGGGCACGCCGTAGACCCCGTCCCCGAAGGTCGTGGTCTCCCAGCTCCGTTCCGGGATGTCGGACGTCAGCCGCTCGGACAGCAGGCCGCGCAGATCGGCGAGATACCCGCCGTACGCGAAGTCCGCGAGGTCGTCCGAGGCGTCATGGATGACGTCCGGCGCCTCACCGCCCTCGAAGGACGTGAGCAGTTGGTCGTGGACGCTGTCCCAGGAGCCCTGTACGTACTCGACCTTGACGTCCCGGTGCGCCGCGTTCCACTCCCGCACCAGCTCCTTGTTGACCTCGACGGACTCCTCCTGCCACGCCAGCGACTGGAAGCGGAGCGTGATCCGGCCGTCCTCGGAGCCGCCCCCGTCACCGGAACAGCCGGCACCGCCGACGAGCACCAGCCCGGCGACCAGCGCGACGAGCCGACGCGTACGTGGCCTCCTCGCCGTCCTCGTCCTCGCCGTCGTCCTCGTCCGCATCAGCTCTTCACCGCCCCGGCGAGCATGCCGCCCGTGATCCGTTTCTGGATGAGCGCGAACACGACCAGGGACGGCAGGGTCGCGAGGAACGCGGCAGCCGCGAGGGGGCCGAGGTCGGCCACGCCCTCCGCGCCGATGAAGTGGGTGAGGACGACGGGCAAGGTCTGTTTCTCCGGGGTCTTGAGGAGCACCAGGGCGAAGAAGAACTCGTTCCACGCGCTGATGAACGCGAACAGCGCCGTGGCGACGATGCCCGGCACGAGGAGCGGCGCGGTGATCGAGACCAGCGTCCGCAGCCTTCCGGCGCCGTCCACCGCCGCGGCCTCCTCCAGCTCGGCCGGCACCGCTCGCACGTATCCCACCAGCATCCACAGCGCGAACGGCAGGGCCCACACCACGTACACCATGATCAGTCCGGGGACGGAGTTGATCAGCCGCAGGTTCTTCAGGACCAGGAACAGCGGAATGATCACCAGGACGAACGGGAACGCCTGGCTGACCACCACCCAGCCGGTGGCCGCCTTCGCGAGCCGGGTGCGGTGCCGGGCCATGACGTACGCCATCGGGGTGGCGACGACAACGGCGATCACGGCCGCGCCGAGCGCCGCGACCAGGGAGTTCGACGCGGCTTCCAGCAGCGGCTGTTCGTCGAAGGCCTGCCGGAAGTTGTCGAGGGTCGGACTCTCGGGAAGCCAGGTCGGATGCAGACTGCCCAGTTCGCGCGGCGGTTTGAAGGCCGTGGAGACGAGCCACAGGAACGGGAAGGCGAGGAAGACGAGATACGCGAGCAGTGCCGCGTACTGGCCCGCACGGGCGCCCTTGCTCGGCCTCACACGTCCTCGCCGCCCCTCAGTCGGCCGACCAGCTGGACGGCGAGAATCACCGAGATCACCGCGACCATCACGCATCCCATCGCCGCCGCGTAGCCGAACTGCCCGTAGCGGAAGGCCTCTTCGTAGGCGAACAGCATCGGCAGCCGGGTCCGGCCGCCGGGACCGCCGTTGGTCAGCACGTAGACCAGGGCGAACGAGTTGAAGTTCCAGATGAAGTTGAGCGCGGTGATGGCGAGCGCGACCGGCTTCAGGGCGGGCCAGGTGACCGTGCGGAAGCGCCGCCAGGCGCCTGCGCCGTCCATGGCCGCCGCCTCGTGCAGCTCGCGCGGGGTGTTCTGCAGCCCGGCGAGCAGCGCGACCGTCGTCTGCGGCATGCCCGCCCAGACGCCGACCACGATCACCGCGGGCAGCGCGGTCGACAGGCCCGACAGCCAGTCGCGTCCGTCGCCCAGGCCCAGGTCGCGGATCGTCTCGTTGAGGATGCCCGCGTCCGGGTTGTAGACGATGCGCCACATGATGCCGACCACGACCTCGGGCATCGCCCATGGGATGATCGCCAGCGCCCTTGCCAGCCAGCGCAGCCGCAGCTCCTCGTTGAGCAGCAGGGCGAGCCCCAGGGCGAGCAGGAACTGCGGGACGGTCACCCCCACCGCCCACAGCAGGCCGATCCGGAACGAGTCCCAGAACAGGGTGTCGTGCAGCAGATCCTGGAAGTTGAGCGTCCCGATCCACTGCGTGGGCTCGGTCCGGCCGGACTGCGCGTCGGTGAACGCCAGCGAGATGCCGTACAGGAGCGGACCGACGCTGAGCACCAGGATCGGAATGAGCGCGGGCAGCACCAGGAACCAGGCGCCGTGGTCGACGGGGCGGCCCTGCCCGTCGGCCCTCGGCGCGGGCTTCGTTGACCGCGTCCTCGCGGTCGACAATGTCACGGAATCTGCTCCTCTGAGCGGTTCATGCGGATCTGGCCGTCCCGACGGCCCCCGTCATCGTGCTGACCCACTGACATCGCGTCAAGACAGCACGCACGCCCTGATGGCCGCTCCCACCAGTGCGAATGTGACACTGGGCGACGTATGGCGTGATCTCGACGTCCGCGGCCCGGGGCAGAATGGCGCTCGACACCGTACGAGACAGCACGACGCGTACGAGGCGTACGAGGCGTACGAGGCGTACGAGAGAACTGCGGGAGCCGGCGGCTGCACGGAAGGCAAGTGATGGACGAGGCACAGGCGCGGGACGTACTCGCCGAGGCGAAGGTCGTCGGGGACGGCCGGGACGCGGTACTGCTCGCCCTCGGCGAGAACGCCGTCTTCGCCGCCGGGGACCTGGTGGTCAAGGTGGGACGCGACACCGAACTTCTCGACCGGGCGCGGCGGGAGCTGGCCATCGCGCTCTGGCTGGCCGAGGCGGGCGTGCCCGCGGTGCGGCCCGCCGAGCCCGAGGCGCGGTTCGTGGCCGGGCACCCGGTGACGCTGTGGCACCGGCTGTCCGACCCCGTACGCCCCGCCGAACCGCGCGATCTGGCCGCGCTCCTCAAGGTGGTGCACGCCCTGCCGTCCCCTTCCTTCACGCTGCCGCGCCGTGAGCTGCTCGGCGGGGTGGAGCGGTGGCTGCGGCTCGCGGGTGCGGTGATCGACCCGGCGGACGCGGCCTTCCTGCGGGACCGGCGGGACGGCTTCGCCACGGCCGCCGCCGCGCTCGCACCGGAGCTGCCGCCCGGCCCGATCCACGGCGACGCGCTGCCCCGCAACGTGCACGTCGGCCCCGACGGGCCCGTCCTGGTCGACCTGGAGACGTTCTCCGCCGACCTGCGCGAGCACGACCTGGTCGTGATGGCGCTGTCCCGCGACCGGTACGGGATGTCCGCCGCCGCGTACGACACGTTCACGGCGGAGTACGGGTGGGACGTGCGGGAGTGGGCGGGGTGCGGGGTGTTGCGCGGGGCGCGGGAGACGGCGAGCTGCGCGTGGGTCGCCCAGCACGCGCCGAGCAACCCGAAGGCGCTGGCGGAGTTCGAGCGGCGGGTGGCGTCCTTGCGGGACGGCGACGAGACGGTCCGCTGGTACCCGTTCTGAGGGTCCGTTCTGAGGGATCGTTCTACGGGTGTGCGTCGTGGCTGGTCGCGCGGTTTCCCAGGCCCCTCGGGCCCCTCGGGGCGCTCAGCCTCAGCCGCGGATCGTGTCGGCCGCCCGGCGCAGTTCGGCGAGCACCGTGCGGACCGCCTTGCGTGCCGTGCGCTCCGGGCGGTGCAGCGCGTCGATGTGCCGGCGGGCCCGGACGCCGCTGAGCGGTTTGAGGACCAGCGCGGGGTGCGGGCGCATCGTCCAGCGGGGCATCAGGGCGAGACCTCCGCCGGCGGCGACGGCCTCCGCGACCACCGAGAACTCGTTGATCCGGTGGACGAGCCGCAGACGGCGGCCCGCTGCCGTGGCGATGGCGTCGATGGTGGCGACGACCGGAAAGCCGTCGTGCGCCGTGATCCAGGGCTCGTCGGCCACGTCGCGCGGAGTGAGCCGGTGCTTGACTGCCAGCGGATGGTCGGCGGGCATGGCCACGTCGAGCGGTTCGCTCATCAGCGTCGTGGCGGTGACGGTACGCGGCCATCCCGGGGTGTGTTCCAGCCGGTGGGCGAGCACGAGGTCGTACTCCCGCGTCAGCGCCGGGAAGTCGCCCTGCGTCACGTCGGCGTCGGCGAGGGAGAGGCGGGGCCCGTCGGGGGCGGCGAGCGCCCGCAGCAGCAGCGGGAAGAACGCCGACGCCGCGCTGTGGAAGGCGGCCACCGACACCTCGCCGTCCGGCCGGTCGACGAACTCCGCGACGGTGTGCCGCGCGCGCTCCAGCGCCGTCTCCACCTCGATCGCCGCGCCGGCCAGCGCCTGCCCGGCGTCCGTGAGGGCCAGGCGCCGCCCCTGGCGCTCGGTGAGCGGTACGGGAATCGCGCGCTGCAGCAGCCGCAGTTGCTGGGAGATCGCTGAGGGCGTGACCAGGAGCGCCTCGGCGACCGCCGTGACGCTGCCCAGTTCGCCCAGCTCACGCAGGATCCGCAGCTGTCGTTCGTCCATGTCCTCGGCCTCGTCGGTTCGATGTAGTGATGCTAAATGATCGTTTAAGAAGTCGGCTCTGTGCTTCAGAGACACGGGGTGGCAGGGTGAGCGCGTGCCCGATGCCCGCCGTACCGACGCGGTACTCCTCCTTGTCGCCCTCGTCTGGGGCTCCAGCTATCTCTCCGCCCAGACCGCGACCGCCGTACTGCCCGTCCTGGTGGTGCTGTTCGCGCGGTACGCCCTGTCCGCGCTCGCGTGTCTCGCCGTGGTCGGCGCCGACCGGAGGTCCGGACCGTGGACCCGGGACGAACTCCGGATCGGGCTGCCCCTGGGGGTCACCCAGGCGGCCGTCCTGGTCGTGGAGACGTACGGCGTGACGCACACCAGCGCCGCCAACGCGGGCCTCATCATCAGCCTGACCATCGTGATCACCCCCCTCCTGGACCGCACCGGCCGCGGCGGTCGCGGGGGCGGCCTCCCGCCGGCCTTCTACGCGGCCGCCGGGGTGTGCCTGCTGGCGGTCGGCCTCCTCATGTCGGGCAACGGTTTCCACGCTCCCCGCCTCGGTGACCTGCTGATGCTCGCCGCCGCGGTGATACGCGCGGGGCATGTGGCGCTCGTCGGCCGGCTCACGGCGGGCCGCGCGGTCCGGCCGCTGCGCCTGACCACCGTGCAGACCCTCGTCGGTACGGGCCTGTTCCTGATCCCCGCCTCCGGCGATCTGCCCTCCCTCGTCCAGGTCGGCGCGGCGGGCTGGGCCCAGTTGCTCTATCTCGCCCTGTTCTGCAGCGTGTTCGCGTTCCTCGCGCAGACCTGGGCCGTCCAGCGCACCTCGGCCAGCCGGGCCAGTCTCCTGCTGGGCACCGAACCGATCTGGGCCGCGGCGGTGGGAATCGGCCTCGCGGGCGAACACTTCACCCCGCTCACGGGCCTGGGCGCGGCCTTGATGGTCGCCGGAACATACTGGGGCCAGTCGGTGGAGCGCACCCACAGAGCCCGGCCGACGCCGGCCACGACGAACCCGCAGATCACAACCGACCCCGCAGAGGACCCGGCATGCCCGAGCACGACACCTCCGACGCCCACGACACCTACGACCGTCTGATCGCCCTGCTGGACAGCAACTCCGTCGACTACGAGCTCATCGACCACGAGCCCGAAGGAAGCACCCAGGCGGTCTCCGCGCTGCGCGGCCACCCGGAGTCCGAGGCCGCCAAGTGCATCGTCCTCAGGGTCAAGGTGGACCGGAAGACCACCCGCAACATCCTCGCGGTCGTCCCCGGCGACCGCCGCGTGGACCTGGACGCGGTCAAGTCCCTGTACACGGCCCGCTACGCCGGCTTCAGCGACGCGGCCACCACGGAGCGCCTCGCCCGCTCCGTACCCGGCACGGTCCTCCCGTTCAGCTTCGACGCGGACCTCGAAGTCGTCGCCGACCCGGACGTCGTGGCGCAGCCGCGCCTCTACTTCAACGCGGCCCGGCTCGACCGCTCCCTGGTCATCTCCGGCGCCGACTACGCCCGGCTCGCCGCACCGCGCGTCGAGCGCGTCGCGAGCCCGGCCACCGCCTGACGCCGCCCGCCGTGAGGCGGGCCGCGGCCCGCCTCAGACCCGCTCGTCCGCCAGGTCCCGCACGGGCCACACCCCGTCGACGACGGCGTCCGGGTCCCCCTTGCGGCGCAGGAACTTCTGGAAGTCGGCCGCCCACTGCGCGTACCACTCGATCTGACGGCGATGCAGGTCGGCCGGGCCCAGGGCGGCCACCTTCGGGTGGCGGGCGGCTATCGCGGCGGCCAGCCGGGCCGCGGCCAGGGCGTCCGCCGAGGCGTCGTGGGCGGAGTCGAGCGTGACGCCGTACTCCGCGCAGACCGCTTCGAGATTGCGCTTGCCGCGGCGGTAGCGGTCCACGGAGCGGTCGATCGTGTACGGGTCGATGACCGGCGCGGGGTCGGCGCCGCCCAGCCGCTCCCGCAGGGACGGCAGTCCGTACCGCAGCAGCTCGGCGGAGAGCAGGGTCAGGTCGAAGGCCGCGTTGTACGCCACGACCGGGACGCCCGACTGCCAGTACGCGGCGAGCACCGAGGCGATCGCGTCGGCCACCTCGTCGGCGGGGCTGCCCTCGGCCGCCACGCGCGCGTTGCTGATCCCGTGCACCGCGACCGCGTCCGCCGGGATCTCGACCCCCGGGTCGGCGAGCCACTCCCGGTGCCCGGCCGGCTCCCCGCGCCGGACCTCGATCACCGCTCCGGTGACGATGCGCGCCTCGCGCGGATCGGTCCCGGTCGTCTCCAAGTCGAAGCCGACCAGCAACTCCCCGTGCCAGCTCATGCCGGCCCCCTTCTTCGTGGTGCGTTCCCCCAGTGACCTCCACAATCGCATGGGCCACTGACAATCAGAGGACCGCGTTCCGCTCACCGGCCGCAGGGCCGCTCAGGAGACGGGCCGCGAATCCGCCCACGCCACTTCGAACTCCTCGCGGTACGTCCCGAAAAGCCCTTCCTCGCCCGCCTCGTCCTGCTTCAGTACGCGCCCGCCGCCCCGCAGGACGAGCACCGGCGCCTCCATCCCGCGGGTCCGGCGCAGATAGGACTGCACGACCGCCACACCGTCCGAGCCGTCCCCGTCCACGAGGTACGCCGTGAAGCGGGGCGTCTCGTCGTAGACCTGGATCTCGAAGGCGCCGGGATCACGGAGCCTGGCCCTGACCCGGCGCATGTGCAGGATGTTCATCTCGACGGAGCGGCTCAGTTCGCCCCGCTTTATCCCCAGTTCCCGCTCGCGCCGCTTCACCGCGCTGGACGCGGGGTTCAGGAACAGCAGCCGCACCCGGCACCCCGACTCGGCCAGCCGCACGAGGCGCCGCCCCGAGAAGTTCTGCACGAGGAGGTTCAGGCCGATACCGATCACGTCGAGACGCCGGGCCCCGCCGAAGAGGTCCTCGGCGGGCAGCTGCCGCAGCAGCCGCACCCGGTCCGAGTGCACGCCCACCACGTCCGCGTACCGGTCGCCGACCAGGTTCTCCACGGCGTCGACGGGCAGGCGGCGGGCGGACGGTACGTCACTGCCCGCGCCGAGTATCTCCAGGAGCTTCGCGGAGGCGCGCTCCGCCTGGGCCAGGACCGCCTCGGACAGGGCCCTGTTCCGCGAGACGACGTTGCGGGTGACCTCCAGTTCGTCGAGGGCGAGTTCGACGTCCCTGCGTTCGTCGAAGTACGGCTCGAAGCACGGCCAGTGCTGCACCATCAGCTCGCGCAGCTGCGGCAGCGTCAGGAAGCTCAGGACGTTGTCGTCGGCGGGGTCCAGCAAGTACCCCTTGCGGCGGCTGACCTCGCGTACGGCCACCGCGCGCTGGACCCACTCCTGTCCCGCGGGTCCGGCGGCGGCGACCACCCAGTCGTCCTCGCCGTGCACCGGTTCGTAGATGGGCCGCAGCACGGCGGCCACGACCGCGCGCAGCCGCTGTTCGACCAGGTTCAGCCAGATGTAGGCGCGTCCGGCCCGCTGCGCGCGCGTACGCACCTCGCCCCAGGCCTCGGCGCCCCAGTCCAGCTCCGCCCCGATCTCCATCGGCCGGGCGAGGGACACCGCTCCGGGTGGGGCGTCTGCGGAGCTCCCCTCGTGACCGCCGTCACCAGGGGGCAACTCCAGCCCTCCGGACCCCACCCGCACACCCGCCTTCCGCTCCCCCGAGCACTCCCCCGGTCAACGATCAAGGAAGGGTACTCCGGGAGCGGCGGGCGGTGCAGCCGGATGGACAGGTCGTTTCTCAACTACCGCCTTCCACTTGTCCGTTCTGGTCGGCCAGCTCCGGCGGAGTGAGCGGATTCATAGCGGTGACGTCACGCGGGGCGAGCGAGAAGCCCTGCCAGTGGACCGGCATGGGCTGCTGGTCCTCGTCCCTGGCGACGTGGTGGAAGCCGATGTTCACCCAGCCCACGGGGTGGGTGAGGGCCTGTCCGTTGACCCACTTGTCGACGGACTTACCGCCTCCCGTACCGCAGTTGCGGAGGTTGTTGCTGGCGAACTGTTCGCACTTCTTGTACTGGGTGAAGTAGATGTCGTGCTTGGTGAAGCTACGGCCCGGGTACTTGGAGCTGGCGCCGGGGACGAACTCGTACGACCGGGCGTGGTCGTCCTTGTTCTTGCCGGTCGTGCTGACGACGCGCCACCAGCGCATGTTCTTGGCGTCGCCGGCGAGTTCCTTGGTGACCTTCGTGCGGGTGGTCTTGTTGCGCGGGGCCTGGCCGCCCTGGGCCGGCGGGCTGACCACGGAGTCGTACTGCTCGACCTTGTTCTTGGAGTTGCCGTCGAGGCCGAAGTTGAGCCGCCAGAAGACGTTGTGGCTGTGGCTGGTGGCGTAGGACTTGGCGCCCTTGCCGAGCGGCCAGCCGCGGCCGTCACCCGCGTCGTAGTCACCGGGCGAGAGGCTGCCGGTGGCGCCGACGTTCATGTTGATGGTGCCGTCGTCCTGGAAGCGCCACTCGGTGATGTACTCGTACCAGCCGACCTGGTTGACGCTGTAGACGAGCAGGTCCTTGCCCTGCTGCTGGAAGACCTTGCTCGCCGAGTCGCCCTGCATGCGGTAGGCGTGGCCGCGGGAGCGGGTGGTGGTGCACAGGCCCTTGACGTTCGGGTGCTCCGGGTCCCAGGCGTCGGGGACCTTGACGGTCTTGATGGTGCCGCCGGGACATTCCCCGGGTGCCATGTCCATCAGGCCCTGTCCGAAGCCGGCGCCCGTGAGGTCGTCGTACTCGACGGAGCCGTCGTCGTAGGGGACGTGGATCTGGGCCAGCTTCGCGCTGGTGAGGACCCGGATCGGGGCGGATTCGCCCTTGGGCTGGTACGAGACGTTCTCCAGGACGAGCCCGGCCTCGCTCTCGTAGTGCCAGCACATCGTCCAGGTGGTGCCGGTGGCGAGCTTCTGCTTGATCTTGTACGCCGCGCTGCAGTCGGCGGCCGCCGCGGGGGCCGCCTTGCTGTGGGCGACGGCCGGTCCCGCGGCCGTCGTGGCGCCGACGGTCAGGGCGGCCACCGAGAGGCCCACCGCCGTCCGTCTGAAGGCGCGGCTGGTTCCCCGCGGCCGGGGTCCGCTGAGCGAATGCGGTGTGCGCATGAAGAAATGACTCCCTTGCACGAGCAGGAAAGTGGGAAGGGTCATGTGGGGCCGGTGAGGCGATGAACCGATGGCTGAGAGCCAGCGGGCCCGATGGTCCGACGAACGGAGGCCGGTGGACCGAGAGAGCTCAGCCGATCCTGGCGATCTTGCGGGCGCTCAGATCGACCACCAGGTCACGGCTGTCGATCCAGGGACCGTTCTTGACCTTCACGAAGAGCCGCAGGCAGCGGTGGTCGCCGCAGTCGGCGAGAGCGGCCGGCGTGCCCGGGTGCGCGCGGAAGACCATGCTGTTGAGCATCAGCTGGTCGGGAGTGGTCAGCTCCTTGCCGGTCGCGTCCTTGTAGTCGGCCTTCAGGCCCGCGCCCAGCCGGTCGGCGATCAGCAGCCGCGCGGCCTCGACGGTCTCGTCCCGGCTGAGCGGCGGCTGGACACCGTGCTGCGTGTCGGTCGCCTCCACCTTCCCGGTGTCGAGGTTCACGGTCCTGGTGACGAGCGAGTCGTCCTTGTAGTCGTAGAACGACACCTCGGCACGGCGCGGCGCGCCCGGGTCGTCCAGTTCGTCCACCTCGGGCTCGGCGAGGTCGACGGTGATCCGCTGCGGCCCCTTGTCGCCCTCGACGTCCTCGGCCGCCCGGGACAGCTGACGGTCCAGGGCGAGCTTCGCGACCCGCTCGGTCTCGTCCTCGGTGAGCGGGTCGCGTCCGGTGCCCGAGTCGCCCTCGGCCGGGGCCTGTTCGACCACACCCGGCTGTACGGCGCCCTGCCCCTGACCCTGCTCCCGGGCCTGCCCCGCCTGCTCGGACCGCTGCCCTGTTCCCTGACCGCCGGAGTCGTCCGCACCCGCCGAGCCCGGCAGTGTGACGGCGACCATCACGGCGGTCCCCGCGACCGCTACGGCCGCGCCCGCCACCACCTTGCCCAGGTGGCGGTGCACTATTCTGCGCACATTTCCCCCCACTCCCCCTACTTCCCCAGGAGTCGATCGAGTCCCACTGGTTCGGCATACCGCGTATGCACTGGTCGACCGGTAAGAGGGAGGTAAGTCATAGGCGGTTCCATGAGTTTCGGGGACACTCGGGCGGGAGTCGCCCGCCGCGGCGTCGCACAACTGGAAGAGTTGCATCCATGCAGGTCTGGCCTGGACAGGCGTACCCACTCGGTGCCACGTACGACGGCGCCGGCACGAATTTCGCGGTCTTCTCGGAGGCCGCGGACCGGATCGAGCTGTGTCTGCTCCACGACGACGGTTCGGAGACGGACGTGGAGCTGCGCGAGACCGACGCGTTCGTACGCCACGCGTACCTGCCCGGCGTCATGCCGGGCCAGCGGTACGGCTTCCGGGTGCACGGCCCGTACGAGCCGGAGCGGGGGCAGCGCTGCAACTCCGCGAAACTGCTGCTCGACCCCTACGCGAAGGCCATAAGCGGCAGCGTCGACTGGGGCGAGGAGGTGTACGGCTACCACTTCGCGTCACCCGACCGGCGCAACGACCTGGACTCGGCCCCGCACACGATGAGCTCCGTGGTGGTCAACCCGTACTTCGACTGGGGCGACGACCGGCGCCCGCGCACCGAGTACCACCACACCGTGCTCTACGAGGCCCATGTGAAGGGTCTGACGATGCGGCACCCGGGGCTGCCTGACGAGCTGCGCGGCACGTACGCGGCGCTCGCCCACCCGGCCGTCATCGAACACCTGACCGAACTGGGCGTGACTGCCCTCGAACTGATGCCCGTTCACCAGTTCGTGAACGACCACCGTCTGGTCGACATGGGACTCAACAACTACTGGGGCTACAACACGATCGGTTTCTTCGCCCCGCACAACGCGTACGCGTCCTGGGGCGATCGCGGACAGCAGGTCCTGGAGTTCAAGTCGGCCGTCCGGGCGCTGCACGAGGCCGGCATCGAGGTCATCCTCGACGTGGTCTACAACCACACCGCCGAGGGCAACCACCTGGGTCCGACGCTGTCCTTCAAGGGGCTCGACAACTCCTCGTACTACCGGCTGACGGACGATCCCCGCTACTACATGGACACCACAGGGACGGGCAACTCGCTGCTCATGCGGTCCCCGCACGTGCTCCAGCTGATCATGGACTCGCTGCGGTACTGGGTCACCGAGATGCACGTCGACGGGTTCCGCTTCGATCTGGCGGCGACCCTGGCCCGGCAGTTCCACGAGGTGGACCGGCTGTCGTCGTTCTTCGACCTGGTGCAGCAGGACCCGGTGGTCTCCCAGGTGAAGCTGATCGCGGAGCCCTGGGACGTCGGCGAGGGCGGCTACCAGGTGGGCAACTTCCCGCCGCTGTGGACCGAGTGGAACGGGAAGTACCGCGACACCGTACGGGACATGTGGCGGGGCGAGCCGCGCACGCTCGCGGAGTTCGCGTCCCGGCTGACGGGGTCCTCGGACCTCTACCAGGACGACGGGCGGCGCCCGCTGGCCTCCATCAACTTCGTCACCTGCCACGACGGGTTCACGATGCACGACCTGGTGTCGTACGACGAGAAGCACAACGAGGCGAACGGCGAGGACAACCGCGACGGCGAGAGCCACAACCGATCGTGGAACTGCGGGGCCGAGGGCGACACCGACGACGTACGGATCCTGGAGCTGCGGGCACGTCAGATGCGCAACTTCACCGCGACGCTGATGCTCTCCCAGGGCGTCCCGATGCTCAGTCACGGCGACGAGTTCGCGCGGACGCAGCACGGCAACAACAACGCGTACTGCCAGGACGCGGAGCTGTCCTGGGTGCCGTGGCCCGAGGACGGCAGCGAGCTGCTGGAGTTCACGCGCGCGATGGTGTGGCTGCGGCGCGAGCACCCGGTGTTCCGGCGGCGCCGGTTCTTCCACGGGCGGCCCGTGGAGGGCACCCACGACGAGCTGTCCGACATCGCCTGGTTCACACCGGGGGGCGAGGAGATGACCCAGCGCGACTGGGACTCCACGCAGGCGCGGGCGCTGTCGGTGTTCCTCAACGGCAACGCCATCTCGGAGCCGGGCCCGCGCGGTGAGCGGATCAGCGACGACTCGTTCCTGATGATGTTCAACGCCTCGGCGAAGACGGTGGGGTTCGTGGTGCCGGTCAACCACGGACGGCAGTGGCAGGTGGTGGTCGACACGGCGCGACCGGGCGGGCTCGAACCCGGCACGGGCGCGAAGGTCCAGGCGGGGGACCGCCTGGAGATGATCGACCGCAGCATGGTGGTGCTGCAACGCCCGGCGTAGGGCCCCACCGGGCCGCGGCCGCTCGACTGCGGGCCCGGTGGGGGCTGGTCGCGCGGTTCCCCGCGCCCCTGAAAAGCAGGGGCGCGGGGAACCGCGCGACCAGCCACAGCCGACCCGCACCTTCGAACCGCACCCCGGCGGAGCGTGTCGGCGGCACTAAACGCCGCAAGCCGGGTACCTAGGACTCCATGACACCTGAGAGCCCAAACCCGGCGGCCACCACCGCGCCGACTGCCACGTACCGGCTCCAGCTGCAACCGGAGTTCCCCTTCGCCGCGGCCGAGCGCGCCGTGCCGTACCTGGCCGACCTCGGCGTCTCCCATCTCCATCTGTCGCCCGTCCTGGAGGCCGTACCGGGTTCGGGCCACGGCTACGACGTCGTCGACCCCACGCGCGTGCGCGACGAACTGGGCGGCGAGGACGGCCTGCGGTCCCTGTCGCGCACCGCCCGCGACCACGGCCTGGGCCTGGTGGTGGACATCGTGCCGAACCACATGGCGATGTCCCCCCGCCACAACCGCCCCCTGTGGGAGGTGCTGCGCGAGGGCCCCGACTCTCCGTACGCGCGCTGGTTCGACATCGACTGGCAGGCCCAGGACGGGCGCGTACTGCTGCCGGTGCTCGGGCAGCCGGTGGGCGCGGAGACCGGCGACCTGGTGGTCGACGGGGACGTCCTGCGCTACCACGAACACGCGTTCCCGCTGCGGGCCGGCACCGCGGAACTTCCGCTGCCCGCGCTGCTCGACGCGCAGTGGTACCGCCTGGCCTGGTGGCGACTGGCCCGCACCGACCTCAACTACCGGCGCTTCTTCAGCATCTCGGAGCTCATCGGGGTGCGCGTCGAGGACCCGGAGGTGTTCGCGGCCACCCACGCCAAGATCCTGGAGCTGCTGGCCGACGGGGTGGTCGACGGGCTGCGGATCGACCACCCGGACGGCCTCGCCGACCCGGACGCGTATCTGCGCCGCCTGCACGAGGCGAGCGGGGGGCGCTGGACGGTGGTGGAGAAGATCCTCGCGGACGGCGAACCGCTGCCCGCCGCCTGGCCGGTCGCGGGCACCACCGGCTACGACGCGCTGCGGCACGTGGACGGCGTCCTCACCGACCCGGCGGGCGCCGGCGAGCTGCTGGGCCAGTACCGGAGGTTCGCCGCCCCGCAGGCCGACCGCGGGGGCGTCTGGGAGGCGAGCGTGCGGCGGGCCGCGTACAAGGTGGTCCACCACGAGCTGGCCGCCGAGGTCGACCGGCTGACCCGCGAGGCGGACCGGCTGTGCCGCACGTCAGCGGACCCCGCGCTGCGCGACCGCGCCCCCTGGGCCCTGCGCACCGCGCTGCGGGAGCTCCTCGTCCGCCTGGAGGCCTACCGGCCGTACGCCTCCGGGGACGCCGCCGCGGTGCTCACCGAGGAGGCCGCGGACGAGGCCGGACAGGCCTTCAAGGTGCCGGAGGAGGCCCACACCGTCGGTCTCGTACGGGATCTGGTGCTGGGCCGGATCGGCGAAGGACCGGCGTACGCGGCGTTCCGGGCCCGGTTCGCACAGACCGCGTCGGCGCTGCGGGCCAAGTCCGTGGAGGACACCGCGTTCTACCGGTACGTACCCCTGCTGTCGGCGACCGAGGTGGGCGGCGAACCGGGCACGCCCGCCCTCGCCCCCGAGGTCTTCCACGCGTACTGCGCGCGCGTGCAGCGCGACTGGCCCACCACCGGCACCGTGCTGTCCACGCACGACACGAAGCGCAGCGCCGACGTACGGGCCGCGATCTCCGTGCTCACCCAGGCGCCCGCGCGCTGGGCCGACCTGCTCGCCGAGGTGACCGCGGCGACGGTCGCCGAGGGGGTGGGCATGCCGGACCCGCAGGTGGCCTGGGCCGCGTGGCAGACCGCCGTCGGCCTCGGACCCGCCGCCGGGGAGCGCCTCAGGGGCGCCCTGCTGAAGCACATCCGCGAGGCGGGCCTCGGCACCGCGTGGACCGAGCAGGATCCCGTGTACGAGGCCTCCGTGGCGGCGTTCCTGAAGTCGGGCCCGTGCGGGACGCCCGGACGGCGTGTCGACGAGTTCCGGCGGTCGCTGGAGCCGTACGTGCGGGCGAACGTCCTCGGCGCCGCCCTGGTCCATCTGACGATGCCGGGCGTGCCGGACCTGTACCAGGGCACGGAGTGCGAGTACCGGGCCCTGGTGGACCCGGACAACCGGCGGCCCGTGGCCTTCCCCCCGCGGGACCCGGACGCGCTGTCCGCCGAGAAGGCCGCGCTCACCACGGCCGCCCTGCGACTGCGCCGCCGGCGTCCCGCGGTCTTCGGCGAGTCCGCGGCGTACGATCCGCTGCCCGCCCGGGGCCAGGGGGCGGCGCACTGTCTGGCGTTCACCCGCTCCGGTGAGGTGATCGCGGCCGTCACCCGCCTCTCGCTGCGTCTGGAAGAGGAGGGCGGCTGGCGCGACACGGAGCTGCCACTGCCGCCGGGGCGCTGGACGGACCTGCTCGGCCCGGGACAGGAGTTCACCGGGCACGCGCGCGTGGCGGCGCTTTTCGGACGCTCACCCGTGGCTCTGCTCGAGCGGGTGAGCGACGATGCCACGTCGACCGACTGACCCCCGGCGCCGCGAGGTGCCGCCGTCCGCCGCGTCCACGACCGGGGGCGAACCGGTGCCCCCTTCGGCGGAACGTGCTGCTGAGCGCTCCCCGGAGGCACCGCACGACGTACTTGACAGCTCCCGCGGTCCGTGGAGTACTGCGGATTGCGACGCAGGGCGGACCAGGTCGGGGGTGAGTCTCCTGCCGGAGCAGCGCTACCCCAGTGTGACCGAACTCCTCCGTTCCGCCAGGGCGCTGGCGGCTCATCGGCCGGGTCTGTGCTCGCTGCGGCAGATAGGCGCCTCGCGGGCCGGCCGGCCCCTGCACCTGCTGTCCGTGGGGCACGCCCGGCGCTCGGTGCTGGTCGTCGCGGGCGCCCACGCCAACGAGCCCACGGGCGGTTCCACCCTGCTGGCGCTGGCCGAACGGGTCGTGCGTGAGCGGCGGTTGCGCGGCGACACCTCCTGGCACTTCCTGCTCTGCGCGGACCCGGACGGCGCCAGTCTCCATGTGACGCCGGCGCCGCGCACCCTGCTCGACTACCACCTCGGCTTCTTCCGCCCCGCCGGGCCCGAGCAGCCCGAGTGGTCGCCCTCGGTGCTGCCGCCCGACCGGCTGCCGCCCGAGACCCTCGCCCTCTTCCGGGTCATAGACGAGCTGCGCCCCTACCTCCAGGTCACGCTCCACGGGACCGACCTGGGCGGCAGCTGGGTGCAGCTCACGAAGGACATACCGGGGCTGGCCGAGCCGTTCGCCAAGTCCGCGGCGGAGCTGAACATACCGGTGGAGACGGGCGCCTCGGACGCCGCCGGCTGGCCGGTCTCGGGACCCGGGGTGCATGTGATGCCGGCGCCCGGCTCGGACCTGGCGTACCCGAGCATGCCGGACGACGCCCGGCTGAGCACCTGGTACCGGGCCCATCTGTACGGGGGGCTGACCGCGGTCGTCGAGGTGCCCATGTGGGCGAGCGACCTGGTGGACGATCCCGCTCCGCATCCCGCTCCGGCGGCGGCGATGCGCCGGCTGGCCCGCCGTCTCCTGCGGGACACGCACGAGGTCGAGATGGTCCTCGCCGAGGCGCAGCCCCGTCTGACCGGTCCCGACGGGCCGCTGCTGCGGGCCACCAAGTGGGCGCTGGAGCTGGTTCCCGGACTGGCCGGCGACTGGGGCCGGCCGCCGCCCCCGCACACCACGATGGCGCATGTGGGCAGTGTGGACGCGTTCGGCCGCCGGCTCCCGCTGCGGTCCGCGGCGATGCTGCTGCGGGTCCTGCGGGAGGCCGGTGACCCGGCCGCGCCCCGTCTGGAGCACCTGGTCGGCGTCTGGAGCGAGGCCTTCGCCGAACGCTTCCGGGCGCGCTGGGTGCCTCTGGAGCACCAGGTGCAGCACCAGAGCCGCACGGTGGTCGCCGCGGCGCGACACGCCCGGGACCGGTCGTGGTAGGACACCTGGGAGCCGGTGGCGGGCGGGCGGTCAGCGCGGCAGGTCGAACACCGCCCCCGTGCGCGCCGTCAGCACACAGGAGTTGGCGAACGTCTCCTTGTACGTGATCGCGCGGCCGCCCCACGTGCCCCGCGCGGTGGCGGACACCGGGGCGTAGACCATCGGGCAGAAGGAGTCCTCGGCCGGGATCAGGCCGACGTCGCCGTGCGCGGCGCGCAGTTCCTCGCAGGCGCGCGCGGCGTGCACATGGCCGCGGGGCGGGTCGCAGAGCAGGAGGGTGCCGCGGGTGGCGCCGGAGCGGGGGTCACCGGGGCGGACGTCGCCGGAGCGGGCCTCGCCCGGACGGCTGCCGCCGGAGTCGCCGTCGGTGACCGTCACATAGAGCCAGTCGCCGGCGGACGGCTCCGGGAGCGCCGCCGCGCGGGCCTGCACCGGTCCCGCCACGAGGAGTGCGCAGGTGGCCAGCAGACAGGCCCGTACCGCCGCGGTCGCTTTCTGGTTGTTCGTCATTTCCTGTACATCGGCACCCGGGCCCTGCGGGCCGACCCCGACTCACCCGAACGCCACGTCGGCCCCAGGGCCGCCAGAAGCTAGTCCGCGGCGAGGCGGAACGCCATCCGGCCGAAGCTGACCTGGTCGCCGACCTGGACGACGGCGGCGCCGATCACCCGCCGTCCGTTCACGGAGGTGCCGTTGGTCGAGCCGAGGTCGCGCAGCACCCACAGGCCGCCCTGGCGGGTGAGTTCGGCGTGCACCCGCGACACCGTCTCGTGGTTGAGCCGCAGACCGCTGGCCGGGTCGCGGCCTATGCGCAGCGGGTAGCGGTGCTCGGGCCGGGGCAGCAGCAGTTTGGGCAGCCGCTCGGCCTGCCAGGCCCTGCGCAGCCGCACGGTGAACCCGGAGACCGCCTCGACCGTGCCGAACAGCAGCCGTGACCAGCGGCCCTCGGTCCGCAGGTCGGCGGTGAGCGCGGCCAGTTCGTCGGAGGTGCGGGCGGCGAACGCGAGTTCCATCCGCAGGACGAACGTGTCGTGCGAGAGCCTCCCCAGGGCGGCGCCCTCCCGCAGCGCCTTCAGCGTCCGGTCCCGCTCGGCGTCCGACAACCGCGCGGGAGCGGAGGAGGTGTGGAACTCGGGGGACGACGTCACGGTGCCGATTGTCCGGCAGCGCGGCCGGAGTGTCCAGAAGACACCGCACCTCACAGGGGTGCGCACCGCGGGTCCGGCCGATTACGCCGTCCGATCGGGAGGATCCGAAGGCGAATTGATCTCGTTTGACGCACCATGGGACCCGGTGGGATCACGGTGAGCAGACGAGGGGGAACCGTCCGTGCAGTTCGAGGTGTGGGCACCACAGGCCGGTCGCACGACACTCCACTGCGCGGGCACCGCGCACGCGCTGGAGCCCGATCCGCAGCGCCCGGGGTGGTGGACGGGCGAGGCCGAGGCACGGGACGGCACGCGGTACGGGTTCGCGCTGGACGACGGTCCCGTCCTGCCGGACCCGCGCTCGTACCGGCAGCCGGACGGGCCGGACGGCCTGAGCGCGGTGGTCGACCACGAGCGGTACGCCTGGCGCGCCGACTGGGCGGGGCGCGGGCTGCCGGGTGCCGTGCTGTACGAGCTGCACGTGGGCACGTACACCCGGGAGGGCACCCTGGACGCGGCCGCCGAGCGGCTGGAGCACCTGGTGGAACTGGGGGTGACGCACGTCGAGTTGATGCCCTTGTGCCCGTTCCCGGGGCGGCACGGCTGGGGGTACGAGGGGGTGTCGCTGTGGGCGGTGCACGAGCCGTACGGCGGCCCCGAGGCGCTGAAGCGCTTCGTCGACCGGGCGCACGGGCTCGGGCTCGGCGTCGTCCTGGACGTCGTGCACAACCACTTGGGCCCTTCGGGCAACCATCTGCCCGCCTTCGGGCCGTACTTCACGGAGACCCACCACACCCCCTGGGGCTCGGCGGTGAACCTGGACGCGCCCGGCTCGGACGACGTGCGGGCGTTCCTGCTCGGCAGCGCGCTCTCGTGGCTGCGCGACTACCGGATCGACGGGCTGCGTCTGGACGCGGTGCACGCGCTGCACGACACGCGCGCGTGCCACTTCCTGGAGGAGCTGTCGGCCGCCGTGGACGCGCTCTCCGGTGAGCTGGGCCGGCCGCTGTTCCTCGTCGCCGAGTCGGACCTGGGCGACCCCCGGCTGATCACCCCCCGCGCGGAGAACGGGTTCGGGCTGCACGCCCAGTGGAACGACGACTTCCATCACGCGCTGCACACCGCGCTGACCGGCGAGGCGCAGGGCTACTACGCGGACTTCGCCCGCGCCCCGCTCGCGGCGGTGGCGAAGACGCTGACGGCGGGCTACTTCCACAACGGCACGTACTCGTCCTTCCGGGGCCGCCGGCACGGGCGTCCGCTGGACGTCACCCGGGTCGCGGGCCACCGCCTGCTCGGTTACGCGCAGACCCACGACCAGATCGGCAACCGCGCCCTGGGCGACCGGCTCGCGGCCCGCCTCTCCCCCGGGCTGCTGGCCTGCGCGGCCGCGCTGACGCTGACCGGGCCGTTCACGCCGATGCTGTTCATGGGGGAGGAGTGGGCGGCGGGCACGCCCTGGCAGTTCTTCACGGACCACACCGACCCGGAGCTCGCGGAGGCCGTACGCCGGGGCAGGCGGCGGGAGTTCGCTCCGCACGGGTGGGCCGAGGAGGACATCCCGGACCCGCAGGACCCGGCCACCCGTGACCGGTCCTGTCTCGACTGGTCCGAGCCGGAGAAGGGCGTCCACGCGCGCGTGCTCGCCTGGTACCGGGAACTCATCGCCGTCCGGCACGGCCAGGCCGACCTCACGGACCCCGACCTCGCGGACGTCAAGGTCGCGTACGACGAGGACGCCCGCTGGCTGGCCTTCCGCCGGGGCGACGTGCGGGTGGCCGTGAACCTCGGCGTCGGGCGCGCGGCGATTCCGCTGGGGGCGCGGCCGTCGCGGGTCCTGGCCGCGTGGGAGCCGGTGGAACCCCCCGGCACGGACGGCCTCCTCGACCTGCCTGCCGAGTCGTGCGTGGTGCTTCTCCAGGGGTGACGGGACGCTCCGCTGGGGTGCGGGGACATCTGCGGGTGCGTCGTGGCTGGTCACGCCGATGTCCCGGCGCCCCTGCTTTTCAGGGGCGCGGGGAACTGCGCGCTCAGCCCCCACCGGGCCCGCAGATGTCCCGGCGCTACAACGGATCGTCGTGGAGGTCCGTGATCCGCTCCAGCAGGATCGCCTCCCACGACCTCCCCAGCTGCGCACGCAGAACCGGCAGCGAGCCGTCGTCGTGACGGCCGCCCAGCCGTGCGGCAAGGCGGATCACGGTGTCGCAACGGGCGAGCCACAACCCGCGCAGACAGGGCCGCGCACCGTAACCGGCGAGGGTCGCCGCACGGACGGCCGCCGGGGCGCCGACCGCCAGGGCGAGCCCCGCGATGTCCTCGGTCGGGTCGCCGACCGCGGCCTCGGACCAGTCGAGGACACCGCGGACCCGTCCGTCCGAGGTGACCACGAGGTGCTCCCCCCTGAGGCCCTGGTGGACGAGGAACGCCGCGTCCGGCTGCGCGGCGAGCTGCACGACGCCGGTCGCGGTGAGCTGCTGGAGCCGGGCGGGGTCGAACTCGTCGGCGGCGGCCAGCCGTTCGGCGGCGCCCACCGCGGCGGTCCTGAGCGTTTCGAGGGACCGGGGCGTGGCACGGGGCACACCGAGGGCCTCGGCCTGCCGCCCCGGCACCTCGCGCAGTCCGGTGAGCAGTCCCGCCAGGTCGGCCTCGCCGACGGCGGAGACGTCCCGCCGCTCACCGGACCCGCCGGGGATCAGCGTGTCGAGCGTGTACGTCAGGCCGTCCGTCCACTCGCCGTGGGCGACGCTCACCGGGACGGCGACGCCGATGTGGGGGCGTACCAGTTCGCGCAGCCGCAGTTCACGGCGCTGGCGGCGGGCGGCCTCGCGGTCCGGGGCGAGTCGCAGCACATGGCGGGCGCCCACGAACCAGGTGAAGTGCTCGCCGCCCTCGGCGGCGGGCGTGATCCGGGACCCGCCGCCGTCCGGGAGCAGGGAGCGGACGAGGTGTCGCACGGTGTCCGCGGTGGGTGTCGCTGCCTGGGTCATGGTCGCGCCGTCCGCCGTTGGGATCCGGAGTCCGGAGGGCTCCTGAGGAGTGGTCAGTTCACGACGGCCATGTCCCGGGGGGTGTCGTTGAGGCGGCGTCCGCCGTCCTCGGTGACCGTCACGATGTCCTCGATGCGTACGCCGAAGCGGCCCGGCAGATAGACGCCGGGCTCCACGGAGAAGCACATCCCGGGCACGAGCGGCTGTTCCTCGCCCTCGACCATGTACGGCGGTTCGTGGGTGGTGACACCGATGCCGTGCCCCGTGCGATGGATGAAGCGGTCGCCGTACCCGGCGTCGGTGATGTATGCGCGGGCCACCCGGTCGACGTCCTGGCAGGCGATCCCGGGCCGTACGGCCTCGAACGCGGCCTGCTGGGCGGCCCGTACGACGTCGTGGACCCGCTGCTCCTCGGCGGTCGGCTCGCCGACGTGCACCGTGCGGGAGGTGTCGGAGCCGTAGCCGTGCTTCAGCCCGCCGAAGTCGAGGACGACCGTGTCGCCGTGCTCGATGACGCGCGGGCCGGCCTCGTGGTGCGGGTTGGCGCCGTTCGGGCCGGACCCGACGACCGTGAAGTCCACCTGCTCGTGTCCGAACCGCCGCAGCAGACCGGCGAGGTCCCCGGCGACGTCCGACTCGCGCCGGCCCGCGAAGGCGACCTTCAGGATCTCCTCGTACGCGGCGTCGGCGGCGGCGCCCGCGGCGGCCAGACGCTCCAGTTCGGCGGCGTCCTTGACGGCCCTGAGCATCGGCAGCCCCTCGGTGAGGGACACGTAGGACGTGCCGGGCAGCTCCTTCTGGAAGCCCAGCAGGTGCAGCGCCCAGGCGTTGTCGCTGACGCCGAAGCGGCCCGCGGCGTCGAGGAGCGGGGCGGTCGTGGCGTACGGGTCCTTGCCGTCGGTCCAGTCGCGCAGCGTCAGCGCGGGCGCGCCCACCGCCTTCTCGGCGTCGGGGGCCTCCAGGGTGGGCACGACGAGCACGGGGTCCTGTCCGGCCGCGAGCACCAGCAGGGTGAGCCGCTCGGTGTCCGCGGGCGGCGCGTAGCCGGTCAGCCAGACGAGGTCGGGGCCGGGCGCGACGAGCACGCCGTCGAGCCCCGCCTCGGCGGCGGTCCGTGCGGTGCGCTCCATCCGCGCCTGGTAGTCGGCGGCGGTGAAGGGCTCGGGCGTACCGGTCATCCGGTCCTCCGTGGGGCAGAAGGGGCTACGGGCAGCATCCTGCCCGGACAGTGGGGGTGGCGCGAGCCGGTCGACGCCACTTTCGCCGGGCGTCGGCTCGCTGTCTTCTCTTCCGGGCTCGCTCTTCCGGGCTTCTGTTCCTTCGGGGTTCCGCGGCGGCATCAGCTCTCCAGGGCCAGCCGGGCGCCGAGGAGCAGCAGCACTCCTCCGGAGACCTGCTCCAGCCTGCGCCGTACACCGGCCCGGGACAGCACGGTCCTCATGCGTCCCACGCACCACACGTACACGCCGTAGTAGCCGACCTCGTAGACCGCCCAGAGCGCGGCGAGCCCCAGCATGGCGGGCAGGTGCGGGGCGCCCTGGGGCACGAACTGCGGGAGGAAGGACATCGCGAAAATGGCCGCCTTGGGGTTGGCCAGGTTGATCAGCAGTCCGCCCCGGTAGGAGGCCCAGCCGCTCTTCCCGCTCTTCCCGCCCTCCCCGGTCATGCCGTCGTCCGCGCCGTCCGTGGGGCGGCGGGCCCGCCACAGGGTCTGCACGCCGAAGACGACGAGCACGACGGCGCCGACGACGCGCATCACGTCGTACGCCACTTCGGAGGCGGTGAGCAGCGCGGTCAGGCCGAACGCGGCGACGGCGCCCCACAGGAAGACCCCGGTCTCGTTGCCCAGCACCGTCAGGAAGCCGGAACGTCTGCTGTGCAGCGACTGTCTGATGATCAGCACGGTGCTCGGGCCAGGCGAGGCCGCTATCAGGGTGCAGGCGCCGAGGAAGGCGAGGAGAAGGCTCAGCATGGGCCCATCGTGGTCCCGCGCGAAGGGCACGGCAACGCATTTCCGTCCACGGGACGCCACCCCGTACGAGGCCCGCGGCGCGGCCGGCCTCGAACGGGTGACGGCAGGTGTCTCTCCCCCGGCCCGGGGTCAGTGGGCCATGGTCGAGGGCGTCCGCCAGACGGAGCCGAACGGCAGTTCCGGGAGCTGTCCCGGTACGAAGCCGTGGGCGCGGCGGGCCAGGTCGGCGGCTCCGTAACGACGGCAGTCGTAGTGCCACTTCAGGATGCCGGCCATCCAGTTCTGCAGCTCCACCACATAGCCCTCCATGATCGCGCGGGCCTCGTCGGAGAGGTCGAAGTCCTCGTACAGGACGGGGAACTCATGGGCGGCGACGTGCTGGAACTGCTGCATGCGCTGGGTCATGAGGTCGTGGACGACCCCGAGGGCCCGGGGGTAGTCGCAGCCGAAGAAGTTCTGCACGACGAGGATGGCGTTGTGCACCTCTCCCTCGTACTCGATCTCCTTCTGGTACGAGAAGACGTCGTTGATGAGCATCCCGTAGTCGATCGCCGCGTTCTCCAGTGACCGGACGGGGCCGCTGCGGTAGACCTCCGGTGGCACCTGCGGGCCGTGGCCCAGGCGGCACAGGCTCATGGTGAGGTCGGAGCCGAAGGTGGCGCGGCGCATCTCCAGGTAGTCGACGGGGTCGGGGATGCGGTTCTGCAGCTGGTTGGACAGCTCCCAGACCCAGCTCTCCGTCATGACCTCCACCGAGGCCCGCATGGTGCGGCGCGCGTCCGGCGTCATGGTGGCCGTGGTGCGCCGCCACAGATCGGCGAGACCGCGCTCCATCGCGTTGGCCGGGGGCGGGATCTCCTCGCCGTCGACGGGCATGCAGGCGGACAGCCGCGCGGTGCACAGCTTCGCGGCCACCAGGTCCCTGCGGTGCCCGAAGACCATCGGGTAGTAGTCGTCGCCGTACGTCCCCCAGGCGAGCCAGTGCGCGCTGAGGTCCAGCGCCTCCGGGGTGCCGTCCGGGTCCAGGCCGGCCGAGCACAGCGGCAGGTCGTAGGCGTCGAGCTTGTCCTCGTCCCAGACGCCCTCCTGGAGGATGCCCATGCGGTGCGCCCACGGGGTGATGCGCCGCCGGGCCCCGTCCAGGCCGGTGTTGAGGCGGACCTGGAACGGCATGTAGAAGTCGGGCAGCAGGGACGGGCCCACCTTCTGGTACGGCACATGCGTGTAGGCGCGCAGCCGCTCGGCGCCGGCCGAGGCGAGCAGCGCCCCGATGTCGGCGGCGGAGGTGCCTGGCCCGGTGAGCACGCCGGCCGACGGGGAGGTCTCCAGCGCCCCCTCGTTCATGTACCGGCTGGACCGCAGGTGCCACTCGTGGCCGCCCGACTGCCAGTCCTGGAGTCCCCGGGTGTACTGGGCGACGGCCCGGACCTCGGCCGGGTCGAGGCCCTTCTCCAGGGCCAGCGCGGGCACTTCGGTGAGCGCCGTGTGCTCGAACTGGTGCAGCCGTGAGGTGAGGATGTCGTTCACCGCTTCGGCGGCCTGCTGGGTCGTGCAGTCGAAGAACGTCTCCAGGACGAGCACCCCGTTGCTCAGCTCGCCCTCCTCCTCGACCTCCCGCTGGTACGAGAAGAGGTCGTTGCGCAGGTGGACCCCGTCGGAGAAGGTCTCCATCAGCACGCGCAACGGCCGGGAGCGGGCCACCTGCTGGGGGACCTCCGCGGTCGCGTACTCCACGAGCCCGGCCGACCAGGGGGCGCCGCCCACCTTGCGGCGCATCTCGATGTACTCGACGGGGTTGGCGACCCGTCCTTCGTTGATGTTGGACAGCTCCCACATCGACTCGTTGAGCAGATGCTCGGTCGACTCGGCGAACCGCCTGCGCCATCCCATGGACATCGAGGGGACCGTCCGCGCCCACAGGTCGGCGAGTCCGGCCTCGACGGGGTTCTGCGGCTCTGGCACGGGGGTCGTCAGGTCGAGCGGCATGAAGAGCGGGAGGCGGTCCAGGTAGGCCTTGCCGCCGGAGCGGTCCTGGCTGCGTTTGAAGGTCTCCAGGAAGTGGTCGTCGAAGAAGAAGACCCACACGTACCAGTCGGTGATGAGGGAGAGGGCGGGGCCGTCGCACTCGGGGTGCGTGTACGCGCACAGCAGCCCGTAGTCGTGTGCGTCGAGGTCGGCCTGCTCCCAGACACCGGAGCCTTCCAGCATGCCCATTCCGCGCGCCCACTCGGACGTGTGGGCGCGGGCCTCGTCGAGATGGGGGTTCAGCCGCGCGGGGTACGGCATGTAGAAATGAGGGAGTTCGAACGGCTGCGTCATGGCCCGGCCCTACCCGGGGGTGTGTACGGGCATCCGTGTGGGCCGCGATGATCGCACCATCGCGTGAACGGCGACGTAACACGCCTCGCACGGGGAAATGATGTGCTTCGCCCCCGCCGCCCCTTCCCGTTCCCGACCAGTCTCAGGGGCTCCGCCCCCGAACCCCCGTGCGCAGTTCCCCGCGCCCCTGGGCATACCTGCCTCAGGGGCGCGGGGAACGGGGCGGAAAACCTCGGCTCAGCCGCGGACCGCGCGGCCCACCTCCGCCCGCAGCGCGACGAACTCCGGCAACCCCCGCGTGGCGATCTGATCGCGCTCGCCGGGCAGCGTGACCGGCAGGTCGAGGACCACCCGCGAACCGGGCCCGCCCGAAAGCACCACCACCCGGTCCCCCACGTACACACTCTCGTCGATGTCGTGCGTGACGAACACGATCGTCGTCCCCTCGCTCCGATGCACCTCCAGCAGGAGGTCCTCCAGGTCCTCCCTGGTCTGCGCGTCCAGGGAGCCGAAGGGCTCGTCCATCAGCAGCAGGGACGGCCGGCACACCAGCGCGCGGGCGATGGCGACCCGTTGCTGCATCCCGCCGGAGAGCTGCCAGGGGTGCCGGCGTCCGACGCCGGGAAGGCCCACCCGCTCCAGCATCCGTTCGGCCGCGGCCCGTCGCTCCGCCCGCCCGAGCCCCCGCCGCCGCAGGGGGACCGCGACGTTCTCGCGGACCGAGAGCCATGGGAAGAGGGAGCGTCCGTAGTCCTGGAAGACGACGGCCAGCCGGTCCGGCACGCCGGTGACGGGCGTCCCGTCGACGGAGACGGTGCCCTCCCGCACCGGCAGCAGCCCCGCCACCGTCCGCAGCAGCGTCGACTTGCCGCACCCGGACGGGCCGACGACACACAGGAGTTGCCCGTCGGGGACGGTGAGCGTGATGTCGTGCAGGACGGAGTGGTCGCCGTACCGCTGACCGAGCGAGTCGAGGCGCAGCATCCGGGCCGCTCACCCGCGCCGCTCGTCGGGGTCCGTCTGCGGCCTCATGCCTGCCTCCCTCTGCCCAGCAGTCGCTTCTCGACCGCCAACAGGCCCGTGTTGAGTACGTATCCGAGTGCGCCGAGCAGCACCAGCGCGGCCCACACGGTGAGCAGGTCCGAGCGCGACTGGGCGTCGGTGAGTGTGAAGCCGATGCCGTTGGCCGTGCCGGGCAGCAGTTCCGAGAAGACCATGAGGATGAGGCAGAGCGAAAGACTCAGCCGCAGGCCCGCGAAGATGCGCGGCAGGGCCGAGGGCAGGAAGAGGAGCCACAGGCGTTCGACCGCGGTCAGGCGCAGCACCGCGGCCACGTCGAGGCGGAGCGGGTCGGTGTTGCGGACGCCGTCCGCCGTGTTGATGAGCACCGGCCACACGGCGCTGACGACGATCGAGGTGAGCTGCATCGGGGTGCCGAAGTCGAGGACCACCACGAAGACCGGGACCAGGGCGGGGGGTGGGACGGCGCGGGCGAACTGCAGGACCGGGTTGCACAGGGCGTGGGCGCGGCGGGAGCGGCCCAGCGCCGTGCCGAGGGCGATGCCGGCGGCCCCGGCGAGGGCGAAGCCGGTGGTCATACGGGCGAGGCTGGGCAGGATGTTCTCGGTCGCGGCGGAGGTGAGGAAGACGTGGCGGGGCGGGCCGGAGAACCAGAGGTCGTGGGTGCGGCGGGCGATGTCCGAGGGTGGCCGGAAATAGACGCTGCCGCGGGTGCGGGTGGCCAGTTGCCACGCGGCGACGGCCACGGCGAGCACGCCCCACCGCAACAGGGCGCCGCGCGCCGCCTCACCCCGCTTCATGCGCGTTCCTTCCGGGGGCGGCGCCCCTTCAAGGGGCGCGGGGAACTGCGCAACGGGGGTCCGGGGGCGGAGCCCCCGAGGGCGATAGGCCTCACCACTCCCCCCGGTGCTCCGGCGTCCAGGGGAACAGCCTCCGTTCGCCCCACACCAGCACGGTGTTGATGACCAGCCCCAGGCCCCCGGCCCAGACCACCCCGGCCAGCACGTCCCGCGTGCCGTCCGTCGCCAGTCCCGACTGGGCGATGAAGATGCCGAGCCCCTCCCCGAAGCCCGCCAGGATCTCCGTGGCGACGGCCAGGATGAGGGCGATCGCCGCCGAGATGCGCAGGCCGGCGGCGATGAAGGGCGCGGTGGCGGGGAGTTCGACCCGCAGCAGCACCGACAGCCGGCCGAAGCCGAAGGCCCGCAGGGTGTCCTTGGCCAGCGGGTCGGTCTCCCCCAGGCCGTAGACGGTGTTGAAGAGGATCGGCCAGACGGAGGCGTAGGTGATGAGCGCGACCTTCGTCTCCGTACCGGAACCCAGCAGCAGGGACACCAGCGGGATCAGCGCGACGGACGGCAGGGGGCGCAGGAACTCGACGATCGCGCGCGCCGCCTCACCGACGACGGGCACGCTGCCCAGCAGCAGGCCGAGCGGTACGGCGATCGCGCAGGCGAGGGCGAGTCCGAGGGCCCAGGCCCGCACGGTGGCGCCGACCCCCGTCAGGAAGACCTGGTCACCCGCCAGCTCCACCGCCCGCGCCAGGACGTCGGAGGCGGGCGGCAGATAGCTGCGCCGCACCAGACCCGCCCGGCTGACCGCCTCGCACCCGCCGAAGGCGAGCAGCACTCCGAGCGCTCCGAGCAGCAGTTCCTGTCCGCGCCTCACCCGTTCCGCCTCATGCCTTCCGCTCCGCGGCCGGTGCCGTCCGCCGCTCGACGAGTCGTCCCGTCACGTGCCGGCCCCCCTACTTGACCAGCAACGTTCCCGGGTCGATCTCCTTCTTCAACAGGCCCTGCTCCTTCATGAGTTCGGTGAGGCGGCGCAGTTGGGACACGTCCGAGGTCTGCGGATAGGCCGGCAGCCGGAGCGACTCGGCCTCGTCCGCGGTCACCTTGGTGTACTTGGGCAGTTCCGCGCGT
This sequence comes from Streptomyces sp. CWNU-52B, assembly GCF_047444975.1. NCBI lineage: Bacteria > Bacillati > Actinomycetota > Actinomycetes > Kitasatosporales > Streptomycetaceae > Streptomyces > Streptomyces sp. CWNU-52B. The sequence goes on along the minus strand of NZ_JBLFJV010000002.1, from coordinate 107,728 downwards.
ACCGCGTCCTGGTCCTGTGTGGCGATCCGCGCCGCCCCGGCGATCGCCCGCTGGAAGGCCGCCGCGGTCTTGGGGTTCTCGGCGGCGTAGTCGCCGGTCGTGACGTATCCGCTGATCGGTATGGACTCCACCGGGGCGGCGCCGCCGTCGACGAGGACGCGGGCGTCGAGCTGCTTCTGGATGGCGCTGTCGAAGGGCTCGACGGCGTGGACCGCGTCGACCTGCCCCTTCTCCAGGGCGGCCCCCATCTGGGGGAAGGCGATCTGCCGGTACTCGGGGCGGCCCGCGCCCTGTCGGCCGAGGATGGCGTTCAGGGTCAGCGACTGGATGTTGTTGAGGATGTTGACGGCGACCTTCTTGCCCTTGAGGTCGGCGACGCTGCGGATGTCGGAGTCCTTCGCCACGAGTACGTCCATCATGTGCGGCGCGACGCGGGCCCCCTCGGAGAGGATGCGCAGGTCCAGGGTGCCCTTCTCGTGGGCCTGCAGGAAGGTGACGTAGTTCGCGCTCGCGATGACGTCGACCTGCCCCTTCGACAGGGCGGGCAGCGCCTGGATGCTCTGCTGGACGGGCTGGATCCTCACCTCCAGCCCCTCCTTCTTGAACAGCCCGCGGTCCCGCGCGAGGTAGAGGGTCGCGTTGTCCGCCAGGGGCAGCGCGGCCACGGTGACGCTCGACTTCTCCAGCCCCTTGCCGCCCCCGCCCGTACCGCTGCCTGAATCCGCGTCGTCGGAATCACCGCCGCAGGACACGACGGTCAGTACCAGGGCGATCGCGAAGGCGATCAGTTTTCCCGTGCTTCTCGTGCGTCGTGTGTTTCCCGTGCTTCTGGCGTCTCCCGGGCTGCGCGCACGGTCTCGGGGCGTCGGCATGCGCGCATGGTGACCCGCACCTTGGCATGATCACAACACATCTTCGCGTCGTTACCCGAATTGTGCCTGGGTTGACGATCCATTGACCCTCAACTTAGGTTCACCTTACCCAGGTGGTTCTCGTCACCGAAAGGGCCAACTACCCACGAGATCCGCCCTGTTCTCCCGTGCCGCCCGTATCCCCGCCGCCTCGGCCACCGCCGCCGCGCTGACGGTCGGGCTCGCCACCTCGGCCTCGGCCGCCACCGTCACGCGGTCCGCGACGGTCGGCGGCACGACGTACGACCTGTCGCTCACCGCGCCGGACAGCCTCTCGGCCGCCGGGCAGAACATCAGCGTCACCGGCAGCGGTTACAACACGCTCCAGGGCGTCTACGTCGGACTGTGCGTGATCCCCGAAGGCGTCGTGCCGGGAGACCCGTCGACGTACACCTCCCGGCCCACCCCCTGCCTGGGCGGCGCGGACCAGTCGGGCACGACGGGCGCCTCGCACTGGGTGTCGGACCAGGGCGGCGGCACGGTCGCGAACAGCTCCACGTACGGCACCGGCGGCTCCTTCACCGTGAGCGTGCACGTGCACCCGGAGATCGCCGCAGGGCAGGTCTGCGGCACGGACGTCGACTGCGCCGTCGTGACTCGCGCCGACCACACGGGCAGCGGCAACCGCTCGTACGACGTCTACCTCCCGGTCACCTTCTCGTGACCGCGCCCCTCAGAACCCGGGGGCGGGGCACGGTGCTCCGCCCCCGGGCGGCCGGCGCCCTGGCGGGCGTCACGGCAGTGGTCCTCGCCGCCGTCGCGGCCGGCACGCCCGCCGTCGGCGCCGACGACCCGCCCGGCACCGGCGGGTACGCGCGCACGGCCCGCCTCACGACCGTCGGCAAACCGCTCGACCTCCTGATGCACCCCGAGTCGGGGAAGCTGTACGTCGGGTCCGACACCGTCGCCGGTACGGCGGACACGAGCCTGGCCGGGGTCCACGTCGTCGACCCGGCGTCCGGGGACGTACGGAGCTGGGTGAAGACCGCGCCCGGCAGCACGGGCGCGCCCGCCCAGCTGCCTGGCAAACGGCTCGTCGGGCCGCTGCCGGGCGACGGAGTGCACTACCTGGTCGGGCTGCGCGGGATCGCGGCCGCCCGGGACGGCGACCCGACCGGGACCGGGGGCTGGCTCACCGGCACGACGATCACGCAGGCCAAGGCCGGTGCGAACCCCGGCACGGTCGTGGTCGTGCGCGGGACGCGGCTGGAGGAGGTCGCCGTCGGCGGGACCGCGGTGACCGTCGAGCGGTCCCTCACGCTCCCGGCCGCCGGGGGTCCGCTCGCCGTGGACACCGCGGCCGGGCAGATCTGGGTCACGGACAACACCGACGGCCTGCTGCGCAGGGTCGGTTCGGCCGACTTCGCGCCGGACGGCAAGGAGATCGCTCTCGGCGCCGGGGCCGCCATGTCCTTCCTGGAGTGGGACACCGGGCGCGGGGTGCTGTGGGCGGGGCGCGGCACCGTGCTGGAGGCGTACGACGTCGACTCCGGGGAACTGGCCGCGTCCTTCGACGCGGAACCGGGCGACACCGTCGCCGACGTCGCCGTGGACCCGGGCTCCGGCCGGGCGTTCGCGGTGTGGCAGGACTGGGGCAACCCGCCGGAGGAGGGGGACGGCGTGGGACGGCTCGCGGTGTACGACACGGGCACGCTCAAGGATCTCGGTCTGGGCGCCGAACTGCCCGGTGTCGACGGACAGTTGGGCAGCTCGTCGGTGGCCGTGACGCCGGGCGGCGACGCGGTGTTCGTCGCCGGCCCCTCCGACGCCTCGCTCAGCGTGTTCAGGGCGCCGGTGCCGCCGACGCCTCCCGCCTCGCCGTCACCACCGGACCCGACGGACCCGCCGGACCCGACGCCCTCGCCCGATCCCTCCGACGGGTCGCCCGAACCGTCGCCCGGCGACACGGACCCGGGCACCGACCCGACCGGCTCGGGCAGCACGGTTCCCGTCGACGGCCCCGCGGGCGACGGGAACGGCGTGGGCGGCCCGGGTGACATGAGCGGCACGGGCGGCACGACCGGTGGCGGCTCCTTCGACACCGCCGCCGGCGGCGGATCGCTCGCCTCGACCGGCGCCGGCGTGCTCCTGCCCGCCGCGGCGGGCACCGCGGCTCTGCTCGCCGCCGGCACCGCCGCCGTGCTGTGGCGCCGGCGGACGGACGACGGGCAGGAAGCCTGACGGACACGCGAGGACCCGGAGGGCCCAGCCGCCTCGAGAAGGCCCGACCCGGGCCCGTATCAGTGCTGCTGGGCCTTCTGCGGTGTGGCCTCGCTCGGCCGTACGACCACGAATCCCTCCCCCTGGAGCATCAACTGCACGGCCTCGCCGGAGCCTCCGCGGATCATCGAACCGATGGACTGCGAACGGTGCAGCGACGTCTGGAGGTCGGCCGTCCAGCCGACCACCGCGTCCGTGTCGACGTACACCGGCCACTGCGGTGAGACCGGGATGACCAGCGGGTTGCCCTCGCAGACGAGGCCGAGCCTGCCCTGTCCGGTGAAGACGCTGTTGAACAGGCCGCCGCCGGTGACACCCGCGCCCTTCACCGTCTTGATCTCGTACTGCAACGAGGCGTCGAAGCACAGCACGTTGCGCCCGTTGACGGTGAACACGTCACCGGGGTCGATGTCGATGATGAAACAGTTCTGCGCCTCGTGCGCGAACCACGCCTCCCCCTGCCCGCGCACCGCCATGAGCGGCAGTCCCTCGCCGGTGACCGCACGCTTGAGCATGCCGCCGACACCCTGGCCCTTGCGCTCGAACTGCAGATTGCCGCGGTAGGCGATCATCGCGCCCTGCCGGGCGAGCATCTCGCCGTTGACGGCGTACCTGATCGACTTCGCGTTCTGCGCGCTCATGCCCGCCGTGGCGGCGGGCTGCACCATGTACTCGCTGGAAAACAGATCACCCTTCATCCGGGCATCCTGTCCCGGCGGGCGTCGGTTCCACCATCCCGCGACAGGAGAAAAGACAGCGCCGAAAGTATCCGGTCGTGCGACGAAAGGCAGGGGTGGCCGACGCCCGCTCGCGTCGGCCACCCCTGCGGGGCCTTTCGGCCCCACCCTGTGGGGGGTGGTCGTGGGGGGTGATCGTGCGGGTGGTCAGGGTGTTACCCGCGGTTCGTGCGCACCTCGACGATAGGGGGCGCCGCCGTCCGCCGGATACGGGGAAAACCCTCGATCCGTGCGGGGCGGCGCCCTCAGGCGTTCTCCGGCTCCGGGCTGCGGGCGTCGTCGGTGGCCGCGAGGAACTGCGTGGCGGCCAGTTCGGCGTACAGCGGGTCGCCCGCGACGAGTTCACGGTGGGTGCCCACGGCCCGTACCCGCCCGGCGTCCATGACCACGATGCGGTCGGCCATGGTGACGGTGGACAGCCGGTGGGCGACGACCAGGACCGTGGTGGTGCGGGCGACATCGGCGACCGTGTCGCGCAGGGCGGCCTCGTTGACCGCGTCGAGCTGGCTGGTGGCCTCGTCGAGCAGCAGCAACCGGGGCCGCCGCAGGAGGGCGCGGGCGATGGCGACCCGCTGCCGCTCGCCGCCGGAGAGCTTGGTGCCGCGGTGGCCCACCAGGGTGTCCGCGCCCTTCGGCAGCCGGTCGACGAGTGTGTCGAGCCGGGTGGTCTTGAGCGCGCGGAGCAGTTCGTCCTCGTCGGCGTCGGGGTTGCCGAGCAGGAGGTTGTCGCGGAGGCTGCCGGAGAGCACGGGCGCGTCCTGCTCCACGTAGCCGATGACCGACCGGAGCCCGGACACCTCCCAGTCGGTGAGATCGCGGCCGTCCAGCGCGATGGCCCCCGCGTCGGGGTCGTAGAACCGCTCGATGAGCGAGAACACGGTGGTCTTGCCGGCGCCGGAGGGGCCCACGAAGGCGGTCATGCCGCGCGGGGGCACGGTGAAGGTCACGCCGTGATGGACGTAGGGGAGGTCCTCGGCGTACCGGAAGCGGACGTCCTGGAAGGTGATCGAGGCGGGTTCGGCGCCCGGTCCCGGCAGGGGCGCGGGCTCGGCGGCCGGTTCGGCGGGCAGGCGCCGTGCCTCCTCGATACGGGCCAGGGCGGCCGATCCCGTCTGGTACTGGGCGACCGCTCCGACGACCTGCTGGATCGGCGACATCAAGTAGAAGACGTACAGCAGGAAGGCGACGAGGGTGCCGATGTCGACGGCCTCGGTCGCGACCCGTGCGCCGCCCACGGCGAGGACGGTGATGAACGCGACCTGCATCGACAGTCCGGCCGTGTTCCCGGCCAGCGCCGACCACTTGGCGGCCCGCACGCTCTGCCGCCAGGACTCCTGGGCCGCCGCGTGCACGGCCTTCTCCTCGCGGTGCTCGGCGCCGGACGCCTTGATGGTCCGCAGCGCGCCCAGGGTCCGCTCCAGGGAGGCGCCCATCGCCCCGACCGCGTCCTGGGCCTGCCGGCTGGCCCGGTTGATGTGCGGCACGATCACCCCGATCACCGTGCCCGCGACCAGGACCACGCCCAGGGTGACGGCCGTCAGCACCGGGTCGACGAACCCCATCAGCACCAGCGTGGCCACCAGTGTCAGTCCGCCCGTGCCGAACCCCACCAGCGAGTCGGTGGTGACCTCCCGCAGCAAGGTGGTGTCCGAGGTGATCCGGGCCATCAGGTCCCCGGGCTCACTGCGGTCGACGGCGGCTATCCGCAGCCGCAGCAGATGCGAGACCAGTCCGCGGCGCGCCCCGAGGACGACGGACTCGGCGGTGTACCGCAGCACGTACGAGCTCAGCGCGCCGATCGCGGCGTTGGCGACGACCACCACCGACATGACCACCAGCGCCCCGGCGATCGCCCGGTCGTGCCCCAGGTCGTCGATCAGCGACCTGGCCACCAGCGGCAGCGCGAGCCCCGCGGCTCCGCTCAGCAGCGACAGCACGGCGCCGAGCAGCAGTGTCCAGCGGTGCGGGCGTACGTAGGCGAGGAGCAGCCGCCACGGCGGTGTGGGCGCTGGATCCGGCGGCTGGGACTGCGGCACGGTACTTCCCCTCGGACGGGGCCCGGACGGGCCCGGGACGAACCACTTCCTCCCGCTCCGAGGGGTGTCCCGTCGGAGCGGGAGGGGTGATGGAAGTATCGCCGATGCCGTCGGCAGGCCCGTGCGGGGTACCGCGCCGCGCGCACGGGAACCCGCGGCCGGGCTCTGCCGCCCCGGCCGCGCACCCGGTCCCTGAGCCTGTTCAGCCCCCCGCGAGGGACCACTTCGGGACGCTGCCGGCGAGGCGGCAGGCGAGGAAGTACAAGGGGATCGGCGGTGTGTAGGGGGAGTCACCCTCGGGGCTGTGGATCAGACGGGGCTTCACGGAGCGCAGGCCGCGGCGGATCCGGGTCCAGGACGGGTCGGCGCGGTGGGCGCCGGTGTACGTGACGGAGGACGGCCAGCTGACGCCGATGTGCGATCCGGCGGGGACGACCCACCACCAGCGCTCCTCGGCCGCGGAGTCGTCGGCGAAGACACAGCCGACACGGGGCAGACAGTCCAGGATGCGTTCGCCGTGCTCCCGGGACGTGCCCACGACGTCACACCCCAGGCCGGTGCGCAGTTGCGCGGGTATCACCAGGCGGATCGGACGCTCGGGCGGCGACACGGGCGACGACGGGGCGGGGGACGAGGATGTCACGGAGGTACGCGACCACGGGTCAGGGGCGTGCTGAAGTTCCATGAGACAGGAGTCCTTCGGCCGAGTGGGGGGCGGGCCGGGTGAGGTGCGGGGCGGGGACCGGCCCGGAGAGGGTGGATTCCCGTGCTTGCGGCGGCAGTGGTAGAGGCCGTGCCGGTATGGGCCGCATCGGCAGGACGGCCCATACGACACGTCCTGAGCCGTGCGCGATGTCTCGCACGCCCCAGTCGCTGGTGAGCATGCCGACCAACATGAGTCCGCGACCGCCCTGCTCATCGGGTCCGGCGGTGCGCTGTGCGGGAATGGTCAGACAGCGGCTCTGGTCCTCGACCTCAAGATGGAGCCGGTGTCCGTCGGTGCGCAGTCTGCACACGATCCTCTCACTCGCTGTGTGCGTCAGCGCGTTGGTGACGAGCTCGGAAATCACCAGGACAGCGTTGTCAGACGCCTCGGGCTCCGCGCCCCACGCGCTGAGCAGCTCGCGTACGTTCCTGCGGGCCAGGCCCACCGAGGGGGGCGTCGGGGGCAGGCCGAACACGGCCGTTCTGTGGGGTCGCGCGTCCGCGGGCAGTCGGCCCAATGGCTTGGGGAGAGAGGGCGTAGCCATCGCCGTTCGCCTTTCGTCTGCCTTCGCACCGGAGGTCAGACCGGTGCCGGTCCCGCTCGGGCCGGCTGCCGCGACGAAGGTGCGAGCACCTCGTCGCGACAGGTGACGACACGCGGGCCGTTCTCCCCCAAGTCGACCGCTTCGTCTCGTCGTTCACCGGGCCGGGACGGTACGCCCTACTGTGACACCTGCCAACATCAGCTCGCAACCGGCAAGTTGAAAATTGCAATTCGCGCGGTGCATGCTTCCTCTGTCGAACGAGTGATCGTGACAGACTGCAACCTCAAGACCTGCTGCGAGGGGGTGAAGCGTGACCGCGGAAACCGACTGGGGCGGTGTGCCCTCGGTCCTGCGCATGATCCTCGGCAAGCAGCTGGAGGAACTGCGCACACGTGCCGGACTGACGTTCGAGCAGGCGGGTGCGGCCATCGGGGTGAGCCACTCCACCATTCGCCGTATGGAGGCCGCCAAGGTGGCCCGGCTCCGGCTTCCCGACGCGGAGAAGCTGCTCCAGATCTACGGTGTGAGCGACCAGCAGGAGATCGACACCTTCCTGAAGTCGGTCCGCGAGGCGAACAAGCGCGGCTGGTGGCACACCTACCGCGACGTGCTGCCGGACTGGTTCGCCGCGTATCTGAGCCTGGAGCAGGCGGCTCTGCAGATCCGCGCGTACGAGGCACAGTTCGTGCACGGGCTGCTCCAGACCGAGGACTACGCGCGCGCCCTGCTGAGCGCCGGCAACCCGCACGCCCCGGCGGAGGCCACGGACCGCCGGGTGGCGCTGCGCATGCGGCGCCAGGAGCTGCTGTCGCGGCCCTCGCCGCCGCGCGTGTGGATCGTGATGGACGAGACGGTGCTGCGGTGGCCGGTCGGCGGTCCCGAGGTGATGCGTGCCCAGATCGACCATCTGATCCGGGTCAACTCGCTCCCCCAGGTGACCCTGCAGATCATGCCGTTCAGGAACGGCCCGCATCCGGCGATGCGGGCCGGCGCGTTCCACCTCTTCCGGTTCCGGGCGCGCGAGCTGCCCGACATCGTCTATCTCAGCGGCCTGGTGGGCGCTGTGTACCTGGACAAGGACGACGACGTCGTGGTCTATCGCGAGGCCCTGGACCGGCTGGGCGCCCAGTCGACGCCCGCCAGAAAGACCGAGGCCCTCCTCGGTGCGATCCGCAAGGAGCTCTGACGTGCACCACCACATACACAACGGCATGCCGTCCCGTGAACTCGGTACCCACGGCTGGTACAAGCCGTGGAGCGACGACGCGGGCGGCGCCTGCGTCGAGGCGAAGAAGCTCGGCGACGGCCGGGTGGCACTGCGCCAGTCCACCGACCCCGAGGGCCCTGCCCTGGTCTTCACCCCCCGTGAGATGACGAGCTTCCTGGCGGGCGTGAAGGCCGGCAGCGCCGACTTCCTGCTCTGACTCCGGTCCCGCCGCTCCGACTCCGATCCGATCCGCTGTTTCGAAACTCCTGCCGCGACTTGAGCGTTCACCGTGAACCGACGACATGATGGGAGAACGGCGTTGCCCGAAAACGGATGGCCTGCCGACCGGATCGACACCGAGAACGCACACTCGGCGCGTATCTACGACTACGTCCTCGGAGGCAAGGACTACTACCCCGCCGACAAGGAGGCGGGTGACGCCATGGTGCGGGAGTGGCCCGCGATGCCCGTGCACATGCGCGCCAACCGCGACTGGATGAACCGGGCCGTGCGCTGGCTCGCCGAGAGCGCGGGGATACGGCAGTTCCTGGACATCGGGACGGGCATCCCCACCTCCCCCAACCTCCACGAGATCGCCCAGTCGGTGGCCCCCGAGTCCCGGGTGGTCTACGTGGACAACGACCCCATCGTCCTCACCCTGTCCCAGGGGCTGCTCGCCAGCACCCCGGAGGGCCGGACGGCGTACATCGAGGCCGACTTCCAGCACCCGGAGGCCGTGCTCGGTTCCGCCGAGTTCCGGGAGACCCTGGACCTGGACAAGCCGGTGGCGCTGACCGTCATCGCGATCGTCCACTTCGTGCTCGACGCGGACGACGCGGTCGGCATCGTGCGCCGGCTCCTGGACCCGCTGCCCTCGGGCAGCTATCTCGCGATGACCATCGGCACCGCCGAGTTCGCGCCCGAGGAGGTGGGCCGGGTCGGCCGTGAGTACCAGTCGCGTGGCATGCCGATGCGACTGCGGACCATCGACGAGGCCGAGGAGTTCTTCGAAGGCCTGGAGCTCGTCGAGCCGGGGATCGTCCAGGTGCACAAGTGGCTCCCGGACGGCACGGGCGAAAAGGGTGTCCGCGACGAGGACATCGCGATGTACGGGGCCATCGCCCGCAAGCCGTAGCGGGCAGCGCCCCGCGGGCGGGGCCCCCGGGCGCCGTCACTCGTTCGACGGAGGGATGATCCTGGCCGTGAGATCCGGATCGGGCATCTCCCCGTCGAACGGGAACATCGGGCGGGCGATGCGGTGGTGGCCCAGGCGCGCGAGGTCCTGGTCCACGCCGCCCGGGGTGAGGGCCATCTTCCAGTCGGCCGCCATGGCGAACAGTTCGGGCTCCAGGTAGCCGATCTTGACGATCACGACGTCGGCCGTGCGGGGTGACAGCTCCAGATCGGTGAAGTCGTGCTCGTGGTGGTACGGCTTGCGCAGCGCGGTGAGGATCACGTACACGCCGCCGACCCTCAGCACCACCTCGGTGCGCGCGTGCGGATCGCCGTGGCGGATCGCGTGGACCACGCCCGTCAGGGTGAGCGGCCCGGCGTGCCGGTCGTCGACCTCCGCACCCGTCGTGACGGTGACGGTCTTCCCGACGCCCGCCCGCACCGCCGTGTCCACCGCTGCCGGGCCCGGCAGCGAGGCGTAGACGACCGTCGGCCCCGACTCGTCCTTGAACTCCGGCCGGGACAATACGTGCGCGAGGCTCCAGGTGACGTCGCCCGCGCCGCCCGCCGTCGGGTTGTCGCCCGTGTCACTGATGAAGTAGGGCCGCCGGTCCGGCGCGGCGGCCAGGGCCTCGGTGAGGCACTCGTCCAGTGAGCCCGTCGGCGCGACGAAGCCGAAGTCGTGCCGTGCCGCCCAGAAACCGCGCGCCAGGCGTTCCGCGCCCGCGGTGACCGCGTGCCGCGCGGGGCCCGTGACCACCACCGCGGCCCGGTTGCGCGGCTCGTCCGCCCACGCGTAGCCGACCCAGAGGGCCGCGTCCGTGACACCGTCGGCGGCCTCGACCTCGTCGACCGCCGCGTAGGCGCTCTTCGCGGGCTCGATCCGGGTCGAGGTCTGTTCGCCCGCCAGGAGTACGGGGACGGGGATCCAGGCCTTGACCGGGCGGTCGGCGCCGCTCGTCAGGAGGTCCACGAGGTTGCGGGCGGCCCGTTCCTTCGTCTCCGTGGCGTCCTCGTGCGGGGCCATGCGGTAGCAGGTGATCAGGTCGCTCAGCTGGACGAGTTCGCGCGACACGTTTCCGTGCAGGTCCATGGAGGTGGACACGATCACGTCCGGGCCGACCACCTCCCGGACCCGGGCCAGCAGATCCGCCTCGGCGTCGTCCAGGCCCTCCACCGTCATGGCTCCGTGGATGTCGAACCAGAGGCCGTCGAGATGCCCCAGGTCCCGCACCCGGCCGATGAGTTCGGCGGAGAGTTCGGCGTACGCGGCCGCCGTCACCGTACCGCCGGGCAGGGCCTTGCCGACCAGGGCGCCGCGCCACTCGGCGGCGGCCCTCAACGGGGTTCCCGGGTCCAGGAAGTGATAGTTCGTCAGGACGTCGTCGCCGCGCCGGGGACGGAACGCGGGTGCCTCGGTGCGCGCCGGTGAGAACGTCGACGACTCGATGCCGAGCCCGGCGACGGCGACGACCGGACGGGCGACGGGGGTACGGGATGGGGACATGGCTCCTCGCACGGTGCTGGGGGTCAGGGCGTCAAGGGTGGGCGGGGTTGGTTCCGGTGACCGCCTGGAGGGCGTTCGCCAGGGCCCGTTGCAGCGCGAACTGGCCCGCGCCGACGAGCCCGGCGTCGGCGCCCAGGCTCGCCCGCTCGATCACCAGGTGCGTGGTGACGAGCGGATGGCAGCCCTCGTACAGCTGACTGCGTACCGCGGCGACGAACGGTTCGAGGGTGGACAGCAGGCCGCCGAGGTAGACGGCGTCGGGGTTGAAGAAGTTGACGTTCGCGGACAGGACCATGCCCAGGTAGTGGCCCGCCTGCCGCACGGCGCGGGTGGCCTGCGGATCGGCGTCGGCGGCGAGACGTACGACGTCGTCCATGGACTCGACGTCCAGGCCGCGCTCCCGCAGGATCCGGACGAGCGCCGCGCCCGAGGCGACCGTCTCCAGGCAGCCGGTGTTGCCGCAGGAGCAGGGCGTGTCGTGGCCGGCCTCGACCCGGGCGTGGGTGATCTCGCCCGCGGCGCCGGTCGCGCCCCGGTACAGCCGCCCGTCGGCGATGACGCCCGCGCCGATCGCCGAGCCCATCTTCACCATGATCGACTGACGGCGCTCCGCGGGCTGGACGCTGTGCTCGCCCACCGCCATGCAGTTGGCGTCGTTCTCGATCGCGGCGGGCACCCCGAGCCGGTCCGCCAGCCAGTCCCGGACCGGGAACCCGTTCCAGCCGGGCATCCGCGAGGGCAGCGTCACGACGCCCGACCCGACGTCGACCGGGCCCGGCAGACAGAGGCCGACGCCACGCAGCAGCTCCCGGCCCCGGCTCTCGGCGAGCGCCTCCAGTGTCTCGGCGAGCGCCGGCAGCGCCACCTCGGGCCCCTCGGCCGCCGAGAACGGCACGGTGGAGACCTCGGTGCGGCCGCCCCCGGGCAGGACGACCCCGATCCGCGCGTGCCGTCCGCCGAGGTCGGCCGCGACCGCGAACCCCTCGTTCCCGCCGAGCCTGAGCACCTTGCGGGGCCGCCCGCCGGTCGAGGACCGCGTGCCCTGCTCGGCGACCAGGCCGTGCGCCAGCAACTGGCCGACGGTGAGGGAGATCGTGGACGGCGCGGCCCCGAGCAGCCCGGCGAGTTCCGTACGGGTCGTCGCCTGCCCGGAGGCCAGCAGTTCCAGGACGCGCTCGGCCAGTGAGGAGACGCCCGTGCCGCCCCTGCGATGCGCCGCACTTTTTTCAGTCATGGACGAAGTAACTCCCGGGGTCGGGAAAAGCCGGGGAATTCCGGAGGTCGCGGCGCCGAGCGTATGCCCGGATGTCCGTCTCGCGACTTTTTCCATAACAGCAGTAACAGACTTTTTACAGCGGGCCGCCTGTTTCTTCGAACACTCCGGTCGTTGACTGGCTCCGCCGAGCGCCGCTGTTCGTCTCCGGCCTTGCGCACCCAGACCTTGTCCATCTGAGGAGAGCCATGTCCCCTGCTCGTACGACGCTCGTCGCCGGTGCCGTCGTCTCGGCGGGCACACTGCTGCTCGCGGGCTGCTCCGGCACGAACGACACGTCCTCCGCGTCCCCCGACTCGATCAACTACGCGCTGCCCGCCAACTTCACGCCCAACTGGATCCTGCCCATCGGCACGGCGGCGCACCTCAACACCAACAACGGTTCCATCGCCCAGAGCCTGTGGGAGCCGCTGGTCGCGTACGACGGCTCGACCGGGAAGATCGCCTGGAACAAGGCGGGTTCGGTCGCCACCGACGCGGACTTCGCGGCCGACGGGAAGAGCGTCACGGTCACCCTGGGCAAGCGGAGTTGGAGCGACGGCAAGCCGGTCACCTCCCGCGACGTCGAGTTCTGGTTCAACCTCATCAAGGCGAACAAGGACCAGTGGGCGAGCTACAACCCCGGCAAGGCCCCGGACAACTGGACCTCGTTCAAGGCGGTCGACGACCGGCACTTCACGATCGCCTTCGACAGGACCTACAACTCCCAGTGGATGCTGGCCAATCAGCTGAGCCTCATCAAGCCGCTGCCGCAGCACGCGTGGGACAGGACCGGCGCGTCCGCAGAGGTGTCCGACGCCGACCGGACCGCCGCGGGAGCGAAAAAAGTCTGGACGTATCTCAACACCGCCGCGAAGAACATCTCCGGCTACGACTCGGACCCGCTGTGGAAGACCGTCAGCGGCCCCTACACGGTGAAGTCCTTCGCCACGTCGGGCAAGGTGGTGCTCGCCGCCAACACGAAGTACGACGGCGGTGAGAAGCCCGGCATCGCGACCGTGAACCTGCTGCCGTTCACGACGGCGGACGCCGAGAAGAACGCGCTGCGCTCCGGGAGCGTCGACTACGGCTACATCGAGGCGACCGACCTCGACCAGAAGGACCGGTTCACCGCGCAGGGCTACACGGTCAAGCCGTGGTCCGGCTGGGCGATCACCTACATGCCGTACAACTTCAACAACCCGGCCATGGGCGCGGTGTTCAAGCAGCTGTACGCGCGCCAGGCGGTCCAGCGGTCGATCGACCAGAGCGGCCTGTCCAAGGTCATCTTCAACGGCACAGCCGTGCCCGGCTACGGTCCGGTGCCGCAGGGGCAGGCCTCCGACTTCGTCTCCCCGGAGCAGAAGGACAACCCGTACCCGTTCTCCACGAAGGCGGCCCGGGAGCTGCTCACCGGTCACGGCTGGGCCGAGCAGGGCGGCGTCATGGTCTGTACGGAGCCGGGGACCGGCGACGCGCAGTGCGGTGCGGGCGTCGACAAGGGCACGAAGTTCGAGATGGGGGTGCTGTCGCAGTCCGGTTCGACGGTGACCGACAACATGATGAGCGCGATCCAGTCCTCGCTGGAGAAGACCGGCATCAAGTTCTCGATCAAGACCGCGCCGGTCAACTCGGTGCTCTCGCAGACCCCGCAGTGCACAGCGGGCCAGCCGGCCTGCACGTGGCAGCTGTCCTTCTTCGGCACGGCGGGCAGCTGGTACTTCAGCGCCTTCCCGACCGGGGACTCGCTGTTCCAGACCGGCGGCGGCTCCAACTTCGGCAACTACTCCAACCCCGAGGTCGACAAGCTCATCACCGCGTCCACGACCTCGACGGACTCGGGGGCGGTACGCGACTACAGCGCGGCCGTCGCCGAGGATCTGCCGGTCGTCTGGCTCCCGGCGCCCGACTACCAGATCTCGGTCGTCAAGAACGGGCTCGGCGGCTTCTCGCAGGACTCGCTCGCCGACTTCCACCCGGCGCAGTGGAAGTGGACCAAGTGAGGGCGGGCTGAGGGCGACTCATGGACATGACTCTCTATCTGATCAGGCGGGTCCTCCAGGCCCTCGTGGTGATCCTCGTCGTCACGGTCGTCGTCTTCTGCCTGCTGCACGCGCTGCCCGGGGGTCCCGCACGCGGGATCCTCGGCCCGCAGGCCACGGCCCAGCAGATCGCGGCCTTCAACCACGAGCAGGGCCTCGACCGCCCGCTCCCCGTCCAGTACGTCTACTACCTGCACACGCTGCTCCAGGGCGACCTCGGGACCTCGTACACGCTCAACGAGGCGGTCTCCCGGCTCATCGAGCAGCGGCTGCCGAAGACCCTCGTGCTGACCGTGCTGTCCGCGGTCCTCGGGCTGGTCCTCGCGATCCCACTCGGCATGTGGCAGGCCGTGCGCCGCAACAAGCCGGTGGACTACGTCATCACGACGCTCAGCTTCGTGGCGTACGCGACTCCCGTGTACTTCCTGGGACTCGTGCTCGTGCTCGTGTTCACCCAGGTCCTGGACTGGTTCCCGTCGCAGGCGCCCCAGGGCGAGACGCTCGCCGACGTGTTCGCGCAGCCCGCGGCCCTGGTACTGCCGGTGGTCGCGGGGGCGGCCTCGATGGTCGCCGTGTTCAGCCGGTACATGCGTGCCGCGACCCTGGAGAACCTCCAGGAGGACTACGTACGGACCGCGCGGGCCGGCGGCTCACGGCCGGGCGCGATCCTGCGGCGGCACGTCCTGCGCAACTCCCTGACGCCCGTCGTCGCGATGCTCGGCTACTACGTGCCCGTGCTCTTCGGCGGCGCGCTCGTCGTCGAGCAGCTCTTCAACTACCCGGGCATGGGGCTGCTGTTCTGGAGCGCCGCGCAGTCCTCGGACTATCCGGTGCTGCTCGGCTGCGTGCTCGTCATCTCCGTCGCGACCGTCGTCGGCACCCTGCTCGCCGATGTCGTACAGCGGCTCATCGACCCTCGGACGAAGGCGGGCAGAACATGAGTGCCGTACTCCGGGCCGAGGCCCCTACCCCGGTGTCGGCCACCGGATACCGCCTGTCCGTACGGCGGTTCGCGCGCAACCGGCTCGCGGTGGCGGGGCTCGCGGTGGTCGTCCTGTTCCTGCTGTTCTGCTTCGTGGGCCCGCTGCTGTACGCGACCGACCAGACCCACACGGACCTGAACCAGGTGAACCTCTCCCCCGGCGGCGCGCACTGGCTCGGCACGGACGCCGTCGGGCACGACGAGCTGGGGCGGCTGATGTCCGGCGGGCGGGTCTCGCTGCTCGTCGGGCTCGCGGCGGGGCTCCTCGCCACCGTCATCGGGACGCTGTGGGGCGCGGTCGCCGGGTACGCGGGCGGGTGGCTCGACGCGGTCATGATGCGGGTCGTGGACGCGGGGATCGCCATTCCGGCGCTCTTCGTGCTGCTCGTCGTCTCGGCGATCACGACCCCGGACGCCCTCGGACTGATCCTCATCCTGGGGCTGGTGTCCTGGCTCGTCCCGTCACGTCTCGTACGGGCCGAGACGCTCACCCTGAAGAGCAGGGACTACGTGCTGACGCTGCGCGCGATCGGCGGGACGCACAGCCGGGCGATCTTCCGGCACATCCTGCCGAACTCGGTGTCGACCGTCGTCGTCGCGGCGACGTTCCAGGTGGCCGACGCGATCCTGCTCGTCGCGTACGTGTCGTACCTCGGCCTCGGGGTCCAGCCGCCCTCCACCGACTGGGGCGGAATGCTGTCGGCCGGGCTCACGGCCGCGTACTCCGGGCGCTGGTGGCTGATCGTGCCGCCGGGTCTGGCGATCATCCTCGTCGTGTGCGCGTTCAACGCGGTCGGGGACGGGCTGCGGGACGCGTTCGACGTGAAGGGACGGGCATGAGGATGGCGGCGGACGGCACGGACGAGCCGCCAGGGCAGGGCGAGTTGCCGGAGGTGAGGGGCATCCTGGAGGTCTCGGACCTCGGGGTGACCTTCTCCACGGAGACGGGTGACGTGCCCGCCGTGCGCGGGGTGTCGCTGCGGGTGCGGCCCGGGGAGACACTGGCGCTGGTCGGCGAGTCCGGGTCCGGGAAGTCCACGGTGGCGCTCGCCGCGATGGGGCTCCTGCCGGGGAACGCGCGTGTGTCGGGCCGGGTCTCGGTCGACGGCACGGACGTGGCGGGGGCCACCGAGGCGAGGCTGGCGGGTTTGCGCGGGCACACGGTGTCGATGGTGTTCCAGGAGCCCGCGACCGCGCTCGATCCGCTGACCCGGGTCGGGGCACAGATCGCGGAGGTCGTACGGAACCACCGGCCGCTCTCCGCAAAGGAGGCCGCGAGGGAGGCAGTTGGGCTGCTGGAGCGGGTCGGCATCCCCGATCCGGCGCGGCGGGCCTGCGCGTACCCCTTCCAGCTGTCCGGCGGGCAGCGGCAGCGCGTCGTCATCGCCATGGCTATCGCGAACGCGCCGAGCCTGCTGATCGCCGACGAGCCGACCACCGCGCTCGACGTCACCGTGCAGGCCGAGATCCTGGACCTGCTGCGGGGACTGACGGCCGACTCGGGCACCGCGGTACTGCTCGTCACCCACAACATGGGCGTGGTGGCCGACTTCGCGGACCGGGTCGCGGTGATGCTGGACGGCGAGGTCGTGGAGACGGGCCCGGTGGAGGACGTACTGCTGCGCCCCGCACACGAGTACACGAACCGCCTCCTGGAGGCGGTCCCCCGCCTGACACTGCCCGAACCGGGCCCACCCACCGCCGACCCGGACCACCCGGACCACGCCGAGCACCTGGCCCCACCGGCACGAACGGCCTCCGGCCGAACCCCCGGCGAAGCCTGCGCCGACAGCGCCCCCGGGACCGACACCACAGCAGCACCGCCGACCGGAACCACGGACCGAGCCACCCCCGGCACGGACCGCCCCGGCGGCGGCGCGGGCCTGTTCGGGCGGGCCGGGCGTCCGGCTGGTCCGCGGCGGGTGGGTGACGGGGTCCCCGTCGTCGACCTGCGGAGCGTCTCCGTGCGGTTCGGGCGGGGGCGGGGGGCCGTGGAGGCGCTGCGGGAGGTCTCGTTCAGCGTGCGGCCCGGGGAGACCCTCGGGCTCGTCGGGGAGTCCGGGTCCGGGAAGTCCACCGCGGCCCGGGTCGCCCTCGGACTCGTCCGGCCCTCCGCCGGCACCGTCTCGCTGTTCGGCACGGACCTCGCACGGGCCCGGGGCCGCGAACGCCGCGCCCTGCTGTCCGGTGTCGGCGTGGTGCTCCAGGACCCGGTGGCCTCCCTGGACGCGCGGATGAGCGTGGCCGAGTGCGTGGCCGAGCCCCTGCGCGTCCACCGCCGGGGCATGCCGGCGGCCGAACGCCGGGCCACGGTCGCGGACGTGCTGGAACGGGTCCGGCTGTCGAAGGATCTGGCGGACCGCGGGCCCCGCGAACTGTCCGGCGGGCAGCGTCAGCGGGTGAGTCTGGCGCGGGCCCTGGTCCTCGCACCCCGGCTGCTGGTCGCCGACGAACCGACGAGCGCGCTGGACGTCAGCGTGCAGCGCACCGTCCTCGACGTGATCGCCGAACTGCAGGCCGAACTGGGCTTCGCCTGCCTGTTCGTCTCCCACGACCTCGCGGTCGTCCAGCGGTTCGCCCAGCACGTCGTCGTCCTGCGGGCCGGCCGCGTCGAGGAGCGGGGCACCACCGCGGCCACGCTCACCCACCCGGCGACGCGGTACACGCGCGGGCTCGTCGCGGCCGTGCCCGTACCCGACCCGGTGCTCCAGCGCGCCCGCCGCACCCGACGCCGGGCCGCACTCGCGGCTGCCGCCGACGCCACCGCCACCGCCTCGAGCACCGCCGTCAGCCCCTCCGGAACGGAGAGCCGCGCGTGACCGTACCCCGGCCGCCGGCCACCGCCGCAGAGGTGTTCGCCGGTGTCGACATCGGCGGCACCACCACCCAGGTCGTGCTCTGCTCGGCCGAACTCACCGTCCTGGACGCCGTGGAGGTACCCACCCCCGCGGCCCGGGGCGGCACCGCGATGGTCCGCACGGCCCTCGACGCGCTGGCCCTCCTCCTGGCGCGCTCACCCGCCCCGCCGCACGCGGTCGGCGTCGGCGCGGCCGGCGTGGTCGACGCGCGCACCGGACGCGTCCTGGTGGCCAGCGACTCCTTCCACGCCTGGGCGGGCTTCGAGGTGACGGCGACGATGGAGGCCGCGCTCGGCGTGCCGGTCTTCCTCGACAACGACGTCAACGCGTTCCTGCGCGGCGAGGCGGCCACCGGCGCCGTCGCGGGCGAACGGCACGCCCTCGGCCTGACCCTGGGCACCGGGGTCGGCGGCGCCCTGTGGCTCGACGGCGCACTGTACGAGGGTCCGCGCGGCGCCGCGGGCGAGGCGGGCCACATCCCGGGCTTCGGCGACCTGCCGTGCACCTGCGGCGGCCGGGGTCATCTGGAGACCCTGGCGTCGGGCCGCTCCATCGGCGCCCGGTACGGCGAACGCACCGGGCACACCCGCACCGCGCGCGCCGTCGCCGAGGCGGCCGGCCGCGGCGACCCGGACGCCGTCGCCGTGTACGAGGCCGCGGGTACGGCGGTCGCCCGCGCGATCCTGATCACGGCGGGGCTCCTCGACGTCACGACCTTCGTGATCGGCGGCGGGGTCAGCCGCGCCTGGGCCCTCCTGGAACCGCCGATGCTGGCCGCCCTGGCCGCCGAACCCCCCGTCAGCGGCCACCCCGTGCGGGTCGTACGGAGCCGGCTCGGCGGCACGGCCGTCGCGATCGGCGCCGCGTCCCGGGCCCGTACGGAAGTCCACGCCCGTACCGGGTCCCAGGGCGGCGCGGAATCCCGGTCCCGGCCAACTGCCCCCGCCCGCAACCCCTGACCGCCCTCCGGCCACCCTCAGCACTACCTCAAATCAAAAGCAGACAACTCCGGCCATGCGGTCACTCACTTGACGACCAGGCGTCACACACGGTTGGCTCCGGCCAGTAAAAGTCGGACAGTCGGCACATCGTCCCGTCGGCCGTCGCACCGACTTCGTGCCCCCCATCCGGTTGTCGGCCGCACAGCGAGGTGCCGTACCCCATGAACTCCACCCCCTCCCGTCTCCTCCCCACCAGATCCACCAGGGCCGCGGCCCTGGCCGCCTGCGCAGCCGTCTCCCTGCTCGCGTCCGGCTGCACCGGCTCGGACGGGGCCGACGACGACGCCACCACCGCGGGCAAGGCGGGCGGCTCCGGGATCAAGGTCGCCCTGATCACCCACAGCGCCGAGGGCGACAAGTTCTGGGAGCGGGTGCGCAAGGGCGCCGAGGCCGCGGCCGCCAAGGACGGCATCGACCTGACGTACAAGAGCGACCCCGAGGCCGCGGGCCAGGTCAAGCTGGTGCGGGAGGCGATAGCCGACAAGGTCGACGGCATCGCGCTGACCCTGGCCAAGCCGGAGGCGATGAAGAGCGCGGTCGCCGCGGCCAAGGCGGCGGGCATACCGGTCGTCGGCCTCAACTCCGGCATCGACGCCTGGAAGCCGGGCGGGCTCATGCAGTACTTCGGCCAGGACGAGAGCGTCGCGGGCCGGGCCGTCGGCGACAAACTGGACTCCCTCGGCGTGAAGCACGCCCTGTGCGTCATCCACGAGCAAGGCAACGTCGCCATGGAGGCACGCTGTGCCGGCGTGAAGAAGACCTTCGGCGGCCGGACCGACATCGTCTACGTGGACGGCACCGACGACGAGGCCGTGACCGACTCCGTCGCCGCCGCGCTGAAGCAGGACCCGAGCATCGACGAAGCCGTCATGAACGGCGCCCAGTTCGCCCTCGCGGCCGTGAAGTCGGTGAAGGACGCGAACAGCAAGGCGAAGATCTCCACCTTCGACCTCAACGACGACATCGTGAAGTCCGTGCAGAGCGGGGACGTTCAGTTCGCCGTGGACCAACAGCCCTACCTGCAGGGATACCTCGCGGTGGACGCGTTCTGGCTGTACGAGACCAACGGCAACGTCAGTGGCGGCGGCGAGGCTCCGGTGCTCACCGGACCGGCGTTCGTCACCAAGGAGAACGTCGCCTCCGTCGCCAAGTACGCGGCCAACGGCACCCGCTGACCGACCGGTCGGACCGTCAGCCGGAACCATCGATTCCGGGGTCGGCTTATAACAGCGATGACAAGGTTTGGGGTACTCACGGTGCGTACGGTCACTTGTACGGATAGCATCCTGCGCATCCCCTGTGTGTACAGGACACGCGGTCACCGGCCGCGGTCGAATCCTGCCCCGCCCCTGCCCCGACTCCTCCCGGTCCCTCCTCCTCATCCTGCCGCTGCCGACCGCCCGATTCCCTCGGGGCTTCCCCCTGCTCACCGCTGATCGCTCTAGGACGACGATGTCTCCACGGACAGGCCCCCGCCGCCGTCTCGGCTCCATACGTCTCTCGCTGATCCTCCTGGCACTGGTTCCCAGCGTCACCCTCGCCGCCATGTGGGGTGTGACGACGATCCAGATGTTCTCCGAGGGGCTACGGCTGCGGGACCAGACCGGGTTGAGCAGGTCGACCGGTGCCATGGGCACCGAGGCGACGCTCGCGCTGCAGGAGGAGCGCAGCCTGTCGGCCGTGCTGATGGCCTCGCCCCGCAGCTCCCGGACCGCGCTCGACCAGCAGCGGGAGCGCACCGACAAGGCGATCGCGACCCTGGTCGGCCAGTCCGACCGGATCCGGGAGGCCCCCGAGCGCATCCGCGACCGGATGTCCTCGGTCGTCGGCTCGCTGGCGAGCCTGGAGTACTACCGCGGCCAGGTGGACGACTCCAGCGAGATCGACC
This sequence comes from Streptomyces sp. CWNU-52B, assembly GCF_047444975.1. Lineage (NCBI taxonomy): Bacteria > Bacillati > Actinomycetota > Actinomycetes > Kitasatosporales > Streptomycetaceae > Streptomyces > Streptomyces sp. CWNU-52B. Next base: position 86,664 of record NZ_JBLFJV010000002.1, on the reverse strand, counting down.
CTCAGCAGGTGCTCGACCAGTACACGGCGATCGTCGACGGCCAGATCCACGCCTTCGAGGAGATCTCCCAGGTCGACGACGGGAACCTCACCTCGCAGGCGGGGCCGCTCGTCGCCCTCGAACAGTCGGCGGAACTGGTCTCCCAGGAGGACGCCCAGCTCCGTCTGGTCTGGCCGGCGGGCAAGCTCGACGAGCAGTCGCTGGGCGCCTTCACCCAACTGGTCAACGCGCGGCGCTGGCTCGTCGAGGACCAGCTCGTCCCCTCGCTGCGCGGCTCGGTGAAGACCCGGACCGAGCAGATCCTGCAGAGCCCTGAGTGGCGGTCCTTGCAGGTCGTCGAGGACCAGGTGCTCGGGGCGCGGGAGAAGAACGGCACCGAGGGCGGCAAGATCGCCCTGCCGAACGACCAGAAGCGCTGGGACGAGGCGTTCGCCAAGCTCTCGGGGCAGTACAAGACCCTGATCCGCGACGAGACGTCGGCGCTGCTGGAACGCAGTGACGACCAGGCGAAGTCGCTGCTGATCAAGGCGGCCGCGCTGAGCGCCGCCGGACTCGTCGCCCTGCTGGTCTGCGTCCTGATGTCGTGGCGCATCACCCGCTCCCTCTCCCGGCGGCTGCGCGGACTGCGCATCGCCACCCTCAGCCTGGCCGAGGAGCGGCTGCCCGACGTGGTCGCGCGCCTCGACCGCGGCGAGACGGTCGACGTGGAGTCCGCCACGCCCGAGCTGGACTACGGCAGGGACGAACTCGGGCAGGTGGCGCAGGCGTTCAACGCCGCCCAGCGGACGGCGGTCAACACCGCGGTGGAACTCGCCGACACCCGGCGCGGCTTCCAGAAGGTCATCCTGGGCATCGCCCGGCAGAGCCAGAACCTGGTCAATCTCCAGCTCACCAAGCTCGACAAGCTGGAACGCGAGCACCAGGACCCGAACATCCTCAAGGGCCTGTACGAACTCGACTCCACGGCCAGCCAGTTGCGCCGCTACGAGGAGAACCTGGTCATCATCAGCGGTGAGCGGCCCGGACGCAGCTGGACCGAGCCGGTCGCCCTGATCGACATCCTGCGCAGCGCGGTCGGCGAAGTGGCCGAGTACCAGCGGGTGGAGGTGCAGACCGAGGAGGAGGTCTTCCTCGCGCCGCCCGCGGTGGCCGATGTCATCCACCTGCTGGCCGAGCTGATCGACAACGCGACCACGTACTCCCCCGCGCCCAGCCCGGTCGGGGTACGGGCGGGCCTGGTGGCCAAGGGCCTGGCGGTGGAGATCGAGGACCGCGGTCTGGGCATGTCCGACGACGACTACGTGTCGCTCAACACCCAGTTGGCACAGCCCCCGCAGTTCGACGTGGTGGCGCTCGCCGACGACCTGCGCCTCGGTATGTTCGTGATCGCCCGGCTGGCCAACCGGCACGGCATCGGCGTCACCCTGCGCTCCTCGCCGTACGGGGGCACGACCGCGATCGTGCTGATCCCGTACGAGATCGTGGTGCGCGAGTCCCTGGAGGCCGTCACCGGGGACGCCCAGCGCGTCGAGAAGCCGTGGCCACCGGCCGACGAGTCCTGGTCACCGGCCGAGGAGCTCGCCCAGGCCGCCGCGCGGAGCACGACCAGCGTCGGGGACGCCGAGCGGGACGGACCCACGCACGAGCGCTCCCGGGAGGCACAGCCCGTCACCCGGGCGCGGACCGCGGAGGTCCCCCCGGCGCGGACGGCCGAGATTCCGGCGGCCCGGACGCCCGAGGCCCCCGCGGCCCGGCCGGCCGAGGCTCCCCCGGCACGCCCCGCCACCGGCACCTCCCGCCTCGGCGCGGGGTCCGGCCGCAGGCCCGGCGGCATCACCCCGCTGCCGCGCCGGGTGCCCCAGACCAGCCTGGCCGCCGAGTTGCGTGAGGACTCCGCGGACGACCAGGCCGACAACCCCCTGGAAGACTTCACCGCGGAGCGCGCGGCCTCCTCCCTGGCGGGATTCCAGCGCGGAACGCTGCAGGCACGTGACAACGACGCGGATCCGACGTACGACCAACAGGAAGAAGCCGCGCCCGAAGGCGCATCCGTCACCTCGACTCCGCCCGCTGACCGCTCATGAAGGACAGAGAAATGACACGCCCCATCCCAGCCACGCACAGCCAGCTCGACCAGCTGCTCACCGGACTGGTGGACCGGGTCGCCGAGGTGAACCAAGCCGTCGTGCTCTCCGAGGACGGGCTGGTCGTCAGCAGGTCCACGGGGTTCCTGCGTGACGACGCCGAGCGCCTCGCGGCGACCGCGTCCGGCCTGATGAGCCTCAGCAAGGGCGTCAGCATGGACTTCCGCGGCGGCCCCGTACGGCAGGCGCTCATCGAGATGGCCAACAGCTACCTCATACTCAGCACGGCCGGGCCCGGAGCCCACCTGGCCGTGCTCACCAGCCGGGGTGCGGACGTGGGAGTGGTCGCGTACCAGATGAACATGCTGGTGAAGAAGATCGGCGAGCACCTCAGCGCGGCCCCGCGCGCCGGTGTCGCCAGCGACAACGGCGAGTGAGGTGAACGGAGGCGACTCGGCGGGCCGGCTCGTCCGGCCGTTCGCGCTGACCGGCGGCCGCACCCGGCCCAGCCGTACCGACTTCACCCTCATCACGTCGGTCGCCACGGTGGAGCCGCAGCCGGACGGGGCCGCCAGACCGCAGCCCGAGCACGCGCGGATCCTGCGGCTGTGTGTGAAGCCGGTCGTGGTGGCGGAGCTGGCGGCCCAGCTCGATCTGCCCGTGAGCGTGGTCTGCATCATGCTCTGCGACCTGCTGGAGGCCGGCCGGATCACCGCGCGGGCACCACGTGAGATCTCTCGCGTCACGGACTTGGACCTGCTCCAGAAAGTGAGGGACGGCCTTGATCGGCTCTGACCCCGTCATCCAGGGGACCTCGGCACCCGACACGGTGAAGATCCTGATCGCCGGAGGGTTCGGCGTCGGCAAGACCACCATGGTCGGCGCGGTCAGTGAGATCGTGCCGCTGCGCACCGAGGAGCCGCTCACGGCGGCCGGCCTGGGCGTCGACGACCTGGGCGGCATCCCGGAGAAGCACGCCACCACGGTGGCCCTGGACTTCGGCCGGATCACGCTCAGCCAGGAACTCGTGCTGTATCTCTTCGGCACACCCGGGCAGCAGCGGTTCTGGTTCATGTGGAACGACCTGGCCATCGGCGCGCTGGGCGCGGTGGTCCTGGTCGACGTCCGCCGGCCCGAGTCCAGCTTCGCCGCCATCGACTTCTTCGAGCGGCGCGACATCCCGTTCGTCGTCGGCGTCAACGGCTTCCACGGCGAGCACCCGTACTCGCCCGAGGAGATCCGGGAGGCGCTGGCCCTGCCGGAGAACGCGCACGTGCTGCTGTGCGACGCCCGGGACCGGGACTCGTGCCGGGACGTACTGATCGCGCTGATCGACCAGTTGATAGCGACCTCGGCCCGGAGCAACGGCGGCGGCCCCTCGGAGAGCCTGGCCTGAGCACGACTGCGGGCACGGACGCGGGTACGGCCGCGGGTACGAGTACGGGTACGGCCGCGGGTACGAGTACGGCGGCAGCCGGGTACGGCCGCGAACACGCGGGTGTGAGCGTGAACGCGTCCGCGTGAGGGCATGACTCAGTCGGGCGACCGTGTACACGACGGCGGGTCGTCCACGCCCCGTCGGCTTCCGGACACCACGGCGTCACACCGAGTGGGCATGTACGGACCGTCCCCTCCTGTCTCGCCCTGCCACCGTCCGCCCCGCGCCGCGCGGGTGTGACGCGGAAGGACGCGTGCCCCGTGTCCCTGCTCCCGCTCGACACCGTCCCCCGGGCGCTCCCCACGCCCGCCCCGTCTCCCGACGTTCCCGAACCCTCGGCGCCCACTTCTCCGCCGGTCCCTCCTCCCTCCACGCCCGCCAGGTTCGCTTCGCTCGCGCGGCCGGCCCGCTGGGCGCTCAGTCTGCTTCCGCTGCTGCTGATCGCGGCGTGGGCGGCGGTCGACCGGCGGGCCGTCCTCGACGGCAGCGCCAAACTGGCCGCCGCCGACCCCTGGTGGCTGCTGGCCGCGCTCCTGTTCACCTGCCTGGGCTGGGTGGCCGCCGCGTGTGCGCGGCAGGGCGCCCTCCCTGACCGGCTGCCGCCCGGACTGCTGCTGGCCTCACAGTTCGCCGCCGGCGCCGCGAACCACGTACTGCCGGCGAGCATCGGCGCCCACGCCGTCACCCTGCGCTTCCTCCAGGGCCGCGGCATCCCGCTGGCGCGCGCCACCGCCTCGCTCGCCCTGTACTCCCTGGTCAGACCGATCGCCAAGACGATGGTGCTGCTGGGCTTCCTGGCGGCCTCCCCCGACCTGCTGCACCTCGGTGAACTCGTCCCGGACGAACGGACCGTGCTGCTGGTCGCCGGTTCGGTCACCGCCGGGTTCGGCTCGGCCGCGCTGCTCGTGGCGACGGTACGTCCACTGCGCCGCCCGGCCCTCGACTGCGCGCGCACCGCCCTGACCGACGTACGGCTGCTGCACCGGCGGCCCGCCCGGATCCTGGCCCTCTGGGGCGGCGCGGCGGCGACTCCGCTGTTGCAGGGCAGTGTGATCGCCACGGTCGGCTTCTCGCTCGGACTCCCGCTCTCCTGGGCGCAGGTGGTCCTCGCGCTGCTGCTGGCCAGTACGGCGGTCGGGGCGGTTCCCGCACCCGGTGGGATCGGCCCCGTGGACGCCGCGCTGGTGTTCACCATGGTCGCGTTCGGCGCCCCGATGGCACTCGCCACGGCGACCGTCGTCGGCTACCGCGTCCTGACGGTCTGGGTGCCTCTGCTGCCGGGCGCGCTGGTCCTGTCGGCCCTGGTGCACCGCAAGGTGCTGTGAGCCGCGGCGGAACCGGCCTACGAAGCCGGAGCCGCGGCTGAAGCCGGAGCCGTACCGCCGGCGCCCGGTTCGAGGCGGTTCACATGGGACACGTTCGCGCGGTCGTCGGCGTCCGTGCTGGGCTCGGCGTCGAACCAGGCGTCGAGGATCTCCTTGAGCAGCGGCTCGGACGTCAGACGCAGGCCCAGGGCCAGCACGTTGGCGTCGTTCCAGCGGCGGGCGCCCTCGGCCGTGTAGGCGTCGGTGCACAGCGCGGCCCGTACGCCCGTCACCTTGTTCGCGGCGATCGACGCGCCCGTGCCGGTCCAGCAGCACACCACCGCCTGGTCCGCCCGTCCGGCGGCGACGTCACGGGCCGCCGCCCCCGAGCACACCGCCCACCGCGCGTCGTCCCCGGGCCGCAAGGCCCCGTACGCCAGCACCTCGTGGCCGCGCTCGCGCAGCTGCGCGAGCAGTGCGCGGGCCACGGGTTCGTCCATGTCGGAGGAGACGGAGATCCGCATGTGCCGCAGACTACCCGCGGCCACCCGCCGGCGGGCTCAGTCGCGGAAGGCGGCCGTCGCGATCCGGACGAAGGAGCGGATCAGGGGGTTCGTGTCGCCCTGCTGCCACGCCACCACCACGGGGCTCGGCGCCATGTCGAGCAGCGGTACCACGGTGAGCCCGTCGCCCGGATCGTGGCCCGCGAGAGTCATACCGACCGTGCCGTTCCAGAGGACGGCCTGCCGGCACTCCTGGACGGCGCGCACCACCGGGCCCTCGCGGGGCTCCCCGCCGTTCCAGTACGCCTGCCAGAGCGGGTCGGTGCCCGCCGGGAACCGGAACCAGCGGCGGCCGGCGAGGTCGGCCGTCCTGAGGCTGTCGTGGTGGGCCAGCGGATCGTCGGCGCGCAGCAGCGTGCCCACCGGGTCGGTGCGCAGTTCACGCACGGTCAGACCGGTCTCGTCGAACGGCCCGCGGGTCAGGGCGACGTCGACCGGTCCGGTGCGCAGTCCGCAGGTCGGATCGGTCAGGTCGGTCTCGCGGACGTGGACCTCGACGTGCGGGTGCTGTCGGCGGTAGGCGGCGGCCAGCCGGGTCGCGCCCTGGTCGGTGCTGTCGCCGAGGATGCCGACGGTGATGCTCGCGGCGCCGGCCGCCGCGGTGACGCGTGCGCGTAGCCGGTCGGCCCCGTCGAGCAGCGGACGCGCCTCGTCGAGGAGCAGCGCCCCCGCCGGGGTGAGCGCGACACCGGCGGAGGAGCGCGCGAACAGCGCGGCGCCCAACTCCGTCTCCAGCTGTCTGATCGCCCGGCTCAGCGGCGGCTGGGTCATGTGCAGCCGGGTGGCGGCCCGGCCGAAGTGGAGTTCCTCGGCGACCGCCACGAAGTACCGCAGCGTACGTAGCTCCATGGGCTCCATGGCCGCAACGATACCCAGCCGGTACGAGGGCCCCGGGGCCCTCCCTGACCCGTGGTGTCAGGTGGTGAGGAGTCCGGTGCGCAGGTGGGTGAGGGTGCGGGTGAGGAGGCGGGAGATGTGCATCTGGGAGAGGTCCAGCGCACGGCCGATCTCGGCCTGGGTCATCTCCTGGCCGAAGCGCATCTCGATGATGGTGCGTTCGCGTTCGCCCAGTTCCTGGAGGAGGGGGGCGAGGGTGTGGAGGTCCTCGAAGAGGTCGATGGCGGGGTCTTCGGTGCCCAGCGTGTCGGCGTAGCGCGGTCCGCCGTCGGAGGAGTCGTCGTCGGTGTGCGGGGTGTCGATGGAGCCGGCGACGTAGCCGTTGGCGGCGACGAGTCCTTCGACGATCTCGTCCTCGGTGAGGTCGAGGTGGGCGGCGAGTTCCCGGACCGTGGGCGGGCGGTTGAGGCGGACGGCGAGGGTTTCCTTGCTCTTGGCGAGGGAGACCCGCAGTTCCTGCAGGCGGCGCGGGACGTGCACGGCCCAGGTGGTGTCGCGGAAGAACCGCTTGATCTCGCCGACGATGTAGGGGATCGCGAAGGAGGTGAACTCGACCTCGCGTGACAGGTCGAAGCGGTCGATGGCCTTGATCAGGCCGATGGTGCCGACCTGGATGACGTCCTCCATGTCGCCGCTGCCGCGGTTGCGGAACCGGCGGGCGGCGAAGTTCACCAGGGACAGGTTCATCTCGATCAGCGTGTTGCGCGCGTACTGGTACTCGCGGGTGCCCTCTTCCAGCTCCTGCAGCCGGTCCAGGAACAGCCGGGACAGCGCCCGCGCGTCCTTCGGGGCGACCTTGCCCCCGTCCTCGATCCACGGCAGGTCGCCCAGCTCACCGACGGCCTCCGGCACTCCCACACTGGAAGCACATGCTTCAGGGGTGTTGACGATGGAAACCACGGATGCCGCCTTAGGTGGAAAGCAAGGTGCCCGTCTCCTGCCCGCCCCGGCCGGATACATGTCCACGCTCGCCACCCGATTTCACCCGCCCGCCCGGCCGCCTGCTCCTGGGATGTGAGTCGTCAGGAGGTGCGTGCCTCGTGGTTCTCACGGTGTGCGAGGACCTCGGCCATATGCGTCTGCGCCCAGCGGTCGGGGGCGACGCGGATGTCCGTCGCGCCGGCCTGGCTGCTGCGGCGCTCACCGAACATCCTGTTCATCCCCGGCACGTCGTCGACGGCACACCTGCGCGAGAACATCCCGCCGGTGGCCCGTGAGCCGCACGGCTCACGGGCCACCGGCGGGAGTCCACCGTCCCGCGCCTCGGGTCAGTCCTCGACCGGCGTCAGCTGCAGCGAGATCGAGTTGATGCAGTACCGCTGGTCGGTCGGGGTCGCGTACCCCTCGCCCTCGAAGACGTGCCCCAGGTGCGAGCCGCAGCGGGAGCAGCGCACCTCGGTCCGCGCCATCCCGTGCGAGCGGTCCTCGATCAGCTCGACCGCGTCGGACTCCTTCGGGTCGTAGAAGGACGGCCAGCCGCAGTGCGACTCGAACTTCTCCGTGGAGGTGAAGAGCTCGGCGCCACAGGCCCGGCAGGAGTACACGCCCTTCGTCGTGGTGTCGGTGTACTCACCGCGGAACGCCGGCTCCGTGCCGGCCTGGCGCAGGACGGCGTACTCGGCCGGGCTCAGCTCCGCACGCCACTGCTCGTCCGGCTTCTCGATGTCGTACGACATGTTGCTCAGCCCCTCAACTCAGGTACGGCTATTTCGGCGGACGGTCACTTCGACAGACGGGCCAGGATCTCGGGTCCCAGGTCCGTCACGTCACCCGCGCCCATGGTGAGAACGAGATCACCGGGCTTCGCCATTCCCGCCACAAGCGCGGGCACCTGTGCCTTGTCCCGCACCGGTGTCACGTCCGCGCCCGCCGCCCGCGCCGCCTCGATGATCAGCTCGCTCGTCACACCCGGGACCGGGTCCTCGCGGGCCGGGTAGATGTCCAGGACCAGCGAGGCGTCCGCCAGGGACAGGGCCTGGCCCATCTCCTTGCCCAGTTCCTGGGTGCGGGAGAAGAGGTGGGGCTGGAAGACGACCAGGATGCGGGAGTCCCCCGCGGCCGCCCTCATCGCCTCCAGGTCCGCCGTCATCTCGGTCGGGTGGTGCGCGTAGGAGTCGATGACCTGCACCCCCGCCTCCTCGCCCTTGAGCTGGAGGCGGCGCTTCACCCCCGTGTACGAGGCGAGCGCGGCGGCCAGCTCGTCCGCCGGGAGGCCCAGGGCCACGCCCGCCACCAGCGCCGCCACCGCGTTGTGCGCGTAGTGGCGGCCGGGCACGGAGACGGTGAAGGTGAGCCGGGAGCCGTCCAGCTCGACGGTCACCTCGCTCTTGAGTCCCTGCGGGACGACGGACAGGACGCGTACGTCCGCGTCCTCGGACTCTCCGTACGTCACCACCCGGACACTGTCCGGCAGCCGCCGGGTCAGCTCGCGCGCGCCGTGCTGGTCCGCGGCGATCACCAGGGTGCCGCCCGGCACGATCCGGCCGGCGAACGTCTCGAAGGACTCGTAGATCTCGTCCATGGACGCGTAGTTCGCGTGGTGGTCCAGCTCCACGTTGAGCACGATCGCCACCTCGGGCGCGTACTTGTGGAAGCTGCGGTCCGATTCGTCGGCCTCGGCGACGAAGATCTCGCCCTCGCCGTGCAGGGCGTTGGACCCGGGTGCGTCGAGGTCGCCGCCGATCGCGTACGAGGGGTTCAGGCCCAGGGTCGACAGGGAGACCGCCAGCATCGACGTGGTGGTCGTCTTGCCGTGGGTGCCGGCGACCGCGATCGGCCGCAGGCCGTCCATCAGGCGGGCCAGCGCGTCCGAGCGGTGGACGACCGGGATGCCCAGCTCGGCGGCGCGGGCCAGCTCCGGGTTGTCGGCGCGGATCGCCGAGGAGACGACCACGCAGGTGGCGTCCGAGGCCAGGTGGCCCGCGGCGTGCCCGATGTGGACCGTGGCGCCCAGCGCGCGCAGGGCCTCGGCGGTGGCGGACTCCTTCGCGTCACTCCCCGCCACCGCGGCTCCGCGCTGCGCGAGGATCTTCGCGATGCCCGACATCCCGGCGCCGCCGATGCCGATGAAGTGCGGTCGATCCATGGCGGTAGGAAGGCCGGGTGCCATAGGTGTTTCTCCCAGGATGCGCGAACGAGCATGAGCCCACCCACCCTATTCCGTCCCCACGAACACACCCCCGCACCCGCCGAACCCTCACGTCCGCAGGCGCAGGCGCAGGCGCGGCTGCGGGCGCGGGCGCAGCCCCGCCCGTCAGGGGCGCGGGGAACTGCGCGCCCAGCCCCCACCGACCCGCACCCGCCAACCCCGAGCACCACCCACGTCCGCAGGCGCAGCCACGTCCGCAGGCGCAGCCCCGCCGTCAGGGGCGCGGGGAACTGCGCGCCCAGCCCCCACCGACCCGCACCCGCCAACCCCGAGCACCACCCACGTCCGCAGGCGCAGCCACGGCCGCAGCCCCGCCCGTCAGGGGCGCGAGGAACTGCGCACCCAGCCCCCACCGACCCGCACCCGCCAACCCCGAGCACCACCCACGGCACCCCCCGCCAAGCCCCAGCGGCAGCGCCACGTCACGCCTTGCTGTGCGAGAACAGCTTCAGCACCGGCACGCCCACCTTGTGCCGCGCCCGCGACGCCCAGTCCCGGTGGAAGAACTCCTCCACGTAGTGGGGATCGGTCAGCACGATGACCTCGTCCGCCCCGGTCTCCTCGACCAGGGCCTTCAGCGCGTCCAGCGGATGGGCCTCGATCAGCCGCCCCTCCGCCCCGCCACCGTGCGCCCGCAGCGCCGCCAGGGACACCTCCAGAGCCCGCCGCCCCTGCCCGACGGCGTCCTCGCCCTCGGGCGTCTCGTGCTCGCGGGCCGCCTCGTCCAGCTCGCCGAGGGCCACGTCGTCGATCGCCCGCAGCAGCCGGTCCGCCTGGTCGCCACGGGGCTGGAGCAGTACGTGGAAGGCGACCTCCTCGTCGCCGTGCAAAGTGGTGACGAACTCCACGTCCTCGGAGGTAAGGGCCTTCTCGATCATCAAAACGCTCGTGAACACGACAAACGCCCTTCTCTTCCGTGGGCCGTTCGAAGACCCCTGCGGAAACCATCCTGCCCCGTGACCCCACGGGGACTGCGAGTTTTATTGTGCCCAGCGAAAGTCAAACGGAACAGGTGATTCCACCTCTTTGATCATGTTTGATCAGATCCGACGGTAACGGCCGAAGAGGAACCCGCCCTCCTCCAACAGGGACGCCAGTTCGAATCGGCTCGGCACCACGACCGCGGGACCGCCCGCGATGCGCTGCGCGTCCCCCGCGGTGAGCATCGGGGACACCGTCAGACACAGCTCGTCGAGGACACCCGCCGCGACCAGCTGTCCGAGCAGCCGCGGCCCGCCCTCGGTCAGGAGCCGGCGCATGCCCAGCTCCGCGAGCGCGCGGACGGCCCGCGCCGGGTCCACCCCCGTGCCCTCACCCGCGACCACCACCCGCGCACCCGCCTTCTCGGCTGCGGCCGTCCGGTCGGGCGCGGCCGCGGCTCCGGTGAGCACGAGCGTGGGCAGCAGCGGCGAGGTGAAGAGCGGAAGCGAGAAGTCCAGGTCGAGACTGGCGCTCACCACGGCGATCGCGGGCGCCGGACCCTGCCCCGCGGCCTCCCGGAGCGCGGCGAAGTCCCGGCGGGCCCGCGCGGGGCGGTACCCCTCCTGGCGTACCGTTTCCGCACCGACCACCACGACGTCCGCGAGTCCGCGCAGCGTGCCGAAGACACGCATGTCGGCGGCGCCGGAGATGCTCTGCGAACGCCCGTCGTGCTGGGCGGCGCCGTCGAGCGTGGAGACCATGTTGGCGCGCAGCCACGACCCGGACCCCGAGGGATAGGCGTACGCCTCGGCCAGTTCATCGAGCCCCCATTCCCTGTCCCGGTACGGATCCCGGACCGAGCCCCGTACCGAACCCCGGTCCGCGTCCCGGTCCGTCTGCCGGACATCCGTCCCGGTACTCGGTACCCCGTCCGGGGCCGGGGCTGCTGTCTCGTCGGTCACAGGGAACAGGCGTCGCATGTCGTGCAGTCTGGCACGGGACGTAGAGTAGGGAACCGTGTCAACCTTCACCACCGCCTCCCGGTTCGGCCCCCTGCCCGACGCGGCCCCGTCGTCCCTGTGCGCCCGCGAGCCACGCGTCCCCGCGGACCGGCTGGTCGCCGAGATGGTGCCGCCGCCGCGCTTCGACTCGGTCCGCTTCGCCACGTACATCCCGGATCCGAACCAGCCGAGCCAGACCGAGGCCGTCCGGGTCCTGGACGCGTTCGCGGCGGGGCTCGACGGGACGCACCCCGCCGGCTCCGGCAAGCGCGGCTTCCTCGGCTTCGGCAGGAAGTCCGCGAAGGCCCCGGCCGGCCCCCGCGGTGTCTACCTCGACGGCGGGTACGGCGTCGGCAAGACCCACCTGCTCGCCTCCCTCTGGCACGCGACCCCGGCGGAGCCCTCGCTCAAGGCCTTCGGCACGTTCGTGGAGCTGACGAACCTGGTCGGCGCGCTCGGTTTCCAGCAGACCGTCCGGACGCTGAGCGGCCACCGGCTGCTCTGCATCGACGAGTTCGAGCTCGACGACCCGGGCGATACCGTCCTGGTGTCCAGCCTGCTCGCCCGGCTGGTCGAAGCGGGGGTGGCGCTCGCCGCGACCTCCAACACGCTGCCGGGCAAGCTCGGCGAGGGCCGATTCGCCTCGGTCGACTTCCTGCGCGAGATCCAGGGCCTCTCGGCGCACTTCAGGTCACTGCGCATCGACGGCGAGGACTACCGCCACCGCGGACTGCCCGAGGCCCCGGCCCCGTACTCGGACGAGCAGGTCACGAAGGCGGCGTACGCCACGCCGGGCGCCTCGCTCGACGACTTCCCGCATCTGCTCGACCATCTGGCCCAGGTGCACCCCAGCCGCTACGGCGCGCTGACGGACGGAGTCGAGGCGGTCTGCCTCACGGACGTGCGGCCCGTCCCCGACCAGTCGACCGCGCTGCGGCTCGTGGTGCTCGCCGACCGGCTGTACGACCGCGAAGTGCCGGTACTCGCCTCGGGGATGCCTTTCGACCGGCTGTTCAGCGAGGAGATGCTGAACGGCGGCTACCGCAAGAAGTACTTCCGCGCGATATCCCGCCTCACGGCGCTGGCCCGCGACGCCAAGGGGCTCGTGGCGGCCTGACGGCTCCCGCCGGAATTCCCCTTTCCTCTTGCCACTCCTCGGGCTTCCTCGCGCTTCCCCGCCCTTCCGTGTCCCTACCTGTCCTTTCCTGCTCCCTCTTGCCCTTCTCTGTCCTTACCTGTCCTCGCTCTTCAGGCTCTCTTCAGGGTGAAACGTTAAGTTAACCCTGCAATCAGCTTCCCGCGTTAACGTACTTATCAGCGTGGGAATGCTTGATGTGAATCCGGCCGAGAGAGGGCACATGGGACAAGGCAGGACGGCACGCACCCTGTTCGCCGTTCTCGCCGCGGTCCTGATGGCCCTGCAGCTCTCCGCCCCCACCACGGCGTTCGCATCCGCACACCCGGCCCAGCTCACCGGACCCGGGACCAGGGCCGAGATCGTCACCTGCGGCGAGATCTCGCACTCCCACGGCCCGACCGGCCCCCTGCGCACCCGCGACCGGATCCGTGTCGCGGACCACGTCCCTCCGTCCGCCGCGCGTCCCCTGCTCTGCAAGGACGTCACCGTCGGTCGCGAGGACCCGTCGCACAGCGCGGCCCCCGCGGCGCACCACCGCACGACGAGATCATCGACGACCCATCGCACAGCGGCACTTCAGGTCTTCCGCTGCTGAGCTGACCCCGGGCACGAAGCGACTCCGACCTGACCCACCCTCACCACGCCACGTCCGCCGAGCGCGTCGACGTGGGGTCATGTCGCCGTACCCGCATGCGCTTCCGTCGTTGCAAGCCGACGCGTCCTCACGCGCGCCAGGAGGAACTCACACATGCAGCCCCTCATCGATCACGCCCGCTCCTTCCGCAAGCAGTCCGCGGACCGCCCGGAGGAGTTCGCCCGCCTCGCCCGAGGCCAGTCACCGCAGGTCCTGTTCATCACCTGCTCCGACTCCCGGGTCGTCCCGGCCCTGATCACCGGAGCCCGGCCCGGTGAGCTCTTCGAGCTGCGCACCGCGGGCAACATCGTCCCCCCGCACACCTCCGCACAGCCCACCAGCGAGGCCGCCACCGTGGAGTACGCGGTGGAGGTGCTCGGAGTCACGGACATCGTCGTCTGCGGCCACTCCCACTGCGGCGCCGTCGGCGCGCTGGTCCGCGGCGACGACCTGACCGCCGTACCCGCCGTGCGCGACTGGCTCGCGCACTCGACCTCACGGCCCGAAGGGGCCGTCGAGGACCTGACCGTCACCGAGGCCGTACAGAACCACGTCCTGACGCAGTTGCTGCGGCTGCGCTCCTACCCGTCCGTGGAACGCCGGCTGGCGGGCGGGCCGACGGGTGCCGGTCCATCGGTTGCCGGACTGCGGCTGCACGGCTGGTTCTACGAGGTCCACACCGGCTCCGTGCTCGCGCACGACGTCCGCTCCGACTCCTTCGAGGCGCTGTGAGCGCGCGCGTGAGGTTCCCCCATCTGCGGCAGGACTTCGCCGCCTCGCTCGTCGTCTTCCTGGTGGCCCTGCCGCTGTGCGTGGGCGTGGCCGTGGCGTCGGGCGTGCCCGCCGAACTCGGCCTGATCACCGGCATCGTGGGCGGTCTGGTCGCCGGGCTGCTGCCCGGCAGCAGCCTCCAGGTCTCGGGCCCGGCCGCGGGCATGACCGTGCTGGTCCTGGAGGCGGTGCGCGCGTACGGCCTCGGCGTGCTCGGTGTCATCGTCCTGGCCACGGGACTCATCCAGCTCGCCATGGGCGGCCTGAGGCTGGGGCGCTACTTCCGGGCCATCTCGGTGGCCGTCGTCGAGGGCATGCTGGCCGGAATCGGGCTGGTCCTGATCGCGGGCCAGCTCTACGCGATGGCCGGGGCCGAGGCCCCCGCCTCGGGTCTGGGCAAGCTCGCCGGGCTGCCGGGTCTGGTCGCCGACTGGGCCGGGTCCACCACGGCGTCGGTCTCCGTCGGGCTCGGGGCCGCCACCGTCGCCGTACTCGTGCTGTGGAAGTACCTGCCGCGGAAGGTCCGTACGGTGCCGGGGGCGCTCGCCGCGGTGGCGCTCGCCACGCTCGTGACGTTCGTGTTCGACCTGCCCGTGGCGACCGTGGAGGTACGCGGGCTGCTCGACTCGATCCGGCTGCCGGGGCTCGAAGCCGTCGGCGGACTGGCGAGCGTGGGGGTGCTCGGTACGGTCCTGGCGTTCGTGCTGATCGCGTCGGCGGAGTCGCTGTTCAGCGCCGCCGCGGTGGACCGGCTGCACGACGGGCCGCGCACCGAGTACGACAAGGAGCTGATGGCGCAGGGCGCGGGCAACACGGTCTGCGGGCTGCTCGGCGCGCTCCCGATGACCGCCGTGATCGTGCGCAGCGCGGCGAACGTGCAGGCGGGCGCCCGGACGAAGGCGTCCCGGGTGCTGCACGGCGTGTGGCTGCTGCTGTTCGCGGCGCTGCTGCCCGCCGTGCTCGCCTACATCCCGCTGCCGGCGCTCGCGGGCGTCCTGGTGCACGCGGGCTGGAAGCTGATCCCGCTGCGTTCCGTCGCGGGGCTGTGGCGTGAGCACCGCGGGGAGGCGCTGATCCTGGTGGTCACCGCCGTGGCGATCGTCGCGGTGAGCATGTTCGAGGGTGTGCTGATCGGGCTCGCGCTGGCCGTCGCCAAGACCGCCTGGGAGACCTCGCACCTCAAGATGGAGGTCATAGACAAGGGATCCGGCCCGGTGCAGGTGTACCTGTCGGGCAACGCCACCTTCCTGCGGCTGCCGAAAATACTCGACAGCCTGGAGGCGCTGCCGCAGGACCGTCCGCTGGAGCTGAACCTGTCCGGGCTCCACCATCTGGACCACGCGTGCCGCACGGCCCTGGAGAACTGGGCGCAGCGGCACAGTACGGCGGGGACCGATCCGGTGAGGTTCACTCCACAGCGGTCTGACGACCCGGTGGCCTGACGCCCCGGTGGACCGACAACCCGGTGGCCCGGTGCGGGACTCCTGTCGAGTCCCGCACCGGGCCGTCCGTACGAGAACGCCACGCGTGACGCGTGTGGTTCACGTGATGGTGATCGCGTGATACACACAGGCGGGTCACATACTCCTGTCCGCCAACAGGAAGGTTGTCCCCCCATGTCCGCAACACGACGCGAAGTGCTCGCCCGCTCCGGTGCCCTGGGAGTGGGTATCGCCTTCACCGGAGCCGTGTCGGAGCTCTTCACCGGTACGGCCGCCGCGCTGGGCCACTCGGGATACGGCCCGCTGATCCCCGATCCGGAAGGCCTGTTGGACCTGCCGAAAGGTTTCCGCCACCGGGTGCTGTCCCGCGAGGGCGACCAGCTCCGCTCGGGCGAGGGCCAGGTGCCGAGCAACCACGACGGCATGGCCGCCTTCGGCGGCAGACACGGCCGCGTCCATCTGGTCCGCAACCACGAGAACCGGGTCACCGGCAAGATCCCGGTCCCGACGGTCGACGGCCTCACGTACGACCCGACCGGCAAGGGCGGCTGTACGGCGCTGACCCTCGACGCCCGGGGCAAGGTGATCGGTGAGCGGGTCGCCATCGCCGGTACGGCCGTCAACTGCGCGGGCGGGCACACCCCTTGGGGTACCTGGCTGACCTGCGAGGAGACCGAGGACAAGGCCGGCACGAACGGGTACACCAAGGATCACGGCTTCATCTTCGAGGTCGACCCGGTGGACCCGCACCTCACCGGAGCGGTCCCCCTCACCGCGATGGGCCGCTTCCAGCACGAGGCGATCGCCGTCGACCCGAAGCGCGGCGTCGTCTACGAGACGGAGGACGCGTTCGAGAAACCCTTCGGGCTCTTCTACCGGTTCCTGCCCCACAAGCCGGAGGGCGGCCGCGGTTCGCTCCGCGCGGGCGGCCGGCTCCAGGCGATGCGCGTACCCGGCGTCCCGGACCTCTCCTCGATCCAGGAGACGGGGGCGACCTTCGACCGCGTCGAGTGGGTCGACGTACCGGACCCGCTCGCGGCCGAGACGCCGATCCGGTTCCAGGACTTCGGCCCCCAGGGCATCACGCACGCGCAGAAGCTGGAGGGCTGCTACTGGGGCGGCTCGTCCGTCTACTTCGTGTCCTCCTTCGCGCACAGCGAGGAGGGTTCGGCCGCCGACCACTTCGGCCAGATCTGGCGGTACGACCCCGGTGCGCGCCGGCTCACCCTGGTGATCGTGTTCGGGCCCGACACGGACGTACAACTGCCCGGCGAGTCCCCCGACAACATCTGCCTCGCCCCCAGCGGCGGCCTGATGGTCTGCGAGGACGGCGGGGGCGCGCAGCACATGTTCGGCGTGACCCGGCGGGGCGAGGTGTACGCGATGGCCCGCAACCGGCAGAACATCGGCACCCCGGACGCGCCGGAGTGGGGTGAGTTCGCGGGCGTCACCTTCTCCCCGGACGGCCGGACGATGTACGTGAACTGCTACACGCCGGGGACGACGTTCGCGGTGACGGGCCCCTGGCACAAGTAGCGCCCCCTCCGGGAACGCGCCCGGAGAGTCCCTGGAGGTCCGGGGCGTCGGCGGGGGCGGGTGTGCCGCGGTAGCGGCCCCCGCCCCCGCGGCGCAGGATCGAGAGAACCGGCCCGAAGGGATACGCGATGGCCAAGAAGGACGGCAAGGGCAAGAAGCACCGGGCTGAGGCCGGGGACACCGCCGTGGGCGACCTGCTGCGCCTTCCTGTCGGAGAGCGGATCGACCTGTCCTCGTACGACACCTCGGCGACCCCCGGCGGGGCCAAAGCGCCCAGATCCAAGAGCGACGGGCTCGCGGCCGTCACCCGGATGGCGGCACCTCTGGCCGGCCTCCAGGAACGGCTCTGGGCGGCGAGCACCGCCGGTGACCACCGACGGATCCTGCTGATCCTCCAGGGCATGGACACCAGCGGCAAGGGCGGCACGGTCAAGCATGTCGTCGGGCTGTTCAACCCCGTCGGCTGCCGGGTCGAGGGCTTCAAGGCGCCGACCCCCGAGGAGCTGGAGCACGACTTCCTCTGGCGTGTCAGGCGGCGGCTCCCCCACCGCGGCGAGCTCGGCGTCTTCGACCGCTCCCACTACGAGGACGTCCTGGTCGGCCGGGTCCGCGAGCTGGCCCCGCGCGCCGAGATCGAGTCCCGCTACGGCCGGATCAACGAGTTCGAGCACGCTCTCGGCGACGACGGCCTGACCGTCGTCAAGTGCTTCCTGCACATCTCGTACGAGGAACAGCGCCTGCGTCTTCTGCGGCGCCTCGCCGACCCGCACAAGCACTGGAAGTTCAGCCCGTCGGACATCGACGAACGGGCCCTGTGGCCCGCCTACCAGGAGGCGTACGAGACCGCGCTCGAACGCTGCGCGACGGACACCGCCCCCTGGTACCTGATCCCTGCCGACCGCAAGTGGTACCGCAACTGGGCGATCAGCCGGCTCCTGCTGGAACACCTGTCGGCCATGGACCCGCAGTACCCGGTGCCGGGCTTCGACGTACGCGCCTGCCGGGAACGGCTGCAGGCGGAGAGCTGAGGGCCGAGGCGCCCAGCCGAGGGGTCAGCGGTCGGAGCCGGGCCGCTCGGCGTCCCGCTGCTCGTACCCGAGGACCGGTGTCCCGGGCGCGAACGCGTCGACCGCTGCCTGAAGCCCCCGCGGGTCGAGGCGCCAGAGGTTGACCGGGCGGCTGGCGAGGAAGAGGTCGTGCTCCACGTGGGGAGCGAGCCGGGCCGTCCGGTCGGGCCCGAGACCGGCGTTCATGCCCGGCAGGGGCGGCGCTCCCGCCGGCCGCCGGACACCGACGTAGTCCATCGGCGAGCCGGCCGTACGCTGCTGCCACACCACTACCGCGGTGATGTCCGCCCACGGCACGAACGCCGTCTGCGCGCGGTACCGGGCCGGGGCACCGCCGAGCAGCACGCCCTCGCCGTCCACGCGGAACGCGACCAGCCGCTTCCACCCCGCCCCCGACAGCAGTTGGAAGGGGGAACGGGCGAAGTGGGCCTCGTACACGGCGGACGTGGCCGACGCGGCGGAAGCGGCGGGATGCGAATCGTCAGACATGGCCACAGGTTATCGGGGTGACACTCGAAGCAATATGACCCGTTTTTCGTATTGATACGGTTAATGTCACCCGCGTGAAATCCTTCCTGCGGAAAGCCGTCGCGGCCTGCGTAGTGGGTGCCGCCGTCCTCACGGCGTGCGGCGCTCCCGAGTCCCGCCAGGTCGTCACGGTCCCCGAGTCCGCCACCGCCACGCCCTCCCGGGTCCCCACCCTCGCCCCAGGACCGGGCGGGCTGACCCCCGTCTTCGCACGGGCGACCCGGGCGGCGCGCGACAGGACAGTCGCGCTGACCTTCGACGCCGACATGACGTCCGATCAGGGGGCGCGGGCGGACGCCGGGGAGCGTTTCGACAACCCGAGGCTGATCGAGACGCTGCGACGGCTGAAGGTACCGGCGACCGTGTTCATGACGGGGCGCTGGGCCGAGGAGTACCCCGGGCAGGCGCGGGCCATCGGGCGTGACCCGCTCTTCGAGGTCGCGAACCACTCGTACAGTCACCACGCCTTCACCGCGGACTGCTACGGGCTGCCGACCGTCCCCGCCGCCCGGATGCGGGCGGACGTGGAGCGGGCGTTCACCGCGTTCCGCACGGTGGGGATCGAGCATCCGATGCCGTACTTCCGCTTCCCCGGCGGGTGTTACGACGACCGGGCCCGCAAGGCGCTGAGTGCCACCGGGGTGACGGCCGTGCAGTGGGACGTGGTGAGCGGGGACGCGTTCGCGACGGACGCGGCGGCCGTCGCGCGGGACGTGCTGGACGGGGTGCGGCCCGGTTCCGTGGTCGTCATGCACTGCACGCGCAGCGCGGCGCCGGCCACCGAGGAGGCCCTGCGCCGCATCGTCCCCGAGCTGCGCGAGCGCGGCTACCGGTTCGTGAAGGTGTCCGAGCTGATGTGAGCCGGGCCGGTTCCGATTCATCGCCACGACTGCTCAGAGCGATCGGTTTCTGTTGTTGGACTGCAAAAACGTGGCGGTGGAGTCTGGGAGTACCGAACGAGTCCTCAGGAGGAATCTCCATGCAGACACGCACCATCGGTGATGTCCAGGTCGCGGCGATCGGTCTCGGCGGGATGCCGATGTCCATCGAGGGACGCCCGGACGAAGCGCGTTCGGTCGCGACGGTGCACGCGGCGCTGGACGCGGGGGTCACCCTCTTCGACACCGCCGACGCCTACCACCGGGACGCGGGCGAGGTCGGGCACAACGAGTCCCTGATCGCCCGCGCGGTGGCCACGTACGGCGGCGACACCTCGGACGTGCTGATCGCGACGAAGGGCGGCCATCTGCGTCCGGGCGACGGGTCATGGACGCTGAACGGCTCTCCGGAGCACCTCGAAGCGGCCTGCGACGCCTCGCTGAGGCGGCTCGGCGTCGAGGCCATCGGGCTCTACCAGTTCCACCGGCCGGACCCGAAGGTCCCCTACGCGGAGTCGGTCGGCGCGATCCGCGATCTGCTGGACGCGGGCAAGATCCGGTTCGCGGGCATCTCGAACGCCGACCCCGAGCAGATCCGGCTGTCCGACGAGATCCTCGGCGGCCGTCTGGTGAGCGTGCAGAACCAGTTCTCGCCCGCCTTCCGTTCCAGCGAGCGCGAGCTGGACCTGTGCGCGGAACTCGGCATCGCGTTCCTGCCGTGGAGCCCGCTGGGCGGCATCTCCAGGGCCGGCGAGCTGGGTTCGCGGTTCGCCGTGTTCGCGGAGGTGGCGGACGAGCACGGGGTGAGTCCGCAGCAGGTGAGCCTGGCGTGGATCCTCGCGAAGGCCCCGGTGACGATCCCGATCCCCGGCTCCTCGCGCCCCGAGACCATCCGCGACTCGGTCGCCGCGACGGAACTGAAGCTGTCCGCCGAGGAACTGACCCGCCTCGACGCGGCATGACGAACCCGCGCCCCTCTCCGGAGGGGCGCGGGCAGCTCCCCGGGGGCACGGCGCCCCTCGGCCCGAGCGGTCCTCCGCCTGGCAGACTGAGTGCGTGAGCAGCGACGAGACGACGACCGGGCCGGACTCCGCGGTACCTGACAGCCCCTTCCGGCACGAAAGGACCGCCCGCGACGAGGCACCGCAGTTCGTACTGCCGCTGGTCGCCCGCATCGAACGCGGCGACCCTCCGGCCCGCACGGACGCGCTGGAGACCGCGGCCCGCGCCGTCCTGGTGCTCCTCGCCGACGAGCGCTCGCTCGGTGCGGGCGAATGGGCGCGCGCCGTCCACGACTGGCAGGACGCCCGGATCCGCAAGGTCGTCCGGCGGGCCCGCGGCGCCGAGTGGCGCCGTGCCGAGGCACTGCCCGGTGTCACCGTCACCGGCAAGTCCGCCGAGGTCCGCGTCTTCCCGCCGGTCCCCCTGGACGGCTGGCCCAAGGACCTGGCCCGCCTCCAGGTCTCCGGCACGGACCTCGACGACCCCGAGCCGCCGGCCGACGCCGACACGAACACGCCGGTGCTGTGGCTGAGCCCCGGCCTGGAGATGTCGGCGGGCAAGGCGATGGCCCAGGCGGGCCACGGCGCCCAGCTGGCCTGGTGGGAGCTGTCCGACGAGGACCGTACGGCCTGGCGCGAGGCGGGCTTCCCGCTCGCCGTCCGCACGGCCGGTCCGCAGCAGTGGGCGCGGCTCTCCACCAGCGGGCTGCCGCTGGTGCGCGACGCGGGCTTCACGGAGATCGCCCCTGGCTCGTGCACCGTGGTCGCCGACCATCCGGCGCTGCGCCGGGGTGTGACGCAGCAGACATGAATCGTTGAACAGCACCGCTGTCCCGTACGTATCTTCTGGCGCTGGCCAAGTACTCGTTCCCAACGACCAGTTGGTGCAACCCGGGAGGCTCCTTTGCGGCGAATCAACGGCACGGCCCTCGTCATCGTGGCACTCGTCGGCACACTCGGCGCGCTCGCGTTTCCCGTGTGGTCGTACACCGACCGCGCCGGTACGGGGCCGGCGAACCTCGCCGCCGGCACCGTGTCCACGAAGTGGGGTCCGCTGACCGCCACCGACCGTGACCTGATCGTCCGGGTGCGACTGGCGGGGCTGTGGGAACTGCCCGCCGCGCAGCAGGCCCTCGAACGCAATCCCAGCCCCGAGATGAAGGAGGCCGCCGACCACCTGGTCGTCGGCCACACCGACCTCGACAAGCGGGTGCGGGTGGTGGCGCGGGAGCTCGGCGTCGAGCTGCCGAACCAGCCGAACGCGCAGCAGCAGGGCTGGCTGCGGGAGATGACCGACGCGAGCACCGCGGACTACCCGAAGGTGTGGGCGAACCTCCTGAGGTCCGCCCACGGCAAGATCTTCCCGGCGATCGGCGCGGTACGGAACCAGACGCGCAACTCCCTGGTGCGCCAGCTCGCCTCGGACGCCAACCAGACCGTGCTCGACCACATCACGGTGCTGGAGAAGACCGGCGTCGTCGACTTCGAGGCGATCGCCAACGACTCGGTGGCCGGAACCACGGCCAGCCCGACCGGACCGCCGCCGCCCGTCCCCGGGGCGACCGTGGGATCGGCACCGCCCGCCGAGGCGACCGGCGACATCGGCACCACGTCACGGCCCTCCCCGGGAAAGCCCGGCACGGTCAACACGGACCGTCCCGCCCCGGAGGACCCGGACGCCTCCGCCTCGCAGTAGCGCCTCCCGGCAGCCGCGCTTCCGGGTCGGTGGTCACGCTCTCGGAACCTCAAATGTTGCTCTGAACGTCCCCGCCGATGGGTTCGGCCCGGGTTTCCCGGGCCATCACCCGGTCACGCCGGAACACAGGTCCGTCGAAGGAGACGCCGCACAGGTCCTGGTGAAACCGTGGTGAAGGTAGGGGGAGAGCAATGAAGCATCTGGGTACGGGAATCGGGTGGCGGCCGGAGATCGCCGACGCCGTGGAGCGCATGCCCGGCATCGACTGGGTCGAGGCCGTCGCCGAGAACATCTGTCCGGGGCACCTCCCCGAATCGCTGGTGCGGCTGCGGGAGCGCGGCATCACGGTGGTTCCGCACGGGGTGTCGCTCGGGCTCGGCGGCGCGGACCGCCCCGACGAGGGGAAGCTCGCCGACCTGGCGGCCCGTGCCGAGGCCCTCGGCTCCCCGCTGGTCACCGAGCACATCGCGTTCGTCCGGGCGGGCGGGGCGCTCACCGCCTCGCCGTCGCTGGAGGCCGGGCACCTGCTGCCGGTCCCCCGCACCCGGGACGCCCTCGACGTGCTGTGCGAGAACATCCGTATCGCCCAGGACGCGCTGCCCGTGCCGCTCGCGGTGGAGAACATCGCGGCGCTCCTCTCCTGGCCCGGCGAGGAGATGACCGAGGGCCAGTTCCTGTACGACCTGGTCGACCGCACCGGGGTGCGCCTCCTCATCGACGTGGCCAACCTCCACACCAACCACGTCAACCGCGGTGAGGACCCCGCCGAGGCGCTGGACGAACTGCCCGTCGAGGCCATCGCGTACGTCCATGTCGCCGGCGGCTTCGAGCGCGACGGCGTGTGGCACGACAGCCACGCGCACCCCGTGCCCGAGGTGGTCCTCGACGTCCTCGCCGAGCTCGCCTCCCGGGTCCGTCCGCCCGGCGTGCTCCTGGAGCGCGACGAGAACTTCCCCGAGCCGGCCGAGCTGGAGCGCGAACTGACGGCGATCCGGGAGACGGTGGAACGGAAGGCGGCGGAGCGGACGGACAGGGACGCCGCCCCGTCCGAAGGCCCCCGGCCCGAAGGAGCACGGCCTGAAGGAGCCCCGTTCGAAGGAGCCCGGTCCGGCGAGACCGACGGCGGCCGCGCGGCACAGCCGTCCACCGACCCGGCCCGGCAGCGCCTCGCCCTCGCGCAGGCCGCCCTGCTGTCCGCGCTCGTCGCCGGGACGCCCGCACCCGAGGGGTTCGACCGGACCCGGCTGGCCGTGCAGGCCCGAGCGCTGAGCGGCAAGCGGGCCGACGTCGTGGGGAAGGTCGCCCCGGAACTGCCGGAGATCCTCGCGGGTGCCTACCGGAAGAACTTCCAGGCGTACGCGCACAGCCACCCCATGTCGGGGGGCTACCGGCGGGACGCGCTGGACTTCGCGGAGTACCTGCTGTTCGAGGGACACCTCGACGACGCGAACGTACGGCGGCGGGTGAGCGACTGGTGGCTGGAGCGCTCCGGCCCCGCACCGCTGTCGCGGCACCCCGCGGCGCGGCTGGCGCGCGCCACGCGGCGGGTCCTGCTCAGGCGTTGAGATCCGGTCGACGCAGGGCGTAGCCGGCCCTGGCCGCCCGTGACTTCGCTCACCCGGGCGACAGAGGAGCCGAGTCCGTACAGCGCCGCGTGTCCCGTGCCTGCTCAGCGCCGCCCCGCGACGACCGGACCGCGCGGGTGCGCACTCAGCCGGGACACAGCGGTGCCCGTACGCGTCTGCCGCGGGCGCGACCCACCGGCCACGAGGCGACCACCCCCGTCCCGGCCCCACCTGCGGAGACACCGCTGTCACGGGCCCGTCCGGTCGGCGTACTCCATTCGTCCAAACCCGTACCGCGGCTGGCGTATCCCCACGAAGTACTATGCCGACCCACACCACAAGCGCACTAACGTGCGGTGCCGCAACAGGAGGCACCATGCGATCCATCAACAGCCGCGGGCTGTTCACCGGCACCGGGCTCATCATCGCGGGCCTTGCCCTGACCCTCGTGGCACTGGTCTTCCCGATCTGGTCGTACGCGGACCGGTCGGGCACGGGCGTGGACACGCTCAACGCCTCGACCGTGTCGACGAGGTTCGGCCCGCTGTCCGCGCAGGACCGCGACTTCGTCGTGAAGGTCCGGCTCGCGGGCCTGTGGGAGCTGCCCGCCGGCCAGCAGGCCGAGGAGCGCGGCACCACCGAAGCCGTACGGACGGCGGGCGAGCACCTCGTCGAAGGCCATACGTTCCTGGACGAGCGCGTACGCGACGTGGCCGCGCGGCTGGGCCTGGAACTGCCCGACCAGCCGAACGAACAGCAGCGCGCGTGGCTGGCCACGCTGAGCGCGGCGCGGGGCCAGGAGTACGACACACGGTTCGCGAACATCCTCCGCGGCGCACACGGCAAGGTGTTCGGGCTGGTCGCCCAGGTCCGTGCGAGCACCCGCAACTCGCTCGTCCGCGCGCTCGCCGACGACGCGAACACCACCGTCCTGGACCACATCACCGTCCTGGAGGCCACCGGGCTCGTCGACTTCGACGCCCTGGCCCGGGACGCCGCCGCCGCGAGCGCGCCCCCGCTCACCCACTCGCCCGCGCCACCGGGCCCGAAGACCTCGCCCAGCCCGCCGGTCCCGGTCACCCCCTCCCCCTCGACGACCTACTCCCTGCCACCGGCCGCGACCAGCCCACCACCGAAGGACAAGTAGTCCCGGCAACCGGAGCGGCACCGACGCGAAACGTCATACAGTGGCGATGCTTTGTCCAAATTGTGAACAAGTCGTGGCGCGGACGGCCTCGTTCGCATAGAACTCCGGCATGCTCTGGGTTCTCCTCCTTCTCCTGGCCTGGGCCGCGGCGGGCACGGCCTGCACCCGCCTGTGCCTGGCCTCCGTCCGGGCCGCCGCCGTCGACGACGCGCCCGCGCCCGACGGACGCGGTCTGACGCTGTACGAGGCCGCGTTCCTGTCGGGCGGTCCCGCCCGGGTCGCCGATCTCACGCTCGTGTCGATGGCCCGCCAGCGCCGGCTGCTGCTCGCCCACACCGGCTGGGCGACCGTCGTGGACCCGCGCGGCCGGGACGAGATGGAGCGCTCGGTCCTGGGCGCGATAGGCCCGGACGGGCAGTCCCGGATAGCGCCGGTCCGTACGAGCACGGCCGCCGCGGAGTCCGTACGCGCCCTCGCCGACCGCCTCGTGGCCGCGGGCCTCGCCGTGCCGGACGGCGCGCGCACCACGGTCGCCGGCGCCGTGCGCCAGGTGCGGTCGGCCGCGGTGATCGTGTCGGCGCTGGCCGCGGTCGCGCTGCTGATGCCTTCTCAGGCCCAGCACGAGCGGGCGCTGGTGGCCGTCTGGTTCACGCTGCCGCTCATCCTCACCATGAGCTGTCTGGCCATCGCCCGGATCGAGGTCCACCCCTACACCCACTGGGCGTCACCGGCGGGACAGCGCCTGCTCAGCGCCCTGACCCGTCGCGCGGACATCGACAGCGACGACCGTACGTACCTCACCACCGTGGCCGTACGCGGTATCCGCGCGGTCGGCGAACCGAATCTGCGGGCGGCCTTCGGGCACCGCGAGCCGTACGTCTGAGCCGCGCATCGGGGTCATCGGGCCGACATCGGCGGGCCGGTGCTTTACTTCGCCAAGTCCCCCGCGAAACATCCCTTTTGTTGCCGTCACGCACTCCGCTGCCGTGCACCCGACCCGACCGAAGGAAGAGCGATGAGAGCCGCCGCCCTCTGCGCGACCGCCGGATCCCTCGTCCTGGCCGCCGCCGTCGCCGCGCCCGCGGGCAGCGCCCAGACCTCGTCCGGCTGGGCCGAACGGCGCGGCACGGCGATCGCCGCCGACCGTGCCGCCGCCGACGGCATCCGCTTCGGGAAGTGCTCCGCGGACCAGGACGGCCCCGCGAGCCTGCAGTGCGGCACGGTCACGGTCCCGCTCGACTACGCGCACCCCGACGGCAGGAAGATCGAGCTGACCGTCAGCCGGGTGCGGGCGACCGGCAAGGACGGTGCGAGGGGCGGCGGGAAGCGGGCGTCCGTGCCGCGGCAGGGCTCGCTCGTCTTCAACCCGGGCGGCCCCGGCGCGTCCGGCATGTACTTCCCGTTGATCGGCATGATCCCGGAGTGGCAGCGCATCGCGTCGGCGTACGACCTCGTCGGTTACGCCCCGCGCGGGGTGGGCCGCTCCGCGCCGCTGTCCTGCCAGGACCCGCAGCAGCTCCTGAAGGGGCCGACCCAGTCGCCGACGCACCCCTCGGAGGCGTACAAGGAGGAGCGCGTCGCACGGGCGAAGGCGTACGCGCGAGGCTGTGTGGCGCGGTCGGGCCGCACGATCAGGCACTTCTCGTCCGTCAACAACGCCCGGGACCTGGACGTCCTGCGCGCCGCCCTGGGCGAGCGGAGGCTGACCTTCATGGGGGCGTCCTACGGCACGTACTTCGGCGCGCTGTACGCGGAGCTGTTCCCCTCGCACGTACGCCGGATGGTCCTCGACTCGGCCGTGAACCCGGACCCGGCGAAGGTCTGGTACCGCAACAACCTCGACCAGTCCGTCGCCTTCGAGGGCCGCTGGGCCGACTTCCGCGCCTGGACGGCCAAGCACCACACGGTGTACGGGCTGGGCCGCACCGCGCGGGAGGTGCAGCGCAGTTACGAGCGGGCGCGGGCCCGGCTCGCGGTGGAGCCCGCCGGCGGCGAGGTCGGACCCGGGCAGTTGCAGGGCGCGTTCCTGCAGGCCGGGTACTACGACGACTACTGGCCGCAGCGCGCGCTGGCGCTCTCCGCGTATCTGAAGGGCGACCCGGAGCCGCTGATCCGGCAGGCGGGTCCGCACCGGGACGCGCTGACGGAACAGGAGAACAGCAAGGCCGTCTACACCGCCGTCGAGTGCAACGACGCGCCCTGGCCGCGGGCCTGGCACACCTGGGACCGCGACAACACGCGCCTCGCGCGGGTGGCGCCCTTCGAGACCTGGGGCAACGTCTGGGCGAACCTGCCGTGCGCCTTCTGGCCGCTGCCGCGGCACCGGCCGCTCGATGTGCGCACGTCCCCGGGCGAGCTGGCGCCGACGCTGATCCTGGCGTCCGAACGGGACGCGGCGGCGCCGTACACCGGCGCGCTGGAGATGCACCGGCGTCTGTCGGGCTCCGCTCTGGTCACCGAGTCGGCATCAGGTTCGCACGGCATCGGCGGCGGCCCGAACGCCTGCGTGAACGCCCACTTGGACGCGTACCTGCTACAAGGCCGCCTCCCTGCCCGCGAGACATCCTGCGCCCCACACAAGGAACCGACCCCGACCCCCTAGGGCGCGGGGAACTGCGCACCAACCCCCCACCGGCAGACAGCCGACGCACGACCGCACCCCCCACCCCCTAGGGGCTACGCCAGGCCCGCGACCAGTTCGGCCACGGACTTGCGGCGGCCCGTGTAGAACGGGACCTCCTCGCGGACGTGCATCCGGGCCTCGGAGGCCCGCAGGTGCCGCATGAGGTCCACGATGCGATACAGCTCGTCCGCCTCGAACGCGAGGATCCACTCGTAGTCACCCAGCGAGAACGAGGCAACCGTGTTGGCCCGCACGTCCGGGAACCCGCGGGCCATCTTGCCGTGGTCGGCGAGCATCCGGCGCCGGTCCTCGTCCGGCAGCAGGTACCAGTCGTACGAGCGCACGAACGGGTACACGCTGATGTAGTCGCGCGGCGTCTCGTCCGCGAGGAACGCCGGCACGTGCGAGCGGTTGAACTCCGCCGGCCGGTGCAGCGCCATGTTCGACCAGACGGGATCCAGCGCTCGCCCCAGCCGCGTACGGCGGAAGAGGTTGTACGCCTCCTGGAGCTGGTCGGCGGTCTCGGCGTGCCACCAGACCATGAGGTCGGCGTCGGCGCGCAGTCCCGAGACGTCGTACGTTCCCCGGATCGTGACGTCCTTGGCGGCGAGCTGGTCGAACAGCTCCTGGACCTCGTCCGCGTAGCCGGCGCGGTCCTCGGGGAGCACGTCGCGCAGCTTGAACACGGACCAGAGGGTGTAGCGGATGACCTCGTTGAGGTCCTTGGCCTTCTTGCCGGCGTTCGGAGTCCTGGCCTGGCCGGTGATGGGGGCGTCGTCACTCATGGGGCTATTCTCCCGCTCCGCCGCGCGGACTCCGCACCGGGTGGGCGATGAGCGCCTCCACCGGCCGGCTGTCGCCCCTCAGCTTGTCCACGGCGGCGTTCGCACTCGCGACACAGGCCGGGATCCCCACCCCGTCGTACGCCGCTCCGCACACGGCGAGGCCCGGCACCTTGCCGACGTGTTCGCGGATGCGGGCCACGCGCGCGTGGTGCCCGACCGGGTACTGGGGCAGCCCGTCGTCCCAGCGGGTCACACGGGTCTCCAGGGGTTCGGCGGTGAGGCCGGTGGCCGCGCGCAGGTCGTGCCGTGACACGTCGACGAGGTCGGCGTCCGGGCGGCCGAGGATCTCCGTCTCCCCGTACCGCCCGACGGACGTCCGCAGGACCACCACGTCCGGGTTCTCCTCGGCGATCCAGCCCCACTTCTGGGACGCGAACGTCGACGCCTTGATGGTGTGCCCGTCGACGGGCGGCACCAGGAAGCCGCTGCCGGCGGGGAGGGCGGTCTCGGCACGGCGGTAGGCGAGCGTGATCAACGCCATGGAGGCGTACTCGATCGCCGCCAGCTCGGCCGCGGCGGCGGGGGCCTCGGCGCCGAGCAGCACCGCGGCGGCCGCGGCGGGCACGGCGACGACGACCGCGTCGGCCGACAGCACCCGGCCGCCCGCGACGACCCGCCAGCCCTCGCGCCGCCCGTCGGCAGCGTCACCGCCGGCACCGTCACCGCCGGCCGCGTCGCCCGCGACCCGGCGCAGCTCCGTGACCGGGGCTCCCGTGACGATCTCGCCGCCCCGGGCGCGTACCGACTCGGCGACGGCGAGCGGCAGTTGGCCGACGCCGCCCTCGATGCCCATGAAGACCGGGCCCGTGGGCTGGTCCGGCGGCTGTTCCTGCCGCCGTTCCCGCGGTCGTCCCTGCTGCTGGATCCGGGCAGCCTTCGCCTGGATCTCGCGGACCGCCTCGGTAAGCGAGGTGTGCGTACGGGCCGCCTCGAAGAGCTGGGGGACGGCCGAGCGCATCGAGATGCGGTACGCGTCGCCTGCGTAGACCCCGCCGAGCAGGGGCTCGACGATCCGGTCGACGACCTCGTGGCCGAGCCGCTCCGCGACGTACCCGCCCACCGCCACGTCGTCGCCCACCTCCGTGCGGGGCAGGTCGCGGTCGCGCTCGATCCGGCGCAGGCCCTCCTCGGAGAGGACCCCGGCGAGGGCCGCCGCGTCCCCGGGAACCCCCATGACGTGCCCCTTGGGCATGGGCCTGAGCACCCCGCGCGTCCAGATCGAGGCACCCACCGACGCCGGCGGCCTGAGCCGGTCGGCGAGGCCCGCCTCGTGGGCGAGCGCCACCGCCTCGGGCCGTCGCGCGAGCATCGACTCGGCGCCGAGATCGACCCGGGAACCCGCGATCTCACCGGGCAGCAGCTTGCCGCCGAGCCGGTCCGAGGCCTCCAGTACGGTCACGCGCGCGCCGCCGTTCAGGAGCCGGTGGGCGGCGGCCAGACCGGCGACGCCACCCCCGATGACGACGACGTGACCGGGCCCCGTACGTGTGTCTGCGTGCATGTCCCCACTGTCCCAGACCCCGCGCGGGCCCTGTCGGGCACCCGGTGGCCGCGGCGAGTCCGGACCGTGACCGGTTCGGAACCGGATCCGGCCAACGTCCTGCGCGGCTCCGGCGTCGAAGGAACGTCAGCCGTCACGACACCCTCGGGGGAACACCGCCATGTATCGAACCGCACGACCTGTACAGGTCCTCTCGGCACTGCTGCTCGCCGGCGCCCTCGCCCTCACGGGGTGCACCGCCGCGGACGGCGGCTCCGACTCGGCAGGCGACAAGGCCGCCGCCCCGGGAGCCCAGGAGGGGGGTGCGGGCGCCGCCCGCACCGGCGCGGGCGCCGCCGACGGGAACGCCGACGGGGATCAGGCCGCCGCGCCGACCCGGCCGACCACCCACATCGTCCGCACCGCGTCCCTGACCGTGCGGGTCAAGGACGTGCCGAAGTCCCTCGCCGAGGCCCGCACCGTGGTCGAGAACGCGGGCGGCCTGGTCGGCGACGAGACGACGGACCGTGACTCCGAGGGCCACGAGCGCTCCCGTGTCGTCCTGCGGGTGCCCGCGGACGCGTACGAGGACGTCCTCGACGAGCTGGCGGGCTCGGGCAGGCTCGTCGACCGCAGGGCGAAGGCGGAGGACGTCACCGAGGAGGTCGTCGACGTCGCGAGCCGCGTCACGACCCAGCGCGCCAGCGTGGCCCGGATCCGCGAGCTGATGGACCGTGCCGCCAAGCTGAGCGAAGTGGTCGCCCTGGAGGGTGAGCTGACCACGCGCCAGGCCGACCTGGAGTCGCTGCTGGCCCAGCAGGCCTCCCTCAAGGACCGTACGAGTCTGGCCACGATCACGCTGTCGCTGTCCGAGACGCCGGTGAAGAAGGCCGCGAAGGACGACGACCCCGGGTTCGCGGACGCGCTCGGGGGCGGCTGGGACGCGTTCGTCACCATGTTCCGCTGGATCGCGCTGGCGCTGGGCGCGGTGCTGCCGTTCCTGGTGGGCGCGGCGCTGCTGCTGTTCCTCTGGGTGCGTGTCCTGCGCGGCAGGATGCCGGTCCGCACGCAGCCCGGCAGCCAGGTCGGCGGGGACGGACCGGCCGGGAACGGCCAGAACTGAGCGTGCCCGGACGGGACCGAAACGCGCGGCGCCCGTAGCGTGTTCGTCATGAGCATGAGTGTGAGCGGCGAGAACCGTGCGAAAGAGCGTCTGGTGGTCGTCGGCGGGGACGCGGCAGGCATGTCCGCCGCGTCCCAGGCCCGCCGGCTGAAGGGCCCCGACGAGCTGGAGATCATCGCCTTCGAGCGGGGCCACTTCAGCTCCTTCTCGGCGTGCGGCATCCCGTACTGGGTGGGCGGTGAGGTCGCGGAGCGGGATCAGCTGATCGCGCGGTCGCCCGAGGAGCACCGGGAACGCGGCATCGACCTGCGGATGCGTACGGAGGTCACGGAACTCGACGTCTCCGGCGGCCGGGTGCGCTCACGCGACCTGGAGTCGGGAGCCGAGTCCTGGACGTCGTACGACAAGCTCGTGATCGCGACGGGTGCCCGTCCGGTGCGGCCGCCGCTGGCCGGGATCGACGCGCCCGGGGTGCACGGCGTGCAGACCCTCGACGACGGGCAGGCCCTCATCGACACGCTGAGCCGTACGGAGGGCAGGCGCGCGGTGGTGATCGGCGCGGGTTACATCGGCGTGGAGATGGCCGAGGCGCTGATCAACCGCGGGTACGAGGTGACGGTCGTCAACCGCGGCCGGGAGCCGATGTCGACGCTCGACCCCGACATGGGCCGTCTGGTGCACGAGGCGATGGAGGGGCTCGGCATCACGATGGTGAACGACGCCGAGGTCACCAAGATCCTCACCGGTCAGGACGGGCGGGTCCGCGCGGTCGCCACCCAGGACCGCGAGTACCCGGCGGACGTGGTGGTCCTCGGCATCGGCGTCCGGCCGGAGACCACGCTCGCCGAGGCCGCGGGGCTGCCGCTCGGCGACCACGAGGGGCTGCTGACGGACCTCGCCATGCGGGTGCGCGGCCACGACAACATCTGGGCGGGCGGCGACTGTGTGGAGGTCCTCGACCTGGTCTCGGGCCGCGAACGGCACATCGCGCTGGGCACCCACGCCAACAAGCACGGCCAGGTGATCGGCTCGAACGCCGGCGGCGGCTACGCCACGTTCCCCGGTGTCGTCGGCACGGCGGTGAGCAAGGTCTGCGACCTGGAGATCGCGCGTACCGGGCTGCGGGAGAAGGACGCGCGGCGGGCGGGCCTGCGGTTCGAGGCGGTCACCATCGAGTCGACGAGCCGGGCGGGGTACTACCCGAACGCCGGCCTCATGACGGTGAAGATGCTCGCCGAGCTGCGCACGGGCCGTCTCCTGGGCGTCCAGATCGTCGGCCGGGAGGGTGCCGGCAAGCGCGTGGACATCGCCGCGGTGGCGCTCACCGCGGGCATGACGGTGGAACAGATGACGGCCCTGGACCTCGGCTACGCCCCACCGTTCTCCCCGGTCTGGGACCCCGTCCTGGTGGCGGCCCGCAAGGCGGTGACAGCGATCAGAAAGCCCACCCCGTAGGCGCCCCCGTAAGGGGCGCGGGGAACTGCGCGCCCCCCACCGGCGGTCAGCCGAACACGAGGCCTCAAGCCCCCTGCACAGCCCCGCTCATCCCGTTCGCCCCGCTCACCCCGTTCCCGTTGATCTTCTCTATGGCCTGCCGGGCCTGCTCCCCCGGCGACCGCCCCAACGACGAGACACCGGACACCGAGGACACGGTCGGCGGCCCACCCACCGCGGGCGCGGACGGCGTGGGCGGCACGGCCGCCGGCATGGCCGAGGCGGCAGCCGACGACCGCGCGTGCGACCCGCCCTGCCTCCCCCGCAGCCGATGGCTCACGGCCTCGTCCAGCGTCACGGGGCGCTGCATGCTCGCGGCCAGCCGGCCGGCCTCCTGGCCGAGCGCGGCCACGTCCTCCCAGGACAGCCTGAGTACCACGGCGAGCTCCGCCTCGCCGTCCTGCGTGGCGATCAACGGCTGAGTGACTCGGTCGTTCATGACCTGTTCCTCACGTCTTGCTGGGATCACGGGCGTTGCCGAAACATACGCAGACGGCCGGGTCGCCGTTCAGACTCGCCGAACCGGGGCAGGATTTCCTCGTGGTCATACCCGTCCATGACGTGAACCCGGCCCGCCGTACGCCGTATGTGACGTACGTGCTGATCGCCGTCAACTTCGTGGTGTTCCTGGCCACTCCGGGGGTGGCAAGTTCACTCACCGGCGAGAGCGGTGCGGCGCAGCTGTGCCATCTGCAGGCGTTCCTTGACCACTGGGCGGCGGTGCCGCGGGAGCTGATCCACGGGCAGACCCCGACGGCCGTCCCCACCGGGGCCGTGGGGGTGGGCCCCGGCGGTCCCGGCTGTGTCGTCGGCCCGCCCGGCTACGACAAGTCGCCCCCGCTGTCGGTCCTGACGTCGATGTTCCTGCACGGCGGCTGGGTGCACCTGCTCGGCAACATGCTGTTCCTGATGATCTTCGGCAACAACATCGAGGACCGCCTGGGCCACGTCCGCTACGCGCTGTTCTACGTGGCCTGCGGCTACGCGGCGGCGTACGGCTTCGCCCTCGTCAACGCCGGCTCCGGGGACCCGCTGATCGGCGCGTCGGGCGCGATCGCCGGGGTGCTCGGCGCGTATCTGGTGCTCTATCCGAGGGCCAGGGTCTGGGTCCTGGTGCCGTTCCTGATCTTCCTGCCGCTGCGGCTGCCCGCCTGGATCGTGCTGGGCTTCTGGTTCGGCCTCCAGGCGGTGTACTCGTCCGGCACGGGCGTCTCGGCGGCCGGCACCGTCGCGTACGTCGCCCATGTGGTCGGCTTCCTGACCGGCATGCTGCTGGCCTGGCCGCTGCGCCGGGGCACCCCGCCCCCACCGGAGCCCCGCGGCCTCCTGTGGGGCAGACGCGCACGCCCTCGCTGGTAGGCGCCCGAAGCACCCGCCGGCCCTCAGTGGAGCGTCAGCGCGCCGTACGGGTGTGGACGAAGTCCACCAGCCGGGTCAGCGCGTCCGGGCTCATCGTCGGCAGCACCCCGTGCCCGAGGTTGAACACATGCCCTTCGAGTCCGGAGGCGGCGTCGAGGACTTCCTGCGTCTTCTCCTCCACGACCTCGGTCGGGGCGAAGAGGACAGCGGGGTCCAGGTTCCCCTGGAGCGCCCTTCCTGGCCCGACGCGCCGTGCGGCCTCGTCGAGCGGCACACGCCAGTCGACGCCGACGACATCCGCGCCGGCCTCGCCCATGAGGCCGAGCAGCTCACCGGTGCCGACCCCGAAGTGGATGCGCGGAACCCCGTACTCCTCGACGGCCCGGAAGACCTTCGCGGAGGCGGGCATCACCGAGCGCCGGTAGTCGGCCGGGGCCAGGGCGCCGACCCAGGAGTCGAAGAGCTGGACGGCGGAGGCGCCGGCCTCGATCTGCACCTTCAGGAAGGCGGCCGTGATGTCGGCGAGCCGGTCCAGCAGGTCGGCCCAGAGCTGCGGGTCGCCGTACATCAGGGACTTGGTGTGCTCGTGGTTGCGGGACGGCCCGCCCTCGACGAGGTAGCTCGCGAGGGTGAACGGCGCGCCCGCGAAGCCGATGAGCGGCGTCGGACCGAGCTCACGGGTGAGCAGGCCGATCGCCTCGGTGACGTACGAGACGTCGTCCGGCGTCAGATCACGCAGCTGGTCGAGGTCGGCACGGGTGCGGATCGGCTTCTCGACGACGGGGCCCACACCGGGCTTGATGTCCAGGTCGACACCGATGGCCTTCAGCGGTACGACGATGTCGCTGTAGTAGACCGCCGCGTCCACCTGGTGCCGGCGGACCGGCTGGAGGGTGATCTCGGCGACCAGCTCGGGCCGCGTGCAGGACTCCAGCATGGGGATGCCCTCGCGCACCTTCAGGTACTCGGGCAGCGAGCGCCCCGCCTGCCGCATGAACCACACGGGCGTGTGCGGCACGGGTTCACGCCTGCACGCCTTGAGGAAGGCGGAGTCGTAGGTCGCGGTCGGCTGCTGGCCCTTGGGGCGGTCGATGGCACTCACGGCAAAAGTCTCCCACGGTCCGCGGGCACCCGGAGCCCGGGGCCGAGACGAGGCCGTACCCCCCGGAGCCCGGCCCGTTAACTCCGCGAATCGGCCTTTTCAGGGGTGCTTCTCGGCAACGGGATCCGGACAGTGGTCCGGCGCACGGGTGTCTGTCCCTGCACGAAGGCTCCGTTCCCCTTAACCTTCCCCGCATGGCTGCGGCTCAAGGACGACTGTCGGACGGCGCTGGCGGAATGGACGACTCCAAGGAGGCGGAACGGGATGCGATGGAGGCGGCTCCGCTGCCTTTTCGAGCCGCCGTCGATGCGTTGAGGGCCGCGCGGCTGCGACCGCAGATCGAGATCGATCCGACGAAGGCCCCACGACGGCTCGCTCCGTTCGCGTACGCGCTGGAGGCCGCCGTCGTCGACGGTGACGAGGATCTGGCGGACGGCCGCCTCATCCTGCTGCACGACCCGGCCGGGCACGACGCCTGGCAGGGCTCGTTCCGCATGGTGACGCTGGTCCGCGCGGAGCTGGAGCCGGAGATGGCCGCGGACCCGCTGCTGCCCGAGGTCTGCTGGTCCTGGCTGACGGGCGCGCTCCAGTCCCGCGGCCTCTCGTACGGCGAGCCCAGCGGCACGGTCACCCGGGCCAGTTCGCACTACTTCGGCGGTCTCTCGCAGCGCCCCTCGGCGTCCCAGATCGAGATCCGCGCCTCCTGGACCCCGCGCGAAGGCCTGGGCGGTGTCCCCGACACCGCTTCCCATCTGGCTTCCTGGTGCGATCTCCTCGCCCAGCTCGCGGGCCTCCCTCCGGCGGCCCCCGGCGACGCGTCGGTCGTCACCCTCCCCCAGCGCCGAGGCCCACAGACCCGCTAGGCCCCGCCAGGGCCCCAGGTCCGCTCCGAAGCCGCGCCCCCTCGTGGGGCGCGGCTTTTCGTCGTGCAGAGCCCTTCGGCGCACCCCCGAACCGGTTCCGACCCGGTCCCGGACCGGTCGCGGCCTGCACGAAAACACGTTTGCCCTTTTATCGATACGACCACTTTCGGCCGCGTATCGAAGCGGAGCGAACTCGTTTCGATCTTCGGATGATCGATCGTGCGTCCGAATTTGACGCATTATTACTCACCACATCGTGATCATTCTCTAAAGGCGGACGGGTTTGCTGCCGAAGACCTCTGTGACCTTGAAAGCACGGTTCGTCCCGGCTTCATCCCCACAGCCGGTCCCCCGTCCCGCACCCCAGGAGGCCTGGTGTCCGTTCTCCTCGAGCAGCCCGCAAGCCTGGTCGCCTACCGCCCGAACAAGCCCACCGCGATGGTGGTCGTGGCCGACCCCCGCGTGCGCTCCACCGTCACCCGCCACCTGTGGGCGCTCGGTGTTCGCGACGTGATCGAGGCCTCGTCCGTCGCGGAGGCTCGTCCCCGCATCGGCACCCCCCGCGACATCTGTGTCGCAGACGTCCATCTCCCCGACGGCTCCGGCCTCACGCTCCTGTCCGAAACCCGAGCCGCGGGCTGGCCGAACGGCCTGGCCCTGTCCGCCGCCGACGACATCGGCGCCGTGCGCAACGCCCTCGCGGGCGGCGTCAAGGGCTACGTCGTCACCGGCACCCGTACGAACGTCGGGCTCCCCACCCGCCCGGGTGTCGCCCCCATCGGCTCGGCCGCCGCCCGTATGCACCGCCGTCCCCCGGGTTCCCCGAGCCACCCCGGCGGCTACCGCGAGCTGTCCGGCCGTGAGGTCGAGGTGCTCCGGCTGGTGGCGGAGGGCCAGTCGAACAAGGCCATCGGCGTCTCGATGGGCCTGTCCGCGCTGACCGTCAAGAGCCACCTCGCCCGGATCGCCCGCAAGCTCGGCACGGGCGACCGCGCCGGCATGGTGGCGGTGGCCCTGCGCACGGGAATCATCCACTGATCACCGACCCGCCCACCGACCGCGAACCACCGACCTGACTGGTTTACGCCCCCCGGACGCCCGTCGACGGAACGTTACGTCGACGGGCGTCTGCCATACACAGATACCCTTGACAGGTGACCGACGCCCAAGAGACCGCAGCAGACAGTTCACTGCGAACCACCGGAGGCGCTCCTCCGGCCGACGTCGAACCGGCGCCGATCCCTTTGTTGGAGCCCCGCGACGGAATTCCGCCGGTGATCACCGACGACGACGCGCTCGCCGAGATGATCGCCGCGTTCGCCGCCGGCAGCGGCCCCGTCGCCGTGGACGCCGAGCGGGCGTCCGGCTACCGCTACGGCCAGCGCGCGTATCTGGTGCAGCTGCGCCGCGAGGGCGCGGGCAGCGCGCTCGTCGACCCCGTCGCCTGTCCCGACCTGTCGGGCCTGGGCGAGGCGCTCTCCGGAGTGGAGTGGGTGCTGCACGCGGCCACCCAGGACCTGCCGTGTCTGCGCGAGATAGGTATGGTCCCCACCCGGCTGTTCGACACCGAGCTGGCCGGCCGGCTCGCCGGGTTCCCGCGGGTCGGCCTCGGCGCGATGGTCGAGGGCGTCCTGGGCTTCGTACTGGAGAAGGGGCACTCCGCCGTCGACTGGTCGACCCGTCCGCTGCCCGAGCCGTGGCTGCGCTACGCGGCGCTCGACGTGGAGCTGCTCGTCGACCTGCGGGACGCGCTGGAGAAGGAGCTCGACCGGCAGGGCAAGCTGGACTGGGCCCGCCAGGAGTTCGACGCCATCGCCTCGGCGCCCCCGCCCGAGCCCCGCAAGGACCCGTGGCGCCGTACCTCGGGCATGCACAAGGTGCGCCGCCGCCGGCAGATGGCCGTCGTACGGGAGCTGTGGGAGACCCGGGACCGGGTGGCGCAGCGCAGGGACATCTCGCCGGGCAAGGTCCTCGGTGACGGCGCGATCGTCGAGGCCGCGCTGGCCGTGCCGGCCAATGTGCACGCACTCGCCGCGCTGAACGGCTTCGGGCACCGGATGGGCCGGCGCCAGCTGGACCAGTGGCAGGCGGCCGTCGACCGGGCGAAGGAGCTGCCGGACGCCGAACTGCCGCAGCCGGGCCAGCCGGTGACGGGTCCGCCTCCGCCGCGCGCCTGGGCGGAGAAGGACCCGACGGCCGCGGCCCGGCTGTCCGCGGCGCGGGCCGCCGTCTCCGCGCTGGCGGAGACCCTCAACATGCCGCAGGAGAACCTGATCACTCCGGACACGGTCCGGCGGGTCTGCTGGGAGCCGCCGGGCGCGCGGGACGAGGCGTCCGTCGCGGCCGCGCTCACCGGGTACGGGGCTCGGGCCTGGCAGGTCGAGCAGGTCACGCCCGTGCTCGTCACCGCGCTGACCGCGCAGGCCAAGCCCAGGACCACGGACTGAGCCCCGCCCGCCGGAAATCCGGCGGGCGGGCGGGTCTTCGTCCGGGTCCTGCCGTCGAATTCAGGCCATAGGTCCGCGAGGCCGCAGGTCTACGAGCCCACGCGTCCGAAAGCCCGCGGGTGCTGCGGCCGGTGCGCACGGTGGAGGAGAAGGTCGGGCTCCAGCGGCTGGGCATGCCCGTGGTGGCCGTCGGGCATCCGTCGCTCACCGGCGGGCTCACGTCGGTGCGGACGGACGACGCCAATGCCGTCCGTCACCGAGGCGGTGCGGTATCGGGCCGCGCTCGGGCGCGGGGTCCGGAGCGTCGCCTGGAGACGGTTCGCCGGCGTCGGCGATGTCCTCGCCCAGGCGGCCTGGGCGGCCTACGCGGTGGTGGCGATGCCGCCGTCGACGGGGATCACGGCGCCCGTCAGATACGCGCCTGCCCGGCTGGCGAGGAACACGGCCACGCCCGCCATGTCGTCGTCGCGGCCGATCCGGCGCAGCGGGGCCGCCGCCGCGATCGCCTCGCCCAGCTCGTCGAGGGTCGCGGCCATCATCGCCGACGGGAACGGTCCCGGCGCCACGGCGTTCACGGTGACGTGCTGCGGTCCCAGTTCCCTGGCGAGCACTCTGGTGAGTTGATGCAGTGCGGCCTTGCTGCTGGAGTACGAGTAGTTGGGCCGCTGGGGGATGTGGATGGCGGCGATGCTGCCGATGTTGATGACCCGCGCGGGATCGTCGGCGGTGCCCGCCTTGCGAAGTGCGGGCAGCAACTCCTGGACCAGCCAGAACGGCGACTTCAGGTTGAGGTCGACGACCGTGTCCCAGGCCGCGTCCGGGAACGTCGCCAGCGGCTCGTCCCACATGGCGCCCGCGTTGTTGACGAGGATGTCGAGACGCTCCGAGTCGGCGGTGACGAGGTCGGACAGCCGCCGGCACTCGTCGTGGCGCGACAGGTCGGCGGGAACGGCCCGCACCTCACCGAACACGGACAGCTGTTCCTGCGCCTGAGCGCACGCTTCCGCGTTGCGCGAACTGATGACCACGCTGACGCCCGCCTGGAGAAGGCCGCGCGCGATCATCATTCCGATGCCTCTGGTGCCACCGGTGACGAGCGCGCGCTTTCCCCGTAGATCGAAGAGTTCTGCGTGCGTTGTGAATTGCTTGTCCACCACTTGCCGTCTTTCTCGTTCGCATGAGAGATGCCCCGGGGTACCGGTCGTCCGGTTCTCACTGAATTCGCGTTCGGCCGGGGGCCGGTACCGAGATTAGGCAGCCTTCCGGGACACCCGCGAGACCCTGGTGATACAGGTACTGGGAGAACCCCTCTCAGGCCCTGGCCGGGCGATCACGAATTCCCTCAAAGCGGCGGTGCAGGGGGACCGGGCTATCCGCCCGGTGCTGAAAGCTCGGTCGGCATGGAATTCTCGCCGGCCGCCCATGACGCCAACAGCGCCAGATTGTCGGCGGCCGGCCCCTCCGCGGGTGCGGTGTAGACATTCACATGCAGGCCAGGATCGGTGGGCAGATCCAGGGACTCGAAATCCAGGTCGAGCCGGCCCACCACCGGATGGTTCACTCGCTTGCTCCCGTATCCGTGCAGCCGCACGTCCTGAGACGCCCACTGCTGCCGGAACAGCTCACTGCCCGCCGACAGTTCGCCGACAAGGGCGACGAGTTCCTCGTCGTGCGGATCGCGGCCGATCTCCATGCGCAGCACCGCGGCCACGTTTCGCGTGACCTGGTCGTAGTCGACGAAGAACGCCTTGGCCGCGTCGGGACTCAGATAGACGAACCGCGCGGTGTTGGCGGGGCGTCTCGGGTCCGCCAGCACCGGTGCGTACAGGGCGCGGCCGAGTCGGTTCATGGCGAGCACGTCCTGGCGGCCGTTGCGGATCCACGCCGGCGCGTCGGTGATGGCGTCGAGCACCTGTCGCAGCGCCGGGCGCACCGTCGCAGCGGGCTCGCTGCGGCGTCGGCCGCCGGGCGCCCCGGCCTGGCGCGCGAGGTGGAACAGGTGGTCGCGCTCCGCGTCGTCGAGCTGGAGGACCGAGGCCAGCGCGTCGAGCACGCCCTCGGAGGTACCGCCCAGGTCACCGCGCTCGATCCGCACGTAGTAGTCGACCGACACTCCCGCGAGCAGCGCCACCTCCTCGCGGCGCAGACCCTTGACCCGGCGGTTGCCGCCGTAGGTGGGCAGGCCCGCCTTGTCGGGCGTGATGCGGGAGCGACGTGACCTCAGGAACTCCCGGATCTCGGTGCGCACATCGATCGGGCCGGGCATCGCCTCATCGTAGCCTGGCCCGCACACGGCTACGCCCGGCCTCGGGCGGTCCACGGCGGCGTGGAATGTCGTGTGACCTTCGCCGCTCCAGCCCGTGGGGGTGGGCATGGGGGTTACTCGTAAGTAGCATGGGAGGTGAGCGCGCGCTCAGGGCGTGTGTGTCGCGCAGTGCCATCCCGCATCTGGAGGAGAGCCATCGTGCCTCGTACCGTCAGGGACGTCGTCTTCGTCGACGGCGTCCGCACCCCGTTCGGCAAGGCGGGCCCGAAGGGCATCTACCACGAGACCCGTGCCGACGATCTCGTCGTGAAGGCGATCCGGGAGCTGCTGCGCCGCAACCCCGGTCTCGACCCGAAGAAGATCGACGAGGTCGCCATCGCCGCGACCACGCAGATCGGCGACCAGGGCCTGACGCTGGGCCGCACGGCCGGCATCCTCGCCGGGCTGCCGCAGTCCGTGCCGGGCTACTCGATCGACCGCATGTGCGCCGGCGCGCTGACCGCCGTGACGACCGCCGCCGGTTCCGTGGCCTTCGGCGCGTACGACGCCGTCATCGCGGGTGGTGTCGAGCACATGGGCCGCCACCCCATGGGCGAGGGCGTCGACCCGAACCCCCGCTTCGTGAGCGACAAGCTCGTCGACGAGTCGGCCCTGTTCATGGGCATGACCGCGGAGAACCTGCACGACCGCTACCCGACGATCACCAAGCAGCGCGCCGACGAGTACGCGGTGCGCTCGCAGGAGAAGGCCGCCAAGGCGTACGCCAACGGCAAGATCCAGCAGGACCTGGTGCCGATCTCGGTGCGCAACACCAACCCGGAGGTCGGCGAGACCGGCTGGGGCCTGGTCACCGCCGACGAGCCGATGCGCCCGGGAACCACCCTGGAGAACCTGGCCGGGCTCAAGACCCCGTTCCGTGTGCACGGCCGGGTCACCGCCGGCAACGCGGCCGGTCTGAACGACGGCGCCACCGCCTCGATCATCGCGTCCGAGGAGTTCGCCCGCGAGCACGACCTGCCGGTCCGGATGCGGCTCGTGTCGTACGCCTTCGCCGGCGTCGAGCCGGAGGTCATGGGCTACGGCCCGATCCCGGCCACCGAGAAGGCCCTCGCCAAGGCGGGCCTGTCGATCGAGGACATCAACCTCTTCGAGATCAACGAGGCCTTCGCCGTCCAGGTCCTCGCGTTCCTGGAGCACTACGGCATCGCCGACGACGACACGCGCGTCAACCAGTACGGCGGCGCCATCGCGTACGGCCACCCGCTGGCCTCCTCCGGGGTCCGGCTGATGACCCAGCTGGCCCGCCAGTTCGAGGAGCAGCCCGAGGTCCGTTACGGCCTCACCACCATGTGCGTCGGCTTCGGCATGGGCGCCACGGTGATCTGGGAGAACCCGCACCACAAGGACGCCGGAGGCGACAAGTGAGCACCACTGAACTCCTGAAGGGCGCAGCGGAGCTGTTCCCCGACGAGGTCGTGACGTCGGCGCACGTACGCCACCTCGACCTGCCGTTCGGCGCCGGGCGCTTCGCGCTCGTCACGCTCGACAACGGCTTCGACCACACCAAGCCCACCACCTTCGGCCCGGCCTCCCTCGCGAACCTCGCCGTCGCGATCGACCAGGTCGAGAAGGAGGCGGCGGCCGGCGAGATCGTCGGTGTCGGCGTCACCGGCAAGCCGTTCATCTTCGCCGTCGGCGCGGACCTCAAGGGCGTCGAGCTCCTGAAGGAGCACCCGGACGCGCTCGCCATCGGCAAGGGCGGCCACGAGGTCTTCAAGCGCCTCGCGGCACTGGCCGTGCCGACCTTCACGTACTACAACGGCGCGGCCATGGGCGGCGGTGTCGAGGTCGGTCTGCACTGCACCTACCGCACGGTCTCGGCGTCCCTGCCCGCCTTCTCGCTCCCCGAGGTCTTCCTCGGCCTGGTGCCCGGCTGGGGCGGCTGCACCCTGCTGCCGAACCTGATCGGCGCGGACAAGGCCGTCTCGGTGATCATCGAGAACTCGCTCAACCAGAACAAGCAGCTCAAGGGCGTGCAGGTCTACGAGCTGGGCATCGCCGACGCCCTGTTCGAGGGCGCGGACTTCCTGGAGCAGTCGCTGATCTGGACGGCGTCCGTCCTCAAGGGCGAGATCGTCGTCGACCGTCCGGCGATCGACCGCGGCGAGGCCTGGGACCAGGCCGTCGCCAAGGGCCGTTTCCTCGCGGACAGCAAGGTGCACGGGGCGGCTCCGGCCGCGTACCGCGCGCTGGACATCATCTCCGCCGCCAAGAACGGCGACCTGCAGCAGGGCTTCGACGCCGAGGACAAGGCGCTCGCCGACCTGATCATGGGCGGTGAACTGCGCGCCGGCATCTACGCGTTCAACCTGGTGCAGAAGCGCGGCAAGCGTCCCTTCGGCGCCCCGGACAAGTCCCTCGCCCGCCCGGTCACCAAGGTGGGCGTGGTCGGTGCCGGTCTGATGGCCTCGCAGCTCGCCCTGCTCTTCCTGCGCCGCCTTGAGGTGCCGGTCGTGCTGACCGACATCGACCAGGAGCGGGTCGACAAGGGTGTGGGCTACGTCCACGCCGAGATCGACAAGCTGCTCGGCAAGGGCCGCATCAACCAGGACAAGGCCAACCGCCTCAAGGCCCTGGTCACGGGTGTCCTGGACAAGGCCGAGGGCTTCGCGGACGCGGACTTCATCATCGAGGCCGTCTTCGAGGAGATCGGCGTCAAGCAGCAGGTGTTCGCGGAGGTCGAGGCGGTCGCCCCGGCGCACGCGATCCTCGCCACCAACACCTCCTCGCTGTCGGTGACGGAGATGGCGTCGAAGCTGAAGAACCCCGAGCGGGTCGTCGGCTTCCACTTCTTCAACCCGGTCGCGATCCTGCCGCTCCTGGAGATCGTGCGGGGCGAGACGACGGACGACGCGTCCCTCGCCACGGCCTTCGCCGTCGCCAAGAAGTTGAAGAAGACCGCGGTCCTGGTGAAGGACGCCCCGGCGTTCGTCGTGAACCGCATCCTCACCCGTTTCATGGGCGAGATCCAGAACGTCATCGACGAGGGCACGCCGGTCGAGGTCGCCGAGAAGGCGGTCGAGCCGCTGGGTCTGCCGATGTCGCCGCTGGTGCTGCTGGAGCTGGTCGGTCCCGCGATCGGTCTGCACGTCTCCGAGACGCTCAACCGGGCGTTCCCCGACCGCTTCACGGTCTCCCCGAACCTCGCGGCGGTCGTGCAGGCCGGCAAGCGCGGCTTCTACGTGTACGACTCCGGGAAGCCGGAGCTGGACCCCGAGGTCGCGGCGCTCCTGAAGCAGGGCGATGCCGTGCTGACCGAGGAGCAGGTGCGGGACCGGGTGCTGGACGCTGTCGCGCAGGAGATCGGGCTGATGCTCGACGAGGGTGTCGTCGCCGAGGCGCAGGACATCGACCTGTGCCTGATCACCGGCGCGGGCTGGCCGTTCCACCTGGGTGGGGTCACCCCGTACCTGGACCGTGAGGGTGTCTCCCAGCGGGTGAACGGCAAGCCGTTCCTGGCGCCGGGCGTCGCGAGCGTCCCCGCGTAGGCGCTTCCTCGCCCCCGCCGCCCCTTCCCGTCCCGTCCCTG
The DNA here is from genome assembly GCF_047444975.1 of Streptomyces sp. CWNU-52B. NCBI lineage: Bacteria > Bacillati > Actinomycetota > Actinomycetes > Kitasatosporales > Streptomycetaceae > Streptomyces > Streptomyces sp. CWNU-52B. Next base: position 42,714 of record NZ_JBLFJV010000002.1, on the reverse strand, counting down.
GGGGCTGCGCCCCCAGACCCCCGCTAAGAGATTGCGCAGTTCCCCGCGCCCCCAGGTACCTGAGGGCGCGGGGAACTGCGCAACGGGGGTTCGGGGGCGGAGCCCCTGAGACTGGTCGGGAAGGGGCGGCGGGGGCGGATCAAATGCTTCGCCAGGCGTCGAGGGCCAGGCCAGGCTCCGGCTTCCGGCGGGTCAGGAGCAGGGTTCCCGTCGTCGGGGAGAGGCTCGCCGCCACCACCCGCCCCTCCGCATCCTCCGCCAGCGACACCACCGCGTCAGCGGCCAGCTGCGGACCCGAGTCGGTCCACCACGCCCCCGCCGACTCCTGCTCGGTGGGATACGCCGCGAAGGCCACCCGCCCGCTCGCGGACCGCTGCGCGAGCAGCGTGCAGTCGACGTCGTCGAGCGTGCAGCGGATCGTGGCCACCGCCCCGGGCCCGGCGCAGCCGAGCAGTTCCACCGGCTCCGAGCCGGCCCGCCAGGCGCACACGGTGTCCTTCTCGTCCGTGAAGAAGAGCGTCACGTGCTCGTCGGAGGTGACCTGCGCCCGCAGGGTCCCCGGCCGCACCGCCACCTTCAGCGGCTCGTCGTCGAGCGCGGGGATGTGGCCCGGACCGGCCTGGGTCCAGCGCAGGATGCCGGCCGGCGTGGCCGCGTACAGTTCGACGCGTCCGGACGCCCTGGTCACGGCGGCGAGTTCGCCGGTGACCTCACGGCCCTTGAGGTCGCGCCAGGGGCCCCAGCCGCCGCGCTCCTTCTGGCCGCGCATGCTGACCCCGCCGCCCTTGTTGCGTACGAAGACGTGCGCGCGGCCCTCGGCGTCCACGGCGACGGCCGGTACGCCGGTCTGCGGCCCCTTGGCGTTCGGGTGCCCGAGCCGGTTCCAGTCGAGCGCGGCGAGATGCGGCCGGAAGTGGGTGGAGTGGACCAGCCCCGCCTCGTCCACTCCGGTGGGGCGCCAGGAGACGAGGTGGGCGTAGGAGTCGGTCCCCTGGCCCACGGCGAGCACGGGGTTCACGCGCTGGTCGCCGCCGACCGCGCGGGGTGGTGTCCAGGGGCCGCCGGGATGCTGCTCGGCCCAGCACCGCACCGCTTCCTCCAGGGGAGCGTAGGCACTGAGTCTGCCGTCCCGGCCGCGTATGAGCCAGTTGCCGTTGAGTGTGCGCACCATTGACACTCCCCCACTCTAATCGGCTCGTGTGATCGCCCTCCGTGCGACCCTGGCCTCATGGACGCTCCCCCGCTTGTGATCGTCGACGCGGCCAATGTGGTCGGGTCGGTGCCCGACGGCTGGTGGCGCGACCGCCGGGGCGCCGCGGAACGCGTACGGGACCTGCTCGTCCCGTACGCCGCGGACGGGCTCCCCGGTCTGCCGGGTCCGCTGGAGCTGGTCCTCGTGGTCGAGGGCGGTGCCCGTGGGGTGACGTCCGTCCCCGGTGTACGGGTCGAGGCGGCGGCCGGCAGCGGCGACGACCGCATCGTGGAGCTGACCGCCGAACACCCCGGCCGCGCCCGCCTCGTGGTCACCGCGGACCGTGAACTGCGGCGCAGGGTCGTGGAGTTGGGCGCCGAGGTCACGGGCCCGCGGACCGTCCGCCCATGACGGCCGGGGGAGGCGGGTCCGTCGGCTAGGGCGTTTCGCCCGCGGCCGCCTTCTCGTCCCGGCCGAGGCGGCTGTGCGAGCGGCCGTACACGAAGTACACGAGGAAGCCGAGCGCCATCCAGATGCCGAACCGCAGCCAGGTCTCCGCGGGCAGGTTCAGCATCAGCCACAGCGAGGCGAGGACGGAGACGATCGGCAGGAGCGGCACCAGTGGGGTGCGGAAGGCGCGGGGCAGTTCCGGGCGGGTGCGGCGCAGGATGACCACGCCGATCGCGACGACGACGAACGCGAACAGCGTGCCGATGTTCACCAGCTCGGCCAGTTCGCTCAGGCTGGTGAAGCCCGCGAGGATCGCGATGATCACACCGAGCAGGATGGTCGGCCGGTGCGGGGTCCTGAAGCGCGGGTGGACGTGCGAGAAGAAGCGCGGCAGCAGTCCGTCGCGGCTCATCGCGAAGAAGACCCGGGTCTGGCCGAGGAGCAGGATCATGCAGACCGTGGTGAGGCCGACGGCGGCGCCGAAGCTGATGAACCCCGCGAACCAGGGGTGCCCGGTGGCCTTGAACGCGTCGGCGAGCGGGGCGTCCACGGAGAGCTCGCTGTAGTGCTGCATACCGGTCACCACGATGGCCACCGCGACGTACAGCGTGGTGCAGATGACCAGGGAGCCGAGGATGCCGCGGGGCATGTCCCGCTGGGGGTTCCTGGTCTCCTCGGCGGCCGTGGCCACCACGTCGAAGCCGATGAAGGCGAAGAAGACGACGGAGGCGGCGGTGAAGATGCCCATCACGCCGAAGTTGGAGGGTGCCCAGCCGAACATCAGCTGGACGAGCGGGGAGTGGATGCCGGCGCCCGCCTCCACGTCCTGCGCCTTCGGCACGAACGGGTCGTAGTTGGAGCCCTTGACGAAGAAGGCACCGGCGACGATCACGACCAGGACGACCACCACCTTGATGGCGACGACGACCGAGGTGACACGCGCGGAGAGCTTCATGCCCAGCACGAGGATGCCGGTGAGCACCAGCACCAGGGCGGCGGCGAGGATGTCGAAGCCGAAGCCGTCGGCCCCCTCCCGCCCGCTGAGCGCCGCCGGCAGGTGCCAGCCCGCGTTGTCGAGGAGTGAGGCGAGGTAGCCGGACCAGCCGACCGCGACCACCGCGGTGCCGAGCGCGAACTCCAGCACGAGGTCCCAGCCGATGATCCAGGCGGGCAGCTCCCCGAGGGAGGCGTACGAGAAGGTGTACGCGGAGCCGGCCACCGGGACGGTGGACGCGAACTCGGCGTAGCAGAGCGCGGCGAGCGCGCAGACGATCCCGGCCACGACGAAGGCCAGGGCGACGGCGGGCCCCGCGTTGTTCTTGGCGACGGTGCCGGTGAGGACGAAGATGCCGGTGCCGATGATGACCCCGACCCCGAAGACCGTCAGGTCCAGGGCGGACAGGGATTTCTTGAGCGCGTGCTCCGGTTCCTCCGTGTCCTGGATGGACTGCTCGATCTTCTTCGTCCTGAAGAGGGTGTTGCTCACGGGCGTACCTCCCACGCTTGTCGTCCTCGACATGATCGAGAGGGGAAGTAGTCCGTATGCCCCGGTCCGTGGGATTTCACGCGAATGGGCCGGTTCCACCACCGTAAAGGGTGCTGGAACCGGCCCACTCGGATGCGTCGGCCAGGTCAGTCGCGGGCGGGCTCCGCCGTGGCGTGGGCCTGCTCGAACCTGCCGTCGAGCTTGGAGACGAGGCCGGTGACCTGCCGGGCGATGTCCGGTGCGGTCAGTCCGATCTCGGCCATGACCTCCTTGCGGGAGGCGTGGTCGAGGAAGCGCGGCGGGATGCCGAAGTCGCGCAGGGGTACGTCCACGCCCGCGTCGCGCAGGGCCTGGGCGATGGTCGAACCGACGCCGCCGACGCGGGAGTTGTCCTCGACGGTGACGACCACGCGGTGGCGGTCGGCGAGCGGGGCCATGGCCTCGTCGACGGGTTTGACCCAGCGGGGGTCGACGACGGTGGTGGAGATGCCCTGCTGGTCGAGGAGTCCGGCGATCTCCAGGCACATGGGCGCGAGGGCGCCGACCGAGACGAGGAGCACATCCGGGGTGTCGGTGCCCGGCTCACGCAGGACGTCCATGCCTCCGACGCGGCCCACGGCGGGTACGGCGGGGCCGACCGCGCCCTTGGAGAAGCGGACCACGGTCGGCGCGTCGGTGACCTCCACGGCCTCGCGCAGCTGGGCGCGGACCTGGTCGGCGTCGCGCGGCGCGGCGAGCCTGAGGCCCGGCACGACCTGGAGGATCGACATGTCCCACATGCCGTTGTGGGAGGCGCCGTCGGTGCCCGTGACACCGGCCCGGTCGAGTACGAAGGTGACCCCGCACCTGTGCAGGGCCACGTCCATCAGGACCTGGTCGAAGGCGCGGTTGAGGAAGGTCGCGTAGACCGCGAAGACGGGGTGCAGGCCGCCGGTGGCGAGGCCCGCCGCGGAAACGGCCGCGTGCTGCTCGGCGATGCCGACGTCGTACACCCGGTCGGGGAAGGCCTTGGCGAACCTGTCGAGGCCCACCGGCTGCAGCATGGCGGCGGTGATGGCGACGACGTCCTGGCGCTCCTTGCCGAGCTTCACCATCTCCTCGCCGAAGACGGAGGTCCAGTCGGCGCCGGAGGAGGCGATCGGCAGGCCCGTGTCGGGGTGGATCTTCCCGACGGCGTGGAAGCGGTCGGCCTCGTCCTGGAGGGCCGGCTGGTAGCCACGGCCCTTCTCGGTGATGCAGTGCACGATGACGGGGCCGCCGAAGCGCTTGGCGCGGGCCAGCGCGGACTCCAGGGCCTCCATGTCGTGCCCGTCGATGGGCCCGACGTACTTCAGGCCCAGGTCCTCGAACATGCCCTGCGGGGCGATGAAGTCCTTGAGGCCCTTCTTGGCGCCGTGCAGCGTCTCGTAGAGCGGCCTGCCGACGACGGGAGTGCGCTCCAGGAGGTCCTTGCCGCGGGCCAGGAAGCGCTCGTAGCCGTCGGTGGTGCGCAGGGTCGCCAGGTGGTTGGCGAGGCCGCCGATGGTGGGCGCGTACGACCGCTCGTTGTCGTTGACGACGATGATCAGCGGGCGGTCCTTGGCGTCGGCGATGTTGTTCAGCGCCTCCCAGGCCATGCCGCCGGTGAGCGCCCCGTCGCCGATGACGGCGACCACGTGGTCGTCCTTGCGCAGGACCTCGTTGGCCTTGGCGAGGCCGTCGGCCCAGCCGAGGACCGTGGAGGCGTGCGAGTTCTCGATGACGTCGTGCTCGGACTCGGCCTGCGAGGGGTAGCCGGACAGGCCGCCCTTCATCTTCAGCTTCGAGAAGTCCTGGCGGCCGGTGAGCAGCTTGTGGACGTAGGACTGGTGGCCCGTGTCCCACAGGATCCGGTCCTTCGGGGACTCGAAGACGCGGTGCAGGGCGAGGGTGAGCTCGACGACGCCGAGGTTGGGGCCGAGGTGGCCGCCGGTCTTGGACACCGCGTCGACGAGGAAGGTCCTGATCTCCTCGGCGAGCTCTTCCAGCTGCTCCAGGCTGAGCCGGTCCAGATCGCGCGGTCCCTTGATGCGGGTCAGCAGCGGCACCCGTGCCTCCTTGCAGTAGAGCTGATCGAGATTGCCGGGCCTGTCGAGTCTAATGTTCCGCCTGTCGTACCGACGCCCGGGATGTGCGTCGTACATCATGCGATCGACCGTAAGACATCTCGCCAACCACCATCCCCACCAAACTCCCCCCGCAACACAAAAGTGCCCGGCACCACATTCGATGCCGAGCACTCATGCGCCCCGAGGGGCGCGGGAAACGGCGCGACCAGCCACGACGCACCGCCGACCACCCGCCCCCCAAGGGGCGCGGGGAACGGCGCGACCAGCCACGACGCGCCCCGCAGCCGCCCACCGACAGCAAGCCCCACGGTCCGGCCGCGCAGGCCGCGCGGCGGCGCGCAGCGGCGCTCTCCGCGCCCCCGCGCAACCGCGAAGCGTTATGCGCGACCGGCCGTCTTCTGCGTCTTCCGCGTGATCGAGTCGATCACCACGGTCGCCAGCAGCACCCCACCAGTGATCATGTACAGCACCGGCGTGGCGGTGCCCTCAAGGGCGAGCCCGTACTGGATCGAGGTGATGACCATGACACCGAGCAGCGCGTTCCACGTGCGGCCACGGCCGCCGAAGAGGCTGGTGCCACCGATGACGGCCGCCGCGATGACGTTCATCAGGAGGTCGCCGGCGCCCGCGCTCTGGTTGGCCGCGGCGATCTTCGAGGCCCAGAACAGACCACCGACGGCGGCGAAGAAGCCCGCCAGGGCGAAGACCGAGACCCGGATCGCCGTGACGTTGATACCGGCACGGCGGGACGCCTCGACGCTGCCGCCGAGCGCGAAGATCTTGCGGCCGTAGCCCGTACGGCGCAGTACGAAGTCGCTCGCGACCAGGACCACCAGGAAGAGCAGCAGCGCCAGCGGGAGGCCCTTGTACTGGTTGAACATGATCGCCGCGGCGAACGCGACGATCGCGAGCAGCACCGTGCGCACCACGAGGTCGATCAGCGGCCGGGACGGGATGCCCGCGGCCTCGCGGCGGCGGCTGTCCAGGAAGCTGGTGACGAAGAAGAGCACCACGGCGACGATCGCGAGCCCGTAGGCGGCGGCGACGTCCGAGAAGTAGTACGTGGTCAGCTTGCCGACCACACCCTCGCCGTCGATGTTGATCGTGCCGTTCTCGCCCAGGATCTGGAGCATGAAGCCGAGCCAGAACAGCAGGCCGGCCAGGGTGACCGCGAACGCGGGCGCCCCGATCCTGGCGAAGAAGAAGCCGTGGATGGCGCCGATGGCCGCGCCGCTGACGAGCGCGATCAGGACGGCCAGCCACTCGTTCACCCCGTGGGTGACGCTGAGCACGGCGGTGATGGCACCCGCCACACCGCTGACCGAGCCGACCGACAGGTCGATCTCGCCGAGCAGCAGCACGAAGATGATGCCGACGGACATCATGCCGGTGGCGACCATCGCGACGGCGATATTGTTGAGGTTCTCGGCGGAGAGGAAGGCCGAGTTCAGGCTCTGGAACACGATGCAGATGACGATCAGGCCGAGGATGACCGGGACGGAGCCCAGGTCACCGCCCTTCATCTTGCGCTTGAACTCGCCGATGTAGCCGGCCAGGCCCTGCTCGCGCACGAGCAGCCTGGGGTCGACCACGGTCACCGCGGCGGCGGCCGCCTCGGGGTTCGCGACGACGCCGTCGTCGTCCTTGATGGTGGAGGTCTTGTCGATGCTCACTTCTGAGCCTCCCCGTTGCCGCGCGCCGCACGACGGGTCACGGCGTTGTCCGTGGCACCGGTGATGGCGGAGATGATCTCTTCCTGCGAGGTGGCCTTGACCTCGAAGACGCCGTTGTTGCGACCGAGTCTGAGCACGGCCACCTTGTCGGCGACGGCCTTCACGTCGGCCATGTTGTGGCTGATGAGGAGGACGGCGTGGCCGCGCTCGCGCAGCCGCTCGACCAGGTCGAGCACCTGGGCGGTCTGCTCGACACCGAGGGCCGCGGTGGGCTCGTCGAGGATGACCAGCTTGGGCTCGCCGAGCATGGAGCGGGCGATGGCCACGGTCTGGCGCTGACCGCCGGAGAGCGAGGCGATCGGGATGCGCACGCTGGGGATGCGGATCGACAGCGTCTGGAGCAGCTCGCGTGAGCGGCGCTCCATCTCGACCTCGTCCAGGACACCGCGGCGCTTCAGCTCACGGCCCAGGTAGAGGTTGCCGACGACATCGATGTTGTCGCACAGCGCGAGGTCCTGGTAGACGGTCGCGACGCCCAGGTGCTGGGCGTCGTGCGGCTTGTTGATCTGGACGGTCTTGCCGTCCCATTCGATGACGCCCTCATCGATGGGGTGCACGCCGGCGATCGTTTTCACCAGCGTGGACTTTCCGGCGCCGTTGTCGCCGACCAGGGCGACCACCTCGCCGGCGTGGACCTCGAGCTCTACGTCGGTGAGCGCCTGAACGGCACCGAACCGCTTCGAGACCCCGCGCAACGCCAGAACAGGCGTAGCGGACACTTTAACCATCTCCTTCGCCGCCTGACCCGGCGGGAGGTTGTGCAGAAGAGTTCGGGGGGAGTGAAGTGTTCCGTCCGGCGCCCCGCCCTAGCTTTGCGGGGCTGATGGATGCGGGGCGCCGGATGGGCTTCGAGTACGACCGTCCCTGGTGGCCGCCTTCTGCGGGGCAGGCCCGTACGGGAATTCGACTGCGTGAATTCCCGTACCCGGTAAGGGACTTGCCGTCACCTACTTCAGGCCGACCTTGGCGCAGTCGGCCTTGAACTTGGCGGTGCAGATCTCGTCCACCGTGTAGATGGCTTCCTTGATGACCGTCTCGTTGATGTTGTCCTTGGTCAGCGAGACGACCGGGACGAGCACCGACGGGACACCCTTGGTGGTGGGGCTGTCGACCGAGTCCTTGGCGATGGAGTCGAGCTTCTCGCCCTTGGCGAGCGCGACGGCCATCTGGGCCGCGATGTCCGCCTCCTGCGGGTAGGACTTGTAGACGCTCATGAACTGCTCGCCCTTGATGATCCGCTGCACGCCCGCGAGCTCGGCGTCCTGGCCGGTCACCGGCGGGAGCGGGGAGACACCGGCGGCCTTGAGGGCCGTGATGATGCCGCCCGCCATGCCGTCGTTGGCGGAGTAGACGCCGACGATCTTGTCCTTGCCGACCGCCGAGATCGCGCCTTCCATGTTGGCGTTGGCGTTCTCCGGCTTCCACTCCTTGGTGTCGTACGACTTGGCGATGTCCACCTTGCCGTCGAGCTCGGAGAGCGCGCCCTTCTTGAAGAGGGCGGCGTTCGGGTCGGTGACCGCGCCGTTCATCATGACGATCTTCGCGGAGGGCTTGGCCTTGTCGCCCAGGGCCTCCAGGAGCGCCTTGCCCTGGACCCGGCCGACCTCTTCGTTGTCGAAGGAGACGTAGGAGTCGATCGGGCCCTCGGCGAGGCGGTCGTACGCGACGACGGGGATGCCGGCTTCCTTGGCCTTCTTCACGCCGCTGGCGATGGCCTTGGAGTCCACCGCGTCCACGATCAGCACGTCCACCTTGTTGGTGACCATCGTGTCGACCTGCTGGGACTGCGTGGTGGCGTCCTGCTTGGCGTTGGCGTAGACGATCTCGCCCTTGTTGTTCGTGAGCTCCTTGACCTTCTTCTCGATCAGGGGCTTGTCGAACTTCTCGTACCGGGCGGTCTGGTTCTCCGGAAGGAGGAGCCCGACCTTGATGTCGTCGCCCTTGGCGGCGGACTTGCTGGAGTCGCTCTTGTCGCCGGACTCCTCGGCGCTGCCACAGGCAGCCAGCGAGACGGCCATCGCACCTGCGGCAACAGCAACGGCGGCGCGACGCATACGCGTATTCACTTCAGAAACCTCCCTGACGAGGCCGCGACGTTGCGGCCGAGGTGGCTGGAAGTCAACTCGGCCGCACGTGCGACGTCAAGAAGTAAATCCTTAACGAGATGGCAACGATGCCATCCGTTCTCTAAGTGAAGGCGGGTGTTACAGCAGTGAGCGAACCGTCCAAAAGGGCTGAATCGCCCATCTCGCCGAGTGCCAGCGCGAGCGCCCCGAGGACCTCCGCCCGACCGCCAAGTGCCCCTGGCAGAACGGATAGTTGACGTGCCGCACTGGGGATCGCATAGCGGCCGACGGACTCCCTTATGGGTCCTAGAACGAGCTCTCCGGCCTCGGCGAGATCACCGCCGAGCACCACCCGGCTCGGGTTGAGCAGATTGCACAGATTGGCCACTCCACTGCCGATGTGTCGGCCGACGTCGGCGATCACCCGACGGCAGCCAGGGTCTCCGTCCCGCGCCAGCCGTACGACACCTTCCATGGACAGGTCCGTGCCGTGGCTGGACTGGAGGAGCGGCAGCACGTAGCGCGCCGCCGTGAAGGTCTCCAGGCAGCCGCGGTTGCCGCAGCGACAGACGGGGCCGGACTCATCAAGAGTAATATGCCCGATTTCTCCCGCTGTGCCACCCGGGCCGCGGTAGATCTTGCTGTCGATCACGAGTCCGGCGCCGACACCGCTGGCGACCTTGATGTACGCCAGGTCCCGCACGCCCCTGCCGCTGCCCCAGACGAGCTCGCCCAGGGCTCCGAGGTTGGCGTCGTTGTCCACGTGGACCGGGACCCCCAGGCGCCCCTGCAGCTCCTCCGCGGGCTTGGTGCCGGTCCAGCCCGGCAGGATCGCGGTGGAGCCGAGCGTGCCGGACTCCACGTCGATCGGCCCGGGAACCCCCAGACCCACCCCCGCGACCTTGGCACGGTCCACGCCGGTGGCCACGATCAGGCGGTTGACCAGCTGTTCCGCCCGGTCGAAGCCCTGTGCGGCGGAGGCGTCCACGTCGAGCGGCTCGGACTCCTCGGCGAGCACCTGGTGCGCCAGGTTCCCGACCGCGACCCGCAGATGCGTATGCCCGAAGTCGACGCCGATGACGATGCCGGCGTCCCCGCTGAGGCTGACGCTGCGGGCCCTTCTGCCACCCGACGAGGTGGGGGTGACCTCGACCGTCCCGCCGTCCTTCAGCTCCCGGACGATGTTGGAGACCGTGGCCGCCGACAGGCCCGTCGACCTCGCGATCTCCGCTTGCGTGAGCGACCCGGCCAGGCGCACCGCACGTACGACCCGTTCGAGATTGGCTCGGTGCAGCGACGACTGCGACCCCGGAGTCTCCACGACGACCTCCTGCGTACGGGGTCGCCTCGGTGAGACCCCGTCTATGTCCAACTAGTGAACCCTAAGCTGAGCCGTTTGGGGCGCCTTCCGTCAAGAGGTTGAACAGAGAGGGGCGTGTGCGGGCCCCTTCACACAAGGGTGGGCCCGGCGCCATTCCGGGACCACCCTCGCAAACCGGCCGCTCGTCGCGCCCGCTACTTGAGCGCTCCGGCCGTCAGGCCCTGTACGACCTGACGCTGGAAGACGATGTACGCGGCGAGCACCGGCAGCATCGCCATCACGAGCCCCGCGAAGAGGCCGGACCAGTCACCCTTGTAGCCCTGGCTCACGGCCAGCTGGACCAGCCCCTGGGTGAGCACCTTCTTGTCCGGTTCGGTGTTGAGCACCGTCGGCAGCATGTACTGGTTCCACTGCCCCAGGAAGTTGAAGATGGTGATGCTGATCAGGCCGGGCTTGGCCATCGGCAGCATCACCTGGAAGAACGTCCTGGTGTGCGAGGCGCCGTCCACGAAGGCCGCCTCGGCCACCGAGGTCGGCAGCGTGCGGAAGAAGGACGTCATGAAGAACACGGTGAACGGCAGCGAGTAGGCGATGTAGACCAGGACGAGGCCGGGCAGCGTGTTCAGCAGCGAGAGGTTCTGCATGACGTAGAACAGCGGGACCAGCGCCAGGATGATCGGGAAGCTCATCCCTCCGATGAAGAGGAAGTAGATGAAGCGGTTCCCGGGGAACTCGAAGCGCGCCAGGACGTACGCCGCCATGGAGCCCAGCAGCATGGTCCCCAGGAGCGAGAGCCCCACCACGATGATCGTGTTGAGGAAGTAGTCGCTCATGTTCGCCGAGGTCCAGGCGCGCGACCAGTTGTCGAAGTGCAGCTTGTCGGGCAGCGCCCAGGGCGAGCTGAAGATGTCCTTGTCCGTCTTGAACGAGGTCATCACCGCCCAGAGCAGCGGCATCACGACCATGAACGCCCAGAGGACGAGGAAGCCGTGCGAGAAGATGTTGAGGGTCCGGCCGGTGGCCTTCTCCTGCGGCACGGGACCGGGCGCCGTCTTCTCGACGGGCGGCCTCTCCCCTGCGGTGTCGGCGGGAGGCGTGTCGGTCGTCTTCACTCGTGGCCTCCTCGCGGATCGGCGTTCAGCCCGGCCTGATCGGCCGGCTGCGTGGGTTCGGTCGGCTGCGTGCGTTCGGTCGGCTCGGTCGGCATCAGTACTCCAGCCGCTCGCGCCGGCCCAGCCGCATCACGACGCCCACGAACAGCAGCGTCACGACGAGCAGGGCGACACCGATCGTCGTCGCGTAGGCGGCCTGACCGTCGCGGAACGCCTTCTGGTAGACGTACAGCGGCAGGACGGTCGTCGCGTAGTCGGGGCCGCCGGGGCCCACGGACATGATCTGCACGACCGCGAAGGACTCGGCGCCGAGCGCCAGGATGCCCATGTAGGCCCAGCCGGACTGCACGGTGTCCCAGAGCAGCGGCAGGGTGATCTTGAAGAAGGTCGTGATGCGGTTCGCGCCGTCCAGCAGCGCGGCCTCGTAGTAGTCCTTGGGAATGGAGGCCATTCCCGCGGAGAAGAGCACCACGAAGAAGCCGACGGTGGACCAGACGAGGACCGCGAAGATGCACCACAGGGCCAGGTCGGGGTCACCCAGCCAGTCGGGCTGGACGCTGTCCAGGCCCACCGCCTGCAGAGCGGAGTTGATCGCTCCGCTGTTCGGGTTGTAGGCGAACTGGAAAAGCAGCGCGACGATCGCGATCGACAGCACCTGCGGGAAGAAATAGACCACCTTGTAGAACGAGGATCCGTGGACTCCCGCGATCGCCGCGTTCTTCCGGCGTCGTCCGCCGACATTGAGCATGAAGGCGAAGAACAGCGCCAGGGTGAGCGTCACCAACGGCAGCAGCAGGACGAATGTCACGCTGTGCTGCAACGACTTCCAGAAGACGTCGTCGTCGAACAGCCTGGTGTAGTTCTTGAAGCCCACCATCTTGAACTCGGGGCTCAGACCGCTCCAGTCCGTGAACGAATAATAGATGGACTGGAAGAAGGGCCAGATCACGAACAGGCCGTAAATGGCCAGGGGGGCCGCCAAGAACCCCACGATGAAACGGTATTTGCCGTGTTGCATTCCTACCGACCCGATCTTCCCGCGGGGGCTGCCGTCGACGCCGCACACCGAGAGCCGGGGCCCCGGACACCGCCCGGGGCCCCGGCCGCGCTCACTGGTGCTTGTAGTGCTGGATGTTGTCGTCCTTGGCCGCCTCGTCGGCGTAGCCCTGGATCTTCTTGATGGCCTCGACCGGGGTGAGCCGGCCGGCCATCATCTCGCCGAGACCGCCGGTGCCGATCTTCTCCTTCTGGAGCGCCACGTACCAGTCCTGCAGCCGCGGGTTGACCACGTTTTCGCCGGCCTTGTCCAGCGCCGCGACACCGGACTTCAGACCCGGCGTCAGCTCGATGCCGTCGGTGCCGCCGTTGAAGGCGGACAGCGACTTGACGGACGAGGTGAAGTTCTTCGACGAGGCCTCGCTGAGCATGATGCGCAGCTGCTCCATGCCGCCCTCGGTGTTCTTGGCCTTGGCGGGGACGATGAAGGGCTCGCCGCCGGACGCCCAGATGGTCCCGAAGGGCATCTTGTCCGAGCTGTCGATGCCGCTGGGCGCGGACACCGCGAGGTCGAAGTCCTTCGGCATGGTCTTCGCCGCCTCGTTCTCCACCCAGGAGCCGTTCGGGATGAAGAGCGCCTTGCCCTCGGTCCAGGCCGTCTGGGACTGGATGTGGTCGAGGCCCGGGGTGCCCTTGAGGATGTAGCCCTTCTTGAAGAGCTCGTAGTACGCCTCGAAACAGGTCTTGACCGCGGGGTGCTTCCAGGCGTTCGGCTCCAGGTTGTCGATGGCGTCGAGCACCTCGCGGCCGCCGACCTTGGCGATCATCGGGTAGAGCGAGAAGGGGAGGTAGTACGGGTACTTGCCCGCGTACGTCCAGCCCGCCATGCCCTTCTTCTTCGCCTTCGCGCAGACCGCGAGCATGTCGTCCCAGGTCTCCGGGTACGTCGCGTCGAGGGAGTCCAGCGCCTTCTGGGAGTACCACACGCCGTAGATCGTGTACGCGTAGTACATGATCCAGACCGGGTCGCCGTCGAACTGGCCCATCTCGACGATGCCGGGCCGCAGGGTGTCGCGGACCTTCTTGGCCGGGTCGTCGAAGGACGGCGCGTCCAGCAGCGGGGTGAGGTCCGCGAGCTGCTTCTTGCTGACCAGGACGCCCATGTCCATCTGCTCGGCGCCCGAGTTGTCGATCAGGTCCGGCGGGGTGCCCTGGTTGAAGCGCGGCTGCAGGACCGACTGGATCTTCTGGGTCGAGGAGAACTTGACCTTCGCCTTGGGGAAGTTCTTCTCGTAGACCGCCTTCGCGTCCTCGGCGTACTTCGTGCCGAAGCCGCCGTCGAAGATGACGGTCTCCAGCGGCGCGCTCTCATTGACCGCGAGCGGGTTCTCCTTGGTCTTCTTGCCCTTGTCGACCTTTTCGTCGCTGCCGCTGTCACCGCTGGCACACGCGGACAGAAAGCCCATCGCGGGTACGGAGATCAGACCGAGAGCGGCGGACCGCTTGATCAGGTCGCGCCTGCCGACACCCTCGCGGTCGTTGTGGGCGGAAGTGGATCCCATGCTCAAGTCCTCGCCTTCATCAGGACTCAGGCGGTGAACCGGACCCTCCCCGGCACCGCGGTTGGTACTGCATTACCCGGGGACGACCCCCGGTCCCCCGGCAGGAAAAACAGGTCGGACGAGTTGCCCGGCACATGAGCGAGGGGACATCAGTAGAGCTGGAACAAGCCTGGAATACCGGGAGCCGCTGGAATGCCCGGCAAGTCGCTGATCGCCGTGCCCCCTTGTCCCCGGCCGCTGCCTGCCCGCGACCGGTCGAACGACAGGGGCGGACGCCGACAGGTATAGTCCACTTCCCGTCAGCGGAGCAAGATCGAATGCACAGTTGGCCGACACTCTTTCCCGAAGTGAGACCTCGCGGAAATATGAGCTGCCCGCAGGGCTTGCCCTGCGCGGGCTGATCAGGGAACCATCAGGGTTCGATCAGCCACCTCACAGGAAGCCGACAGGTGGGCCCGTTCGGGGGCCATCGGGTCGGCTGTCGGTATTGCCCCCACATTGCCCCCGTACGCCACGTCCAACACCCTTGACATCACTGGCCACTTCACTCCCTACTGGACCTTGCGCAGCTAGGTTGACAACGTTGTCCAAGCGCACGTGACAGGGAGGGTGCTGGCGCATGCACCACAGATCTCGGCAAGGGTCTCTGCACAGACCTCGGCTCGGAGTACGGCACGGGTGGGGTTCCACGGCGGTCCTCGGAGCGGCCGCATTCGCACTGGTGGTGGCCTCGCAGGGCGCCGCCGTGGCCCGTCCCGGTGAAGCGGCGGCCAAGGAGCGGGAGTTCGGCTCCTCCTTCGAGTCGGGCGAACCGGCACCCGACTGGCTCAACACGGTCGACACCGCGGCCGACGGGACCAAGCGTGCCTCGGGCGTCGACGGCGGCTACAGCACCGGTATCCCCGGCAATGTGACCGACCACGTCACGGACGTCCGCGCGAGCGAGGAGAACACCGGCGGCGGCGAGGTGAAGGAGAACCTCGTCGATGTCGAGCCCGCCACCAAATGGCTGACCTTCAAGCCGACCGGCTGGGTGGAGTTCGACCTGGACGCGCCCGTCAAGCTGGTGACGTACGCGCTGACGTCGGCCGGCGACCACGCCGAGCGCGACCCGGTCGACTGGACCTTCCAGGGCTCCACGGACGGCAAGGACTGGAAGACCCTCGACAACCGCGCCGGCCAGTCCTTCGCGGAGCGCTTCCAGACGAAGTCGTACGACCTGGCGGAGCCCGCGGAGTACCAGCACTTCCGGCTCGACATCACCAAGAACAACGGCGCCTCGGACGCCACCCAGCTCGCCGACGTCCAGTTCTCCACGGGTGGCGACGAGAACCCCATCCCCGAGGACATGCTCTCCCTCGTGGACCGCGGCCCCAGCGGCTCCCCGACGGCCAAGTCGGGCGCGGGCTTCACCGGCAAGCGGGCCCTGCGCTACGCGGGCACCCACAAGGCGGACGGCCGCGCCTACTCGTACAACAAGGTCTTCGACGTGAACGTGGCCGTGGGCCGCGACACCGAGCTGGGGTACCGGATCTATCCGTCGATGGCGGACGGCGACCTGGACTACGACGCCACGAACGTGTCGGTGGACCTGGCCTTCACGGACGGCACCTACCTCAGCGACCTGCGCGCCCAGGACCAGCACGGCTTCGCGCTGACGCCGCAGGGGCAGGGCGCCTCGAAGGTGCTCTACGTCAACCAGTGGAACAACGTCACCTCGCGGATCGGCTCGGTCGCGGCCGGCCGCACCGTGGACCGGATCCTGCTCGCGTACGACTCCGCGAAGGGTCCCGCGAAGTTCCGCGGCTGGCTGGACGACGTCAGCCTGAGCGTGCAGAAGCCCGAGAAGCCCAAGGCGCACCTCTCGGACTACGTGTCGACCACGCGCGGCACGAACTCCAGCGGCGGCTTCTCCCGCGGCAACAACTTCCCGGCGACGGCCGTGCCGCACGGTTTCAACTTCTGGACCCCGGTGACGAACGCGGGGTCGCTGGACTGGCTGTACAACTACGCCCGCGCCAACAACGACGACAACCTGCCCACCGTGCAGGCGTTCAGCGCGAGCCACGAGCCCAGCCCCTGGATGGGTGACCGGCAGACCTTCCAGGTGATGCCGTCGGCCGCCGGCGGCACCCCGGACACCGACCGCGGCGCCCGCGCGCTGCCCTTCAAGCACGAGAACGAGACGGCGCGCCCGTACTACTACGGGGTGCGGTTCGAGAACGGGCTGAAGACGGAGATGGCGCCGACGGACCACGCGGCGGCCATGCGCTTCACCTTCCCCGGTGACGACGCGAACGTCCTCTTCGACAACGTCACGGACCAGGCGGGCCTGACCCTCGACAAGGAGAACGGGACCTTCACCGGCTACTCCGACGTGAAGTCCGGCCTGTCGGCCGGAGCGACCCGGCTCTTCGTGTACGGCACCTTCGACGCGCCGGTGAAGGAAGGAAGCTCCGCCGGGGTCAAGGGCTACCTGAAGTTCGACGCCGGCTCCGACCGCACCGTCACGCTGCGCATCGCCACGTCCCTGATCAGCATCGACCAGGCCAAGGACAACCTCCGTCAGGAGATCCCGGACGGCACGTCCTTCGACAAGGTCAAGTCGAGCGCCCAGAAGGCGTGGGACAAGATCCTCGGCAAGATCGAGGTCGAGGGCGCGACGACCGACCAGCGCACGACGCTCTACTCCAGCCTCTACCGGCTGTACCTGTACCCGAACTCCGGCTTCGAGAAGGTCGGTTCGAAGTACCAGTACGCCTCGCCGTTCTCGCCGATGCCCGGCCCGGACACCCCGACGCACACCGGCGCGAAGATCGTCGACGGCAAGGTGTACGTCAACAACGGCTTCTGGGACACCTATCGGACGACCTGGCCCGCCTACTCCTTCCTGACACCCGGTCAGGCCGGGGAGATGGTCGACGGGTTCGTGCAGCAGTACAAGGACGGCGGCTGGACCTCGCGCTGGTCCTCGCCCGGCTACGCGGACCTGATGACCGGCACGTCCTCCGACGTGGCGTTCGCGGACGCGTACGTCAAGGGCGTCGACTTCGACGCGGAGTCGGCGTACGACGCGGCCGTGAAGAACGCGACCGTCGTGCCCCCGTCCTCGGGTGTGGGCCGCAAGGGCATGAGCACCTCCCCCTTCATCGGCTACACCAGCTCCGACACCCACGAGGGTCTGTCGTGGGCGCTGGAGGGCTATCTCAACGACTACGGCATCTCGAAGATGGGCGAGGCCCTCTACAAGAAGACCGGCAAGAAGAAGTACAAGGAGGAAGCCGCCTACTTCCTCAACCGCGCCCAGGACTACGTCAACCTCTTCGACTCGAAGGCCGGCTTCTTCCAGGGCCGGGACGCCAAGGGCGACTGGCGGGTGGACTCCGAGAAGTACGACCCGCGCGTGTGGGGCTACGACTACACGGAGACCAACGGCTACGGGTACGCGTTCACCGCGCCGCAGGACTCACGCGGGCTCGCCAACCTGTACGGCGGCCGGTCGGGACTCGCCGACAAGCTCGACACGTACTTCAGCACCCCGGAGACCGCCTCGCCGGAGCTCAAGGGCTCCTACTCCGGTGTCATCCACGAGATGATCGAGGCCCGCGACGTCCGCATGGGCATGTACGGGCACTCCAACCAGGTGGCCCACCACGTGAACTACATGTACGACGCGGCCGGCCAGCCCTGGAAGACCCAGAAGAACGTGCGTGAGGTGCTCTCCCGCCTCTACACGGGCAGCGAGATCGGCCAGGGCTACCACGGCGACGAGGACAACGGCGAGCAGTCGGCCTGGTACCTCTTCTCCTCGCTCGGGTTCTACCCGCTGGTGATGGGCAGCGGCGAATACGCCGTCGGCTCACCGCTGTTCACCAAGGCGACCGTCCACCTGGAGAACGGCCGCGACCTCGTCGTGAAGGCCCCGAAGAACAGCACGAAGAACGTCTACGTGCAGGGGCTGAAGGTCAACGGCAAGGCGTGGAAGTCGACTTCCCTCCCCCACTCCCTCATCTCCCGTGGCGGGGTGCTGGAGTTCGACATGGGGTCGAAGCCGTCCTCGTGGGGCACCGGGAAGAACGCGGCGCCCGTGTCGATCACGCAGGACGACAAGGTGCCGTCGCCCCGGACCGACGCCGTCAAGGGCGAGGGCGCGCTGTTCGACAACACGTCGGCCACGAACGCCACCGTCACGTCCACGGATCTGCCGACCGCCGACCCGGTCAAGGCCGTCCAGTACACGCTGACGTCGGCCGACGGCGCCAAGGCTCCGAAGGGCTGGGTCCTGCAGGGCTCGTCCGACGGGACCACGTGGAAGGACCTCGACAAGCGGTCGGGGCAGTCCTTCGCCTGGGACAAGCAGACGCGGGCCTTCTCGGTCGCGGCACCGGGCACGTACGCGAAGTACCGCCTGGTCCTCGACGGTGAGGCGACGCTGGCGGAGGTGGAACTGCTGGGCTGACCCACGGCCCGGCCGCGCGGCCCGACAGGAGCGCGCAACGCGCACAGCACACACGGCACCGGTCACCGGCGGAACGGTGACCGGTGCCGTCCTGTCACGGCAGGACGGTGACCGGCGCCGTGTCGTTGGCGCGGTCGGGGTCCCGACGGGCGGTCTCGGCGTCGGTCGTCACCGCCACGCTGCCCTCGTCCGGTCCGCCGAGCCGGAGGGTGAAGTCGAAGGTGCGCGTCTTCCCCGGCGCTAGCCCGCCCTGCACCTGGCAGGAGTACGTGCCCTTGTCCAGTTCGCAGTAGGGCTCGTACACGTCCTCGTCGATGGCCTCCTCGGGCTGCTCCACCACCGTGGCGCCGGCCGGCGGGGTGAACAGCAGTGTCGTGGTGCCGGGGTCGGCGGGCCCGTTGTTGCGGACCTTCAGGTGCACGGTGCGCTCGGTGCCGCGTGCGCCGGCCACCTCGACCGGGAAGACCTCCAGGTCCGCGTGGGTGTCCACCCGTACCCTGCTCCACACGTCGCCGCCGGCGAACGTCCCTCTCAGATCGGGCCCCTTCGCGGTCCCGGTCGTCAGGCGCGGACCCTCGCCGGTGTCGCCGCCCTCGGGTACGACGCTGTTCTCCCCGGGGCCCATGTCCAGAGCCCAGGCCTCCTGGCGGAAGGAGGTGTACAACTGCGTGCCGGCGACGCCCAGCATCAGGTTCGGCCGCAGGACGGCCGCCTCCCCCGGCGGTATGCGCAGGCCGGGGAACTCGCACACCACGAGGTGGTCCTTCTGGGGCTCCGGATAGCGGCAGTTGCCGTAGCGGTGCTCGAAGCTCAGGGCGCTGCCGATGGCGATCTGCAGGCCGACGCCTCGTACCGGCACCTCCCCGGTGTTGCGGACCACGACGGGTGTGCTGAGGACGGAGTCGGGTCCGACGTCCTCGAACACCTTCGTCGTGCGCACCTTCACGACGGGCTCCCCGACGACGACCCGGGTACGGGCGGTGAGGGTCTTCCCCTTACGGGTGGTGAACCGGAAACGGACCGTCGCGCTGTCACCCGGCTCGCCGCCCGGGGCGGCGAACGGATAGACCCGGTCCAGGTCGGCCCAGCTGTTGTAGGTGCCGCTCACCCGGCAGACGACCCGGGTGGCGGTTCCGGAGCACCTCGGATTCTTGCGGATCTCCGAGATCTTGAGCCGTACGGCCCGCCCGGAACCGGTGACGTCCACCGTGAGCCGGTGGTCCTGCGTCCCGACGCCGCCCCTGGCCGTCACGTCCTCGGCCTGGACGTGGAAAGGCACCTTGTCCGTCGGGCCGGCCCTGTCCCCGTGGGGCCGCAGATAGAACAGGTCCGGCACCGTGATCCACGACTTCTCCCCCTGGTCGCACCCGGCGAGTCCGCCCAGCAGCATCACCAGTGCCAGACAGACGGCCGCGGGCCGCCGTGGTGTGCCTCGCTCGTGCATGGGCCCCTCCCCCGGGGAGACCGTCGACGAAGACGGCCGGAGACCGCCGGCGACCACCGGAGACCGCTCGGAACGACCCGGAGACGGTCCGTTGACGGTCCGATGACGGTGTGGACGGTCCGCAGACGGTTCAGGGTTCGTCGACGGTCAGGAGTTCGTCGGAGTCGCACACGCTACCGGCTCGGACCCGTGACGCATAAACCTCAGAAGTGGCTCAAGATTTGAACTCCGTGGACTGCGCCGCCTGTTGACGGAGTAGAGTCGAATCCAGACCACTGGACAACGTTGTCGCGTCCTTGGTCCGTACGAACCACACCCCCTCCGGCCAGGCACTCCCCCGACCTGCCCGGCTCGCGGACCCGGTGGATTACGGCCACCGGGTCCGCCCAGAGCGACCCGAGTCACGGGGCCTGGTTCCGGCCTGGGGCGGCTCAGCCCGGCCGGCACGCGAGGGCGGTCGTCGGATCACCTCCGGAGCCCTTGACGACGTAGCCGAACGTGGCGCTCTCGCCCGGATCGAGCGACCCGTTCCAGTCGGCGTTGTGGACCATCACGTCCTGCCCGCTGTAGGTGGCGTTGCCGCTCCAGAGGCTGTCGACGGACTGCCCGCCCGGCAGCGACCAGTCGACCATCCAGCCCAGCAGCGGCACCTCTCCGCTGTTGGTGACGGTCACCTCGGACTGGTAGCCGTCGGACCAACTGCCCGTCGTGCGGCGGGTGGCGGAGCAGGCGCCGGGCAGGGGATCGGTCGGGTTGCCCGGGTCGTGGATGCCCGTCACCTCTCCGTTGCCGCCGTCGAAGACGACGTCGGAGCAGGAGTAGAAGGTCTCCGCGCTGTCCGAGCGCTGCCAGACCATGTAGACGAGGTGGCGTCCCGACTTGCCGGCCGGAAGCTGTCCGGACCAGGAGTAGTTGGCCTCGACCGTGCCCGGTGACCCGTTGAGCGGCGGGTGGTCGACGCTCAGGAACGGCTGCTCCTCCATGTCGTTCCAGGTGAGCGCCTTGGTCGGATCGAACCCGTCCTTGGTGAGGTAGACGTAGAACCAGCCCGGGTGCGCGGCCCAGGCGTTGTAGGAGAAGTCGACGGTCGCACCCGAGGTCAGATGGGTGAGCGGCCAGTCGGCGCTCGGCGTGTTGAAGCCGGTGAAGTTGGTGTTGCCGCCGCTGCACAGTTCGCCGTCGGGCACGAAGCCACGGGTGCGGCCCGCCCCGTCGGAACGGAGCACCGAGAACCAGTTGTAGAACGGCGTCGTCCCGCTGACCTGCTGGGCCGCCTTGCAGGCCGGGTTGACCGGCTTGATCTCACCGGTGTCGGTGAGCCCGTCCTGCCAGCACAGGAAGGTACGGCTGGCGGGCTTCATGGGGGTGCCGTGGGCTTCCGCCTCACCGCCCGCCGAGACGACCAGGCCGAGCGCCGGGACCGTGACGACCAGGGCCAGCAGGATGAGGAGGAAGGCTCTGCCCCGGGCGGGAAGCGGTAATCGCCGTGGGGGGCGGGAGGAAGGTGGTGGTGGTGATGATGGTGTTGTTGTCAGGGTCATGACAGAGTCGTCCGTCCCTTCGTTCGCAGGCCGTGTGGGGTTCGGGTGCGGGTGCGCGGGGCGCGGGTGCGGATACGTGAGGTGGGAGCGGCCTCCCCGGGCGGGTTCCGGTCCACCTGAGATGGGAGCGCTCCCACCTCACGTGGTGTTGAAGCTAGCGCGGACCGGTGCGCCTGTAAACGGCTGACGCGCGAGGGCCACACCCGGGCGGGTGCGGCCCTGGCGATGACAGGGGTGACGGGGTTGCCCGGCAGACCAAGTAGCTTGCTGCTCAGCGATGGTGAGGGAACGTCAGGCGGGTCTCTCACAGGATCTCCGTGCCCCGGTCGTCGCCGCCCGGAGCACGGATGACGGAATGCACGTGCACCACCACCTCTTGGGGACGCGGGGAACGACACAACCCTTCGCCACGGCCGCGGGGGAACGGCCTTTTGGGGGCGCGGGGAACAGCGCAACCTTTCGCCTCGGCCGCCGGGAACCGCCCCTTGGGGGCACGGGAAGCGACGCAACCTTTCACTTCGACCGCGGAGGAACGGCCTCTTGGGGGCGCGGGGAACGGCGCAATCTTTTAGGGGCGCGGGGAACTGCGCGACAAGCCCCCACCGGCCCGCACCCGACGAACCGGGCCGCCGCCACCCCTGCGAGGCTCCGTACACGCCGGCGAGCGGACCGGGTGCCGGCAGTTCCACCACGGCCACGCGGGACGACTGCGGGACCCGAGGCCCAGGGCGGCGCGCGAGACCGTACGCGGGGCGCCCGCGACCACCTTTGGCACCACTTCCGACGGAGTCACTCGCGGCGTCACTTCCGGCTCACCCTCGACGGCGTTCCCGACGGCATTCCCGACGCCGCTTCCGAAGTCGCCCCAGGAGGACCG
Source organism: Streptomyces sp. CWNU-52B (assembly GCF_047444975.1). Lineage (NCBI taxonomy): Bacteria > Bacillati > Actinomycetota > Actinomycetes > Kitasatosporales > Streptomycetaceae > Streptomyces > Streptomyces sp. CWNU-52B. The sequence continues at coordinate 20,388 of NZ_JBLFJV010000002.1, read as the reverse complement.
CCCGAGGACACATCGGAGGGTGGCGCGCCCTCCGGCACCTCCGCGGGCGGCGGGGCGGGCGGCAAGGCGGACGCCAGGGCAGGCGCCAGGGCAGGCGCCAGCGTGAGCGTGAACTCCGTACGCCCCGGCTCGCTCTCGACCTCGACGCGGCCCCCGTGTGCGTCCGTGACGGCCGCGACGACGGCCAGTCCGAGCCCGGAGCCACCCTCGTCGGGCCCGCTCCGGGAACGGGAGACGTCCCCTCGCGTGAAGCGCTCGAAGACCGACGGCAGCAGGTGCGCCGGGATGCCGGGCCCGTCGTCGCGGACGCGCACGCGGACGACGCGGTGTGCCCCCGTGGCCTCCACCGAGGCGGCGACGGTCGTGCCCTCAGGTGTGTGCACCCGCGCGTTGGCCAGCAGGTTGGCCACCACCTGGTGCAGACGGGCCTCGTCGCCGACGACGAGCGCGGGGGCGTCGAGGGGCAACGCCAGTTGCCATTCGTGGCCGCCGCCCGCCGCTCGCGCGTCCCACACCGCCTCGGCGACCAGCGCCGCGAGGTCGACCTCGGTGGCCCTGAGCGGACGCCCCTCGTCGAGTCTGGCGAGCAGCAGCAGGTCCTCCACCAGCCGCGTCATACGCGCCGACTCGGCGAGGACGCGCCGCCAGGCCAGGGCCGGCTCGATCCGCTGGGTGCCGCGGTTCATGAGTTCCGCGTATCCGGCGATGGACGCGAGCGGGGTACGGAGTTCATGGCTGGCGTCCGCCAGGAAGCGGCGCATACGTTCCTCGCCGCGTTGACGCTCGGCGCGCGAGGACTCGACGTGGTCGATCATGCGGTTGAGCGCCGCACCGACCTGCCCTGCCTCGCTCCCGGGGCGGGTGTCGCGTTCGCGTACCCGGGTGAGGCCGGTGACCGCGCCCCGGCCCAGCGGAACTCGGGAGACCTCGACGGCGGTGGCGGCGACCCGGCCGAGCGGCCGCAGCTGACGGCGTATCACCACGGCGCAGAGGCAGCCCGCGGCAGTGACACCGAGGCCCGCCGCCACGGCCTCGACCAGGACGAGGCCGCGAATCATGTCCTGTACGTCGTCCATCGGGAGCCCGGTGAGAACGGGGGCGCCGTCGCCGTCGCCGTCGCCACCGCCGTCGACGGAGACGGCGGTCACGCGGTAGGTGCCGAGGCCGGGAACCGTACGGGTGCGCGGGGAGCCGTCGGTGGCGACGCCGGCCAGGGCGGCGCGCTGGGCGGCGGTGAGGGGCCGGCGCGTGCCGCCGTCGGTGACGACCTCGGCCGCGGTGACGTCCCTGGCGCCGGAGCCGTCGGCGAGGCGGGCGGCGAGTGTGCCGACGGCCTGTCCGCGTTCGTCCAGGAAGCCGAGGTCGGTGCCGTCGCCCGTACGGCGCCGCAGTGCGTCCTGACTGCGCTCGGCGGCGTCGGTGACGCGCTGGTCCAGGTTGCCCAGGAGACAGGCGCGTTGGGCGAGGACGGCGGTGAGGGCCATCGCGGCGCAGACGACGACCAGGGTGGCGCCGACGAGGAGCGGCAGGCGGGTGCGCAGGGACCGCCGCTGCGGCAGCCGGGGTTTCATCTGCCGTCCTGAGGCGGCCTGATGACGTCGTCGGCACCGGTGGCCAGGGCGTCGATGCGGTGTTCCAGCGCGTCGCGCGCGGTGAGCATGAGGACGGGCTCGCTTCGAAGGCCAGGCATAAGGGGATGATGTCTCTCACACCTGGCAGAGCCCTGTGTTCCGCCTGGGTGGGACCCATGTCCTGAAATGAACGGCACGGAGAGCCCGGAGGGGGAACGGCGAGGGGCCGCACCCCCACGTCGGGAATGCGGCCCCTCACCTGCCTCTTGACTGCCTATCGGGCTGCCTGTCGGCTGCCTGTCAACGGCCTTGCTCAGCCGCTTACTTGGCGATCAGGCTGCGCAGCACGTACTGCAGGATGCCGCCGTTGCGGTAGTAGTCGGCCTCGCCCGGGGTGTCGATGCGGACGACCGCGTCGAACTCCACACCGGTGTCGGTGGTGACCTTGACCGTACGGGGGGTGGTGCCGTCGTTCAGCTCGGTGATGCCGGTGAAGGAGAAGGCCTCCTCGCCGGTCAGACCGAGCGTCTCGGCGGTCTGGCCCGCCGGGTACTGCAGCGGGATGACGCCCATGCCGATGAGGTTCGAGCGGTGGATGCGCTCGTACGACTCGGCGATGACGGCCTTGACGCCGAGGAGCGCGGTGCCCTTGGCGGCCCAGTCGCGGGACGAGCCCGAGCCGTACTCCTTGCCGGCCAGGATGGCCAGCGGGGTGCCCTGCTCGATGTAGTTGCGCGAGGCGTCGTAGATGAACGACACCGGCGCGTCGGGCTGCGTGAAGTCGCGGGTGTAGCCGCCCTCGGTGCCCGGCGCGATCTGGTTGCGCAGGCGGATGTTGGCGAACGTGCCGCGGATCATGACCTCGTGGTTGCCGCGGCGCGAGCCGTAGCTGTTGAAGTCACGACGCTCCACACCGTGCTCGGTGAGGTACTTGCCGGCCGGGGTGTCGGCCTTGATGGCGCCGGCCGGGGAGATGTGGTCGGTGGTGACCGAGTCGCCCAGCTTGGCGAGCACGCGCGCGCCGGTGATGTCGGAGACCGGGCTGGTCTCGATCGACATGCCCTCGAAGTACGGGGGCTTGCGCACGTAGGTGGACTGCGCGTCCCACTCGAAGGTGTCGCCGGTGGGGATCGACAGCGCCTGCCACTGGGCGTCGCCCGCGAAGACGTCCTGGTAGGACTTGTTGAACATGTCCTCGCCGATGGTGTTCGCCACGACGTCGTTGACCTCGGCCTCGGTCGGCCAGATGTCTTCCAGGTAGACGGCGTTGCCGTCCTGGTCGACGCCGAGCGCGTCCTTGGTGATGTCCACCTTCATGGAGCCCGCGATGGCGTACGCGACGACCAGTGGCGGGGAGGCCAGGTAGTTCATCTTGACGTCGGGGTTGATGCGGCCCTCGAAGTTCCGGTTGCCGGAGAGGACCGAGGTGACCGCGAGGTCGTGCTCGTTGACGGCCTTGGAGACCTCGTCCGGCAGCGGGCCGGAGTTGCCGATGCAGGTGGTGCAGCCGTAGCCGACGAGGTTGAAGCCGATCTTGTCGAGGTAGGGGGTGAGCCCCGCCTTGTCGAAGTAGTCGGTGACGACCTTGGAGCCGGGCGCCAGGGTGGTCTTGACCCAGGGCTTGCGGGTCAGGCCCTTCTCCACGGCCTTCTTCGCGACGAGCGCGGCGGCGACCATGACGTACGGGTTCGAGGTGTTGGTGCAGGAGGTGATCGCGGCGACGGTGACGGCGCCGTGGTCGATCTCGTACGTCGAACCGTCGGGGGCCGTGACCGTGGTCGGGCGGGTCGGTACGCCGTTGGTGGCGGCCGGGGCGTCGGAGGCCGGGAAGGACTCCTTGCCCGCCTCGTCGTCGTCCTCGACGTAGTTGCGCACGTCCTGCGCGAACTGCTGCGAGGCGTTGGCGAGCACGATCCGGTCCTGCGGGCGCTTCGGTCCGGCGATCGACGGAACGACCGTCGCGAGGTCCAGCTCCAGCTTCTCGGAGAAGTCGGGCTCGGCGGCCGGGTCGAGCCAGAGGCCCTGCTCCTTGGCGTACGCCTCGACGAGCGCGACCTGCTGCTCGTCGCGGCCGGTCAGGCGCAGGTACTTCAGGGTCTCGTCGTCTACGGGGAAGATCGCGGCGGTGGAGCCGAACTCCGGCGACATGTTGCCGATGGTGGCGCGGTTGGCGAGGCTCGTGGCCGCCACGCCCTCGCCGTAGAACTCGACGAACTTGCCGACGACGCCGTGCTTGCGGAGCATCTCGGTGATGGTCAGCACGAGGTCGGTGGCGGTGGTGCCGGGGGTGAGCTCACCGGTCAGCTTGAAGCCGACGACCCGCGGGATGAGCATGGAGACCGGCTGGCCGAGCATCGCGGCCTCGGCCTCGATGCCGCCGACGCCCCAGCCGAGCACACCGAGGCCGTTGACCATGGTGGTGTGGGAGTCGGTGCCGACGAGGGTGTCGGGGTAGGCCTGGCCGCCCCGGACCATGACCGTACGGGCCAGGTGCTCGATGTTGACCTGGTGGACGATGCCGGTGCCCGGCGGGACGACCTTGAACTCGTCGAACGCGGTCTGGCCCCAGCGCAGGAACTGGTAGCGCTCCCGGTTGCGGCCGTACTCCAGCTCGACGTTCTGCGCGAACGCCTCGTGGGTGCCGAACTTGTCGGCGATGACGGAGTGGTCGATGACCAGCTCGGCCGGGGCCAGCGGGTTGATCTTCGCCGGGTCGCCGCCGAGCTCCTTCACGGCCTCGCGCATGGTGGCGAGGTCCACGACGCAGGGCACGCCGGTGAAGTCCTGCATGATCACGCGGGCCGGCGTGAACTGGATCTCCTCGCTGGGCTGGGCCTGCGAGTCCCACCCGCCGAGAGCACGGATGTGGTCGGCGGTGATGTTCGCGCCGTCCTCGGTACGGAGCAGGTTCTCCAGCAGGACCTTGAGGCTGTACGGAAGGCGGGCCGAGCCTTCCACCTTGTCCAGCCGGAAGATCTCGTACGACTCGTCGCCCACACTGAGCGTGCTACGGGCGTCGAAGCTGTTCGCCGACACGACAGTCTCCTTCATTCATGTACGCGTACCACCGCATCCTGCCGCCATACCCTCTTGGCCGATCCGCTAAGGTCAGGCTAAGTTAGGTAACCCTTACCGGTCCGGGCGGCTGCGGCACGCCTCGGCAGATATCTCGATGTCGAGATAACTCTAGTACATGACCGCTGGCCGGTCATGTCCGGAGGGTCTTGACCGTTGCCGTCCGCCGGGGTACTCGACGGCGGAACCGGCCGTTCGGTCCGAGTGACCGGCCTCGCGGCCGGTCAGTCGAGGTAGTGCGCGCGCCCCTCGTCGTCGAGTTCGAAGGCGCCCTCAGGGATGACGCAGAACTCGTTGCCCTCCGGGTCCCCCATCACCAGGAACCCCCCGTCGTCGTACCGCTCCAGCCTGCGCCCGCCGAGCGACTCCACCCGCCGCTGCTCGGCTGCGGGGTCGGACGAGGTGATGTCGAAGTGCACGCGGTTCTTGCCCGACCTGGGTTCGTCGGTCTGCTGGAATCCCAGGCCGAGACCGTTCTCTCGCCGTAGCCACACGTACGGCCCCGTGCGGCCCACGACCGGCCGGCCGAGCAGCTCGGACCAGAACAGAGCGAGCCGCTCGGCATCGGCAGCATCGACGATGAGGGCGTTGACTTGCAGGGCAGAGTCCGTCATGCCCGCGATCCTCTCAAGGGGGCGATCCCCGCCGGAATGCCCGCCGGGCCGGCAGGCTCGGCCGACCCGCCGGGCCGGTCGGGCTCGGCGGACCAGTCGGGGTCGGCGGATCGGTCGGGGTCGGCGGATCGGTCGGGGTCGAGGTCTCGCGGGACCAGGGGCTCAGCCCAGTACGTCGCGCAGCAGTCGTGCGTTCTTCGCCGCCTGGCTCGATCCCGGGCGGGCCGCGAGTTTCGTGACCTCCGGGATCTCGCTCTTCGGCGCGCAGTGCGAGGCGCAGTCGACTCCGAGGGCCAGCAGCGCGCCGGCGCCCCGGTGCACGGGGTGGTCGCGCAGCAGGTGGGGCAGGGCGGATTCGAGTACGGCCCAGATCGTGGCGTACGCGCCGGTCTCGGCCGCCGTGCGCAGGGAGGCCGTCACCCGGTTCGCCTCGACCGTCGCGTCGCGCAGCAGCTCGGCCAGCTGTCGTCCGAGGAGGCCGGTGTCGAGCTGCCCCCGCGCGGCGAGCACCAGGAGCGCGTCCACCGTCGCCTCGCGTTCGGTCTGCCGGTCGTACGCGAGGGTGCGCGCCAGGGCCAGGTGCAGCGCGAACCCCGCCGGGCCACCGGACTCCGCGGCGAACGGCAGGGCGTGGGCCCAGCCCCGGTCGGAGCCGTGACGCCGCCGGAAGTAGTCGCGGGCCAGCACGACATCGCGGTGATGGGGCAACTGGGCGAGCCAGAAGGGCGCCATCGGGTCGGTGATGCCTCGGCAGTCGTCGTAGGGCCCGACCAGGGCCGCGGCGGCCGGAAGGAGCGGGGGGCCGGTGGCCGGTTCCGGGCCCAGGTGGTTCACCCAGTACGTCGGATGCTTGTCCGGGTGGTCGTCCGGGTGGACGTCGGCCCAGTCCGCCGGCACCGGGTCCGGGTGGGGCAGGCCGCCCTCGCACAGCCACTGTGCCAGTCGCCGCCCGGCGTCGGACCCGAGCTCCCCGGCCGCGCGCAGCACCTCCGCGTCCGTGGTCGGGGTGGCGCGCAGCAGCGCCTGGGCCAGGTCGACCGGCGCCGGTGCGACGCCGAGCCCGTCGAGCGCCGAGATCCGCCGTACGAGTTCGGCGGCGTCCAGCGCACCGGTCGCGTCGGTCGGCACGGCCAGCAGGAACGGCTGCACGCCTGCCTCGATGATCCCGGCCGCCTCGGCGAGGCGTGCGCCCAGCAGCGTCCCGGCCGGCGAGAACGAGGAGTACTCGGAGCCGAGACGGGCGATGATGTCGTACTCCCTCGGCTCGTCGCCCCGCAGCGCCGCCGCCACGTCGTACACGTCGGACTGGGTGCAGTCGGAGGTGTCGCGGGGGCGCTTGCGCATCACCGGCCGCAGCGCCCGCGCCAGCGCGGCACGGTCGAGGTGGGCGTGCCGCACCAGCCCGTCCAGGACGCGTTCGAACGTCACCACGTCCTTGTTGTTCGCGACGACCGCCGCGAGCTCCTCGGCGACCTCCGCGGCCGTCCCGACGGGGCCCGGCACCGGGCGGGGCTCGGGCACGGCGGGCAGCACCTCCGCGTAGGGGGCGGCGAGTCGGTCGGGTGCGCTGCCTAGCCGTGTGGCGTCGATCCGTACCGTGCCGAGCAGGTCGGCGGCCCGTGGCGCGAGGCCGGGGCTGATCCGTTCGGCGGCCGTGCGCAGCTCCGGGAGTACGGAGTCACCCGCGGCCCCGATGTGCCGCGCGACCACGTCGAGGGCGCGCTCCTGCACGTCGATGTCCCGGTGGTCGAAGGCCGTCGCCGCGTCGAGCACGGCACGGGCCGCGCGTGCGGGATCCCGGCGGGCCGCCCGGTCGAGCCGGGTGAGCTGGGCGCGGACCAGTTTCTTCTCCGGGCGGAGCAGAAGGCGTTCGCATGCCTCGGTGAGCAGGTCGGGCTCCAGCAGCCCGGCCTCGTCCAGGCCGTTCACGACCCCCTGGGCGTAGTCGGCCACCGGCGGCGACAGGTCGAGCAGCGCCACGTGGTCCCGGACGAAGGGCGCGTTCTCGGCCGGGGTGAGGGCGAGCGCGCGCAGGTAGGCGAGGGTCGGCGCGGTCTCCCTGCGGGTGCCGTCCTGGAGCAGCCGTGCGCGCAGGGACTCGGCGAGCGCGGCGCGTTCGCCGGCCACCGAGGCGAGTTCCTCCGGGGTGAGGTCGAACGCCGTCATCATGACCGCGACGTCCGGCGGCTCCTCGTTGATGTCCAGCCCGGCGAAGACGTGCCGGATCAGCGCGGCACGGTCGACCCGGCCCTCGGCGCTCAGGCTGATGAACGCGCCCAGCCTGCTGTGCTCCATCATCTGCGAGGGGCCGTACTCGGTCATGTCGTTGTGGAACCAGTTCGGGCCGAGGGAGATCTCCGGCCGCTCCACGGCCAGCGGGAGGAGCTTCGGTGACAGATCGTCCTGGCGCAGCTGCGCCAGGAGGGTGGCACCGGGCTGTGGCCCGCCGCGCAGGTGCACGGGGTGCCATGGCCAGATGCGGCTGTGCAGCCAGCCCGCGACGAATCCGGTGGAGGTCGGGACGGGGCAGCCCGTTTCGCGGACGAGGTGTTCGACGAGCCGGGCAGGGGGCCTCGGCCGCTCGGCGAGCCGCGCGGCGAGTTCGGCGCGCCAGGCGACGGGGTGGAGGTTCACGGCTTCGACCACCCAGGCGCCTTCGAGGGGCACGTTGGTGGCCTCCTGCTGGCAGTTCTTCGCAATCCAGTCGGCCGCGGCCTCGGGGTCGGTCCGGCAGCCGAGTTCGGCGGCGAGCTGGGCGGCCCGCTCCTCCTCGGACATATAGGGCCAGTTGGGCTGAGCCGTCGCGCGCCGGGCCGCCAGGGCCTCGGTCTGTGCCGCGCGCTCGACCGGGGTGAGGGCGCCGAGTTCCCTGAGCACTCCGGCGACGTCGCCGGCTTCGGCGAGTTGGACCAGTTTCATCGTGCCGTCTCCGATCGTGCCGTGTCCGCCGCCCCGCCCGTACGCGCGCCGGTGGCGTCCGCATCCGCGGGCAGATCCCCGTCCGCGCCCGCCATGTCACGCACCGTGTCGCGGCCCGTGTCGCGGGCCATGCCCACCGCGAGGACGTGCTTGCAGGGGCCCCGTCCGCCCCGGTACTTCGCCCACCAGAAGCACGTGCAGCTCAGCCGGCCCGAGGCGTCGTCGGTGCGGACCACATGGGTGTCGTCGCCCGTTCCGACCCGGGCCAGCGGGCCGTCGAGCCGCACCGCCCCGTCCGCGACGAGCTTCCGCGCCCCGCGCAGCCGGGGGTTACGGATCTCCGCGGCACCCGCGCGGTACGGGAGATGGCGATGAAAGTACGCCTCCTCGGCGAGGTCGTAGCCGATCTGGCCGGACGTCCCCAGCACGGTCAGCGCTGCGCGCACTCGTTCCACGGGCAGAGCGGCCTGCGCGGCCAGCTCGGCGACGTCGACCCTCGGTTCCCAGGCCAGCAGTTCGGCGACCTGTTCCGCGTCGGCCGCGGCCTGCCCGCCGGCGAGGTCGTGAAGGACTCCGCCCTCGCCGGAGAAGCCCCGCGAGGCGCTCTGGGAGAGCATCAACGTCAGCCGCATGCCCGCCAGTTCGACCTCCCAGGCGACGGCGGCCGCCCCGTCCTCGGCGACCGGGGCGTCGGAACTTGCGGGAGTGGTGGGAGCGGTGGGGGCGGCGTACACGCGTACGGTCGTCGCGTGCCGCAGTACCGTCTGCAGCGTCAGCAGCCGCTCGGGCCCTGGCAGGCACACGGCGCCCGGGGCCGGCCGGGTCGTGGGTCGCAGGGTGCGGCCCGTGGGCACCACCCAGCGGGTCGTACGGGTATCGGACCGGCGAGTGGGCCGGGGCAGGGCCCGCAGCAGCGCGGCCGCCTCCGCGGCGGGCACCTCGGCCCGAAGGGTGAAGCCCGCGGCGAGCACCTGGGCCTCGGCGAAGCCGCGCAGCCAGCGCTCGGGCAGCGGGACCTTCTTCTCCACGAACTCACCGTCGAAGGTACTGACCGCCAACTCATCGGGCCCGACGGCCAGATGGAGCGGGTCGAGCCCGCCGAGCCCGGCCAGCGCGCGCCGCAGCGGCGGGTTGACATCCACGTTCGTGGTGCCGTGGCCGACGTCGTCCCCGTCGAGGCCGGGTGGGAGGACGTCGAGCCGGGCGTACACACCGCAGCAGCCGGAGAAGGACTCCAGCCGCAACCGGTCGCCGTCGGCCGTCACCACCGGGTCGAGCGAGGCACCGCCGCTCTGCCGGTAGTAGCGGGCGGCGGCCACGTCGGCGACCGCGAGGAGTGCCGTCGCCGCGGCGGCCGGCGCGGTCAGGAAGCCACTGAAGAACCGGGGGTTGGCCACCTCCCCCGCCGGGGTGGCACCACCGGAGGTCTCCAACGCGAGCAGCCGCCCAGCGGTGGAATCGTGCACGGCCGAGGGCCGTAAGTAGGAGTAGGACTGCATGAGTTGAGTCACGCGCACACGCTACGACCGAGGACTGACACCGGGCGCCGGGGGCACGGTGCCCACCAGGCCCACCACATCCACCACGCCCGTCGTGTCCGCCGCGCCGCGAATCTGGGACAGGGCTCCCCTGAGGCGGCGACGAGGAGGGTCGGCACGCCGAGCAACGCAGCGGCGCACTCCAGGTCGGCGAGGGTCTGCGAACATCCGCCGGCCCGGACACAGCGAACCCTTCGGCAGGCCGCGCGGTATCCGACCCCATGCGGGGTACCTGACGTCGAACGAAAGGAGGCTTTCATGCCCCTCACATTCCGTAAGAGCTTTCGGATCCTGCCCGGGGTGCGGCTGAACATCAACAAGAAGTCGTGGTCCGTCACCACGGGCGGCCGGAAGGGACCCAAGCACACGCACAGCAGTACGGGACGGCGTACCACCTCGATGGACCTGCCCGGCCCGTTCGGCTGGCGTCGCACCACCAGCAGCAAGCGTGCCAAGCGCGACTGAGACACCATCACTCCGATGGGTCCCCCAAGATGCCACATCTCATATGTGAGATAGCCTGTCGTTATGGCAGACGACTACCTCGTACGCATCGGCAAGCTCATCCGTGACGCCCGGCAGCATCGTGGCTGGACACAGACGCAGCTGGCCGAGGCGCTCGGCACCAGCCAGAGCGCGGTGAACCGCATCGAGCGCGGCAATCAAAACATCAGCCTTGAGATGATCGCTCGAATCGGTGAGGCGCTGGACAGTGAGATCGTCTCGCTCGGCTACGCGGGCCCGATGCATCTGCGTGTGGTCGGCGGACGTCGCCTCTCCGGCGCGATCGACGTGAAGACCAGCAAGAACGCGTGCGTGGCGCTGCTCTGTGCGACGCTCCTGAACAAGGGCCGCACGGTGCTGCGCCGCGTCGCGCGCATCGAGGAGGTGTACCGCCTTCTGGAGGTACTCGGCTCCATCGGCGTACGCACCCGGTGGATCAACGGTGGCGTGGACCTGGAGATCGTGCCGCCGACCGAGCTGGACATGGAGTCCATCGACGAGGCGGCGGCCCGCCGCACCCGCTCGATCATCATGTTCCTCGGCCCGCTGCTGCACCGCATGGACAGCTTCAAGCTGCCGTACGCGGGCGGCTGCGACCTGGGGACGCGGACCATCGAGCCGCACATGATCGCGCTGCGGCGGTTCGGTCTCGACATCGCGGCCACCGAGGGCCTCTACCACGCACGGGTCGACCGCAAGGTGACCCCGGGCCGCCCCATCGTGCTGACCGAGCGCGGCGACACGGTGACCGAGAACGCGCTGCTGGCCGCCGCCCGCCACGACGGCACGACCGTCATCCGCAACGCCTCCTCGAACTACATGGTCCAGGACCTGTGCTTCTTCCTGGAGACGCTGGGGGTACGGGTGGAGGGCATCGGCACCACGACGCTCACCGTGCACGGCGTGCCGAACATCGATGTGGACGTGGACTACTCGCCGTCGGAGGACCCGGTCGAGGCGATGAGCCTGCTGGCCGCCGCGGTCGTCACCGAGTCCGAGCTGACCGTGCGCCGGGTGCCGATCGAGTTCCTGGAGATCGAGCTGGCGGTCCTGGAGGAGATGGGCCTCGATCACGACCGTACGCCAGAGTACTTCGCCGACAACGGCCGTACGCGCCTGGTGGACCTCACGGTCCGGCCCTCCAAGCTGGAGGCGCCGATCGACAAGATCCACCCGATGCCGTTCCCGGGCCTGAACATCGACAACGTCCCGTTCTTCGCGGCCATCGCGGCCTCCGCGCAGGGCCAGACCCTGATCCACGACTGGGTCTACGACAACCGCGCGATCTACCTCACGGACCTGAACCGCCTCGGCGGACGCCTCCAGCTCCTCGACCCGCACCGCGTCCTGGTCGAGGGCCCGACCCGCTGGCGCGCCGCCGAGATGATGTGCCCGCCCGCCCTGCGCCCCGCGGTCGTCGTCCTGCTGGCGATGATGGCGGCCGAGGGCACGTCCGTCCTGCGGAACGTGTACGTCATCAACCGCGGCTACGAGGACCTGGCGGAGCGGCTCAACTCGGTGGGGGCGCAGATCGAGATCTTCCGGGACATCTGACCGGCGGGATGCTGTGCCCCTTGAAGGCAAGGGGCACAACACCGCAGCATGACATCCGACCTGCGCATACTCGCCCCCCACGGCCCTTCGCCGATCACTGTTGCCTTTCAGTACCTTCCTGGGGTCCGACCGCGCAGCAAAGTCCTCCGGCTGACCACTTCGCCGCGCAGGAGAGGACCCGCACCACAGCGCCCAGGGGCCCTGACAGTCGTTGGCACGTCCCGTAGGATTCCCCCTACCGTGTGCCACAGCAGGGGGACATTGGGGGGCTTCCGTGCTCGATGCGAAGCAGCATCAGGGCAAGTTCGGCGAAGACTACGTCCGTGTGCTGGCCTCTGCGGCAGGGCTGATCGTCATGCGAGGCGATATCGACGTGGACGGGGTCGACCTCGGGTTCCGCGCCACCGGCCGCTACGGACGGACGCTGTCACCCACTGTCGAGGCTCAGATCAAGACATGGTCGAAGCCGTCCGTGTCGTCTGGCCACCTGAACTTCCGCGGGCTCAACGAGTGGCAGTTCAACAAACTCGCCGGTCCCGACTTCACCGTGCCCCGGTTTCTGTTCGTCATCTGCGTCCCCGCCGACAACCAGGCGTACGCGGCCATGAGCACCGACGGTGTGATGCTCCGCCACCTCGGCTACTTCGTCTCGCTTCGCGCCGAGGAGCCGATCAAGGACCCCGACCGTTGCCGAAGGCGTCCGGTCAGAGTTCCGACAGCGAACGTGCTCACCGCCGCCTCACTGCGCCGGCTCACCGAGACACAGTCCGACTGGTAGGGGAAGCGATGACGATTCCGCTGAAGGTCGACGACATCGCCAGCTATCTGGCGGACACGGGCTGGGAGCGGGATCCGCACGGCTGGCGCGGAGCGAGCGTCTGGCAATACCCGGGCGATTATGAGGTGTTGGTACCCGCTCGCGACGGCTTGGGCGACAACGACCGCCGAGTACGGGAGATCCTGCGCTGTCTGTGCGCGCTGGAGGACCGGCCGGCGGGCGACATCGCCCTGGAGATCGCAAGACCGCAGCTGGACAAGCAGTCCTTCCACACGTTTCCCACCGGCCACGACCCCGGCTACACCTCGCTGCTCCTGGGCACGCAGACGGTGCTGGGTGTCCGCAACGTCCTGACGGCGGCGGCGCGCACCGTCGTGCAGGGTCCGCACTTCGCCTTCGCCGGCCGGCAACCGGGCGTGGTGGGCGACCTCCTGCGCGCGGCCGAACTCGGCCCCTCCCGCGCCGGGAGCTACGTCGTCGAGATCCGGGTGGCGGCGGACGCGACGGCCCGGACCCCGAGCGGGGAGCAGGTCACCGGTCGGGGCGTGCTGGTCCAGATGCTCGAGGCGGTGAGCGCGGCCCAGGCAGCCGTGGCGGCGGACACGCCCGTGGCCTTCGACGAGACCGTCACGGCCGGCGTCTCCGCGGATCTGTGCAAGGCGCTCAGTGAGCTCTCCGGTTTCGACCGGAGCGAGCCCTTCGAGATCGGCTTCCGGTGGGCGCGCTCGCAGCCACTCGATGTGCCGTCACGCGTCGTCGCGTTCCCGGCGGTCTCGGGCTCGCTTCTGCACGCTGCGTCCCTGCGGCTTCGCGACCTCAACGCCACCGGTGCCGCGACGGTCTCCGGTGTGGTCGAGGGGCTGCACGACGACCCCTCCGGCAACGACCGGTGGCGGATCAAGGTCCGCGGTGAGTTGCGCACCGAGCACGCCGACTTGGTCCGGCGGGCCGTCTGGGTGCGGCTCCCGGACCAGGCCTCGTACGACCGTGCGATCACCGCGCATCGAGAACGGCAGGTGATCACCGTCATGGGCGAGTTGTCCAGCGTGACCGGCCGGGTGGAACTGGTGCCCGGGCGGGGGTTCGACATCTGACCGGATTTCGGCTCATCGAGGAGGGGCACTGTGCCGACGGAGTTGACTTTACGGGATCATGCATCGCTGTTCGCCCTGATGGTGGTCGCACGACCGGTGACCAACCGTGAACTGCGCGAACTCGCCGGCCTGGAGATCACCGCGGTGGTGCGGCGGCGAGTGAACCAGGATGCCGAGCGGATCGTGACCAGGAAGCCCGGTGCGGTCAACACGCACCAGCTCACGTCCGCGGGCCGGACCTGGTGCGAGTCCGCTCTGGTGGCCGGACGCCCGGACGGAGCGAAGTTTCCGGCCGGGGTGCTCTACGCGGTGCTGGACAACGTCGGACAGTACCTGGCCCGCTCCGGCACCAAGTTCGGCGAGTTCTTCCAGCCCGACGTCGAGGACTGGATCCGCGCGGTCTACACGGAACTCACCGCCCGCCGGAAACCGGGCAGCTGGGTCAGGCTGTCGGCGCTGCGCCCATGGCTCGAGGGTCTGCCGCGAGGGGCCGTCGACGCCGAACTCGACCGGATGATCGAGCAGCCCGACGTACAGCTGATGGGCGAGCTCAACCGGCGCACGCTCAGCGACGAGGACCGCAGAGCCGCCGTCGACATCGGCGGCGAACCCCGCCACCTGCTGCGGATCGGACCGGCGTGAACGGGGAACTCGCCGCTCTGGAGACGCTGTACATCAACACCGCGCTGACCCAGGAGGAGATCTGGACGCCGGTGACCTCCTACCACGTCGACGGCCTTCATCCTGAGGTGTTCCGGCGGCTGGGGAGGGCGATGAGTGCCGTCGAGCGCGCCCACTCGCCGGTTGCGACCGTGGTGCGTGGCGAGAGCGGCTCGGGCAAGACGCATCTGCTCGGCTGGACCCGCCACGAGATCCAGCAACGCGGCGGCTCCTTCTTCTACATCAAGCTCGTCACCGGCCGGAACTTCTGGGAGAGCGCCGCCGACAGCCTCGTCGACAGTCTCTACCGGGAGGACGAGGGCGGCCAGGAACAACTGATCCGCCTGCTCGACGAGCTTTCGCGCCTGGCTCGCCTCGACACGGACACCCATACCGCCGTCACCGGCCGGCGAGAGTTGACGCGCGCCCATGTCGACGCGTTCGTTCGGGGGATCCGGACCATCGACCGACAGGTGGGCAACGAGGCCGCGGACACGGCCCGCGCGCTGGCGCTCATAGCCTCCACCGGCGATCCCGTGGAGATCGGCAGGGCCTACTTCGCGCTCAACGACGACGACGGGGACAAGCGCGCCGCCTGGGGGATGTCGCCGGGCAGGCGACCGGCTCAACGCGTCCTCCGCGATCTGACGCGCCTGTTCGCCCTGGTCGGACCGCTGGTGTTCGCCTTCGACCAGCTCGACACCCTGGTGTCCGCCGCGGAGACGTCGTCGCTGACGTCGCCCGCTTCCGGTGAGGGCCGGGCCGCGAAGCGGCTGAGCGGTGAGATCGCTTCCGGCCTGATGGAGCTGCGGGAGGAAGCCCGCCGGACCCTGATGGTCGTGGCGTGCCATGAGGACACCTGGGAGCAGATTTCCCGGGAGGCGGTCCGGTCCGCCCTGGACCGGTTCGAGGTGCTGCCGACGCTCGGCGCGATTCCCGACGAGGCCACCGCCGCCGCCATCGTCAGCAGCCGCTTTCGGCCCTACTACGAGTCGGTGGGGTTCACTCCGCGGTATCCCACCTGGCCGGTCACCTCGGCGGCACTGGCCGAGGCCCCGCACCGTTACACCGCACGGCGGCTGCTCATCCGGGTCCAGAAGCACATCGAGGCGTGTCTGCAGACCGGCACGGTGGCCGAACTGAAGTCCCTGGCAGGCGCGGAGCCCACGGCAGCCGCACCACCCGCACCTGCGAGGGCCGTCAACCTGAGCACCCTGACGGAGTCCTTCGACAAGCTGCGTGCCGAGGCGGACGACCTCGGGCCGCTCGGACACCCGACCGAGGACAGGTCGATGCCCGCTCTGCTGGGCGCCGGGCTGCGGAGTCTGGTCAGGGAACTGGGCGCCGACGAGACGCGGTTCTCCATCGAGACCGACTTCGGCCGCAAGGCGGCGTTGCACGCCCGGTTGCGCTATGTCGTGGACGAGGCCAGCGAGAACGAATTCCACTGGTCCTTCCGGGCGATCGCCGCGAACAACGCCATCGCCGCCCAGAACCGGATCCGTAACGCGGCCGTGGAGGCCGGCCTGACCGCCGACCTGGCGAGCCGCCGGCTGATCCTGCTGCGGAACATGCCGTACCCGAGCGGCCCCAGGACCAAGGACATCAAGGACGACTTCGAGGCGCGGGGCGGGGTGTCGTTACCGATCGGCGCCGCCGACCTCCGGACCCTGGCCGCCCTCCGGGCCATGCTCGACGACCGTACGTCAGGCCTGGACGAATGGCTGCGACAGGAGCACCCCGCTTCCCGCATCGAGGTCTTCGCGCCGGTGCTGGGCGACTTACGGCAGCTTCTCGGCATCGCGACCACGGAGGTCGGCTCCGGGGTGGCGGTGGATGCGGCGGGCACACCGGAGGACGCCGAGCCCGCCCGTACCGAAATCGTCGTCGGAACCACGATCCGGGGCGGCCGTTCGTTCGCGGTACCCATGGAACGGCTCCGGATGCACACCGCGGTGGTGGGCGCGGCGGGATCGGGCAAGACGGTCCTGATCAAGCGACTTGTGGAGCAGTGCGCTCTGCGCGGCGTCTCGGCGATCGTGCTGGATCCGAACGACGACCTCGCACGGCTCGGCGACCCCTGGTCGCGCCCGCCGAAGGGCTGGACGGACGACCACGAGCGCGAGGCCCGACGCTATTTCGCGGATGTCGAAGTGGTGGTGTGGACACCGGGTCTGAACCGGGGACGTCCGATCTCCTTCTACCCGCTTCCCGACTTCGGTCCCGTCCTTGACGACGAGGACGACTTCCCCCGTCTGGTCAGGTCGACCGTGACCTCACTCGCGCCACATGCCGGTGTACGCGGCAGCAGTGCTCGCGCGACCCAGCAGCTGGGGGTCCTCAAACGTGCCCTCGAACGGTACGCGCGCGACGGCGGCAAGACCCTGGCCGGCTTCGTCGAGCTGCTCGCCGAGCCCCCGAACGACATCGTGAACAGCAGGACCAGTCGCTTCGCGGTTCAGATGGCGGACACGCTGGAAGCCGCGATGGAGACCGACCCGCTGTTCGGGGAGTCCGGCGCACCCGCCGATCCCGGCATGCTCCTGATCCCGTCGCCGGGAAAGGCCGCCCGTATCTCGGTGATCAGCTTCATCGGCCTGTCCGGCGACGGACCGGCCCAGTTCGTCAGCCGCCTCCAGGCGACCTTGTTCTCATGGTTCAGGGCACACCCGGTCGGCGACCGTGCCCTGGGCGGGCTGCTGGTGATGGACGAGGCGCAGAACTTCGTGCCCTCCGGTGCGTCGAACCCGAGTACGGACAGCACGGTCGAACTCATCCGCCAGATACGCAAGTACGGACTCGGGATAGTCCTCGCCTCACAGTTGCCCAAGGGGATCCACAACCAGGCGCTGGGCAACACCGTGAGCCAGTTCATCGGCCGACTCACCCAACCCGTGCACATCGAGGCGGCCAGGACCATGGCTCAGGCGCGGAACGCGGTCCTCGACAACCTCGCCGGTCTCAAGACCGGCATGTTCAACGCCGCGAGCGAGGGGACCGGATTCAGCAAGATCGAGGTGCCGATCTGCCTCAGTCACCACGACGTGCCGCTCACGGAGGACGAGATCGTCGAGCGGGCCCACCGGGGTGCATGAGGCAGTTCGAGTGCGGCAGGACAGGAACCCAACAGGGCTCCTGGACCTGTACGCGTCGGTGATGATCGACGGCGGGCGGACGTGCACGCGCTCGCGGACCGCCTCGGACACGCGGGAGCCGGTTCCAAGGTCCGCATCGTGGTCCGGAGCGCCTGCGCCAGGGCCGCCGGGGCCGGTGCCGGGCCGGTCACCGGTTCTCCTCGCCCTGGGCGACCTCGACCGCGTGGTGGAAGTCGACGACGCCTGCCGTTCCCGCGGCGAAGGACAGGGCCGTGCACGCGACGAGGAGGAACACGGTCCAGCGTGCGGCGCGTGAGCGCGCCCCGGCGGGTTCGAGGAGGGCCCGGACGCGTCGGGGAACCGGGCCCGTCGTCGCCGCGGGCGCGAAATCCGGGCGGGTCACCTGTCCGGAGTCGCCCGCCAGGGCGGCTCGGGCGAGTGCGGCGCGGGCGATGGCCGTCGCCATCAGGTGCCGGTCGCCGACGGCGGTGGCGGCGCTCTCGTCGGCCGCCCGCTCGACGGCGAGACGGATGCTGTCGCGCACCGCGTGCAGGGCGGGGTGGCAGTGGGCGGCGAGTTCGGCGGCGGCCAGACAGTAGTGATGTCCGGCTCGGTTGTGGGCACGCTCGTGGGCGAACAGGGCTTCGCGCTCGGCGGGTCCCAGGCTGCGCAGCATCGCGGTGGTGACGACGATGCGGTGGGGCCGTCCGGGCAGGGCGTACGCGTCCGGGTGCGGCGAGTCGACGACGCACAGGTCACCGGCGGCGGGGCGGCTGTCCGCCTGCCTGCGGGCGGTACGGAAGTCGCGGGCCTGCCGAAGGCCCGAACGCACCGTCCTCCAGGCGCTGAGAGCGAGCACACCGGTGGCCGCCGCGGCCGCCGGAAGGACGAGCGGGCCCGGGGAGCCGCGCAAGGGACGGACCAGTTCCCCCAGGCCGGCGAAGACGGGCAGCGTGAGCAGTCCGAGCAGGACCAGGCACCCCAGAGCGGCGACGCAGGCACCCGCCAGCACCAGGGCCGAGGCGGTGAGCACCCGCAGCGCGGTGGCCGGCACGAGCCGGTCCAGGACCGCGCGGGCCGGCGCCGGGGCGAGGAAGGGCACCACCAGCGGCACCAGCAACGGCACGAGCAGCAGGACCGTCATCGCTCACCGCCCTCCAGAAGCCGGCGCAGATACTGTTCGTCGCCCGGGTCGAGCTGGGCGACGAAGCGAGCCAGCACCGTCTCCCGGTCGGCGTCCCGGTCGAGCTCGCCGTGCATGCGCCGCGCGGTCAGGCCCGGCGCGTCCTGCACGGGCCGGTAGGCGAAGCCGCGGCCCTGCCGCTCACGGCTGACGACGCCCTTCTCGTGCAACCGGGTCAACGTCGTCGTCACGGTCGTCCGCGCCAGCCCCGAACCAAGGTCCCTCAGCACCCCGCCAGGGGTGAGCGGGACCCCGGCGGCCCACAGCACGGCCATCACCGCCGCCTCCAGCTCACCGGCCGGACGCCTCTCGTCCCTCACCTCGGTCACGTCCCTCACCTCGGTCGCGGGACCGTTCCTCGCCCCGTCCCGTCATTCGTCTACAGTGCAATAGACCGTCTACAGGATTGTAGTCGACCGCTGCTCCATCCACGCACCCTCGAACGTAAGGAAGCGCCCGTGAGCGCCATCAGCATCGGCCAGGCCGTGATCCTCGGCGTGGTGGAAGGAGTGACGGAGTTCCTGCCCGTCTCCTCCACCGGGCATCTGAAGATCGTCGAGGGGCTGATGAACATCCCGGTGGACGACACGTCCGTCGTCGCGTTCACCGCCGTGATCCAGGTCGGCGCCATCGCCGCGGTCCTGCTCTACTTCTTCAAGGACATCGTCCGCATCCTGGGCGCCTGGGGCCGGGGACTGCGCCACCGTGACCAGCGCCATCACCACGACTACAAGTTCGCGTGGTGGGTCGTCTACGCGACCCTCCCTGTCGTCGCCGTCGGACTGGCCGCGAAACCCCTGATCGAAGGCCCCCTGGCATCGCTGTGGGTCGTGGCCGCCTCGCTCGTCGTCGGCAGCGCCCTCATGTGGGCGGCCGACCAGATGGGACGGCACAAACGCGGCGAGGACGACACGACGCTCAAGGACGCCCTGCTGGTCGGCTCCTCCCAGATCCTGGCCCTCCTCTTCCCCGGCTTCTCACGGTCCGGCGCCACGATGTCCACCGGGCTCATCCTCGACCTGGACCGCGTCGCCGCCACCCGGCTCTCCTTCTTCCTCGGCATCCCCGCGCTCACCGGCGCCGGGGTGTACGAGCTCAAGGACGCCGTCGGCGCCGGCGCGGACGCCACCCCGCTGATCGTGGGAACCGCGGTCTCCTTCGTCGTCGCGTACGCGTCCATCGCCTGGCTCCTGAAGTTCATCGCCCGGCACAGCTTCAACGCGTTCGTCGTCTACCGGGTCGTCGTCGGCGTACTCCTGTTCGCCCTCCTGGGCTCCGGAAGCCTCACCACCTGACCTTCTTCTGACCTTCTTCTGACCTTCTTCTGGCCCTCTTCTGGCCCTCTTCTGGCCCTCTTCTGGCCCTCTTCTGGCCTTCTTCCTGACCTCCTCCCGGCCCTCTTCCCAGCCCTCTTCCCAGGCGGATACGGCCCGGCGTTCGGGCCGGAGGCGGAGCGCGAAACGGGCCGGCATGACGAGTGTCATGACGTGACGGGCGGTTCGGCGTCTGCCGAGGCCGGATCGCCACGTACCCTTCGTGGTGTCTACGGCGTCAAATAGCGGGCGCCGAAAATGGAGGCCATACCCCGTGCTCATCGCTCAGCGTCCGTCCCTCACCGAAGAAGTCGTCGACGAGTTCCGCTCCCGGTTCATCATCGAGCCGCTGGAGCCCGGCTTCGGCTACACCCTCGGCAACTCCCTCCGCCGGACCCTCCTGTCCTCGATCCCGGGGACGGCCGTCACGTCCATCCGGATCGACGGCGTGCTGCACGAGTTCACCACCGTGCCGGGCGTCAAGGAGGAC
>NZ_JBLFJV010000019.1:560362-582952 GCF_047444975.1 Streptomyces sp. CWNU-52B | reverse complement strand
GGCGTGTGCAGGTCGGTGGGGAATGTGCGGGTCGGTGGGGGCTGGTCGCGCAGTTCCCCGCGCCCCTGAAAAGCCGGCCCGCCGGCCCGCCTTCAGGGGCGCGGGGAACGGTTGGCATCTTCAGGGGCAGGGGGGGGCGGCCGGCACCTTCAGCGGCCGGGGAGACGGCCGACACCGTCAGGGGCGCGGGGAACGGCGCAGTTTTTAGGGGCGCGGGGAACTGCGCAGTTCTTTTGGGGGCGCGGGGAACTGTGCGAGCTTTTTTGGGGGTGTGGGGCTGTCAGACGTGGCCGCTACGCTCGCGGTATGGCTCTCAATACGTCCGCGGACGCCCCACTCCCCGTCGGTGAGGTGTCGCGGCTCATCGGGGGATGGATCGACCGGCTCGGCGCGGTGTGGGTCGAGGGGCAGATCACCCAGCTGTCACGGCGCCCCGGCGCGGGCGTCGTCTTCCTGACGCTGCGCGACCCGTCGCACGACATCTCGGTCGGCGTGACCTGCTACCGGCAGGTGTTCGACGCCGTCGCCGACGTGGTGACCGAGGGCGCGCGCGTCGTCGTACACGCGAAGCCCGAGTGGTACGCGCCGCGCGGGCAGCTGTCGCTCCGGGCCACCGAGATCAAGCCCGTGGGCGTCGGCGAACTGCTCGCCCGGCTGGAGCAGCTGAAGAAGTCCCTCGCCGCGGAGGGCCTGTTCGCCGCCGACCACAAGAAGCCCCTCCCGTTCCTCCCCCAGCTCGTCGGCCTGGTCTGCGGCCGCGCCTCCGCCGCCGAGCGGGACGTGCTGGAGAACGCCCGCCACCGCTGGCCCGCCGTCCGCTTCGAGGTGCGCAACGTCGCCGTGCAGGGCGTCCACGCGGTCCCCCAGGTCGTCCAGGCCGTGAAGGAGCTGGACGCCCTCGACGACGTCGACGTGATCGTCGTGGCGCGCGGCGGCGGCAGCGTGGAGGACCTGCTCCCGTTCTCGGACGAGCAGCTGATCCGGGTGGTCGCGGCCTGCCGTACGCCTGTCGTGTCCGCCATCGGCCACGAGCCCGACAACCCGCTTCTCGACCACGTGGCCGACCTGCGGGCCTCCACTCCCACCGACGCCGCGAAGAAGGTCGTACCGGACGTCGGCGAGGAGTACGAGCGCGTCCAGTTCCTGCGGGACCGTGCCCGCCGGTGCGTCGGGTCCTTCATCGAGCGCGAGGAGCGGGGTCTGGCGCAGGCGCTGGCCCGCCCCTCGATAGAGGATCCCCACCGGATGGTGGACGAGCGGGCCGACCACGTCGCCGCCCTCCTGGGCCGCGGGCGCCGCACGCTCGGCCATCTCCTCGACCGGGCCGACTCGGAGCTGACGCACACCCACGCGCGCGTGGTGGCCCTCTCCCCCGCCGCGACCCTCAAGCGGGGGTACGCGGTACTGCAGAAGCCCGACGGACAGGCCGTCCGGTCCCCGGACGAGGTGACGGCGGACGAGCCGCTGCGGGCGCGGGTCGCCGAGGGTGATTTCACGGTACGAGTCGATGTCTGAGGCAGACCCTAGGGTGGGCGCATGACCAGCAAGACGGACGAGTCGCTCGGGTACGAGCAGGCGCGGGACGAGCTCATCGAGGTGGTACGCCGCCTGGAGGCGGGCGGTACGACACTGGAGGAGTCGCTCGCCCTGTGGGAGCGGGGCGAGGAGTTGGCGAAGGTGTGCCGGCGGTGGCTGGACGGCGCCCGTGCCCGCCTGGACGCGGCGCTGGCGGCGGAGGAGAAGGCCGGCTCCTCCGGCTCCGACGCCGACTAGCCGGCCGACCGGAACGCCCGGGGCTTCGCCCCGAGCCCTCGAACCCCCGAGCCCCCGAGCCCCCGATTGCCCAGTTCCCCGCGCCCCGCCCCCAAAGGCCGACCCAGGGGCGTGGGGAACTGCGCGACCAGCCCCCACCGGCCCGCAGACAGCATCCGCCGCCACCGCCACTCCGGAGCCGAGGCCGTCGCCGTCGCCGTCGCCGTCGCGCAACGATTGGTCAGGCCATGTACCTGTGAACCGGATCACCATGGTCCAGTTTTGATTGAAACTTAAACCTATTCGGCGTACGGTCTGTCGCGCCAGTAGATCCCCCACAGGATCCCGACGCACGCCCGAGAAGGTTTCCCCTCATGTCTCTCGTTCTTGACCCCGCCGCCCAGGACCTGCTGTTCCGCGAGGCCCGCACCGCCAACGCCTTCACCGACGAGCCGGTGACCGAGGAGCAGGTCCAGGCGATCTACGACCTGGTCAAGTTCGGCCCGACGGCCTTCAACCAGTCGCCGCTGCGCATCACCCTGGTCCGCTCCCCCGAGGCCCGCGAGCGCCTGGTGCGCCACATGAGCGAGGGCAACCAGCCGAAGACCTCCACCGCCCCGCTCGTGGCGATCCTCTCCGCGGACAACGAGTTCCACGACGAACTGCCCTACCTCCTGCCGCACTTCCCGCAGGCCAAGGACCTCTTCTTCGCCGAGCGCCCGGCCCGCGAGGGCGCCGCCGCGCTCAACGCCGCGCTGCAGGCCGCGTACTTCATCATCGGTGTCCGTGCCGCCGGCCTGGCCGCCGGCCCGATGACGGGCTTCGACTTCGCCGGCGTCCAGAAGGAGTTCCTCGACGGCGACCACACCCCGCTGATGGTGGTCAACATCGGCAGGCCCGCCGAGAACGCCTGGTTCCCGCGCTCCCCGCGCCTGGAGGCCGACCAGGTCATCACGACGGTCTGACCCCACCCCCGACACACCCCGACACACCCCGGCACACCCCGGCACCGGCCGGGACCCGGACACGCGAGAGGCCCCCAGCGT
The DNA here is from genome assembly GCF_047444975.1 of Streptomyces sp. CWNU-52B. Taxonomy (NCBI): domain Bacteria; kingdom Bacillati; phylum Actinomycetota; class Actinomycetes; order Kitasatosporales; family Streptomycetaceae; genus Streptomyces; species Streptomyces sp. CWNU-52B. The sequence goes on along the minus strand of NZ_JBLFJV010000019.1, from coordinate 580,154 downwards.
CCAACCGTCGGGGGCCTCTCGTCTCGCCTCGTCTCGCCTCGCCACGTCTTCGCCGTCACTCGCGTCCCGGCCGGCGCCGCGGTCAGGACGTCTTCAGCGCCTCCGCCATCTTCGTCAGCTGCGCGAACGACGCCGTGCCCGCGACCACGGTCGTGGAGTTCTTCTCCCGGAGCACGAGGGCGTCGTACTTCTCGCCCTTGTAGCGCTTCCAGGCCTTGTCGCCGATGCGCTGCGTGACGTTCGTCTCCTGGGCACCCTGACTGGCGTCCTCGATGAACGTCACGGGCTTCTGAGCGGACTGCTCGATCGCCACGTACTCCCCGTCGGGGTCGTGGAAGCCGAGGTGCCACGCGTCGAAGTCGTCGCCCCGGAACCTCACCGAGGTCGCCTTCCAGCGCTCGGACAGCCCCTCGGGCGCCGCCACCGGGTAGTCGGCCGCCCGGCGCGCCGTGAGGAGCTCCACGCGGTAGTCGACCCGTTCGAGAGGGGGCTCCGAGTCGTCATGGGGAATAAAGACGTAGATGAAGCCCGCGACGATGCCGATCGCGCCCAGGGACAACACCATGTCCCGGACCGTCTGCTTGCCTTTCTTACCTGCCACGCCCCCATCGTCGCAGGTGCACTACCCCGCTCATCCGTGGGGCCCCCTGCTCATTTTGTCGGACTGAGGATAGAGTCGGCCCGAACCCTCATCCGGCCGTCGTCGTATCAGAAAGGTGCGCTCCGATGACCGAGCATCACTTGCCGTCCGAACTCGAGGTCCCCCCGGAGGCCCCCGACCGCAACCTCGCCCTCGAACTCGTCCGGGTCACCGAGGCCGCCGCGATGGCCGCGGGCCGGTGGGTCGGCCGCGGCGACAAGAACGGCGCCGACGGCGCGGCGGTACGGGCCATGCGGACCCTCGTCTCCACCGTCTCCATGAGCGGCATCGTCGTCATCGGAGAGGGCGAGAAGGACGAGGCCCCGATGCTCTTCAACGGAGAGCGCGTCGGGGACGGGACGGGGCCCGAGTGCGACATCGCCGTCGACCCGATCGACGGGACGACGCTCGCCGCGAAGGGCATGACCAACGCCATCGCGGTGCTGGCCGCCGCCGACCGCGGCACCATGTTCGACCCGTCCGCGGTGTTCTACATGGACAAGCTGGTCACCGGCCCCGAGGCCGCCGACTTCGTCGACATCAACGCCCCGGTGTCCGTGAACATCCGCCGGGTCGCCAAGGCCAAGCGCGTCACGCCCGAGGACGTCACGGTCGTCATCCTCGACCGGCCGCGCCACGACGGCATCATCAAGGAGATCCGGGAGACCGGCGCGCGCATCAAGCTCATCTCCGACGGTGACGTCGCCGGCGCGATCCTGGCACTGCGCGAGGGCACGGGCATCGACCTGCTGCTCGGTATCGGCGGCACGCCCGAGGGCATCATCTCGGCCTGTGCCGTGAAGTGCCTCGGCGGCACCATCCAGGGCAAGTTGTGGCCCAAGGACGACGCGGAGCGGGCACGCGCCGTGGACGCAGGACACGATCTGGACCGCGTCCTGCTCACCGACGACCTGGTCTCCGGCGAGAACGTCTTCTTCGTGGCGACCGGGATCACCGACGGTGAGCTGCTGCGAGGGGTTCGGTACCGGCCCGAGACCGCCACGACCGACTCGATCGTGATGCGGTCGAAGTCGGGGACGGTCCGGCAGATCAGCTCGGAGCACCGGCTGGCGAAGCTGCGGGCGTACAGCGCGATCGACTTCGACCGGGCGAAGTGACCCCGTCGGTCTGGCCGTTCACACCGGCCCGTGGGTGACCGCGGGTTCGTGGGTGACCGCGGGTGCGTCGTGGCCGGTCGCGCAGTTCCCCGCGCCCCTCGGGTACGCCGATGGGACGCCTCTCCGCACGAGGGGCGGCCCGTCGACCGTGGCGCCCGGCACTGCACCGCATCGGACAGCGCGGCCCGTCCGACCCGATCGAGGCGAAACGCCCTAGCCGGCCGCGGCTATCGTCCCGGTGGCGCGGGTCGCCTTCTGCAGTTCCAGGTCGTGGCGGCGGCGCCTGGCCAGGACCACGCGGCGCTCCGCGGCGGTGAGGCCTCCCCAGACTCCGTAGGGCTCGGGTTGCAGCAATGCGTGCTCCCTGCACTCGATCATCACCGGACAGCGCGCGCAGACCCGCTTCGCCGCTTCCTCGCGGGACAGCCTGGCCGCGGTGGGTTCTTTCGAGGGCGCGAAGAACAGCCCGGCCTCGTCCCGGCGGCACACGGCCTCCGTGTGCCAGGGGGCGTCCTGGTCCCGCTCGCGCACCGGCGCCGGCTGGGGCGGAACGGCAGCGACCTGCAGGGACTGATGCGGCGGATGCAGCACGGTCTACTCCTGACGACGGCTTCGCGAGCGAGAGACGATGCAGCAAGGCCTACCCGCTGTGCGCGCGCCTATGCACTCAGTTCCCAAGCGCGGGAGATCCCGGCCGGTACTCGTCCGTCACCGCCGGACGCCGCCGGACCTGCACCGGACCGACGCCGGACCGACGCCCTCCGCCTGCCGTGGAATTCGCGACCGTCAATGCCCCAGATGTTTGCGCAGCCTGGCGCTCACCCGGTCGCCGACCCGGTCCAGGATGTCCTCGATCAGCTTGCCCCGCTTGGGTTTTGCCTCGATGTTCCCCAGTACCGCCAGTCCGTCCACATACACCACGGGTGCGTCCTGTTCGCCCGAATCCAGCGTGTCCACCTCGAAGTTGCCGAGGACTCCGCCGCCGCTGCCGCGCAACGACACGTTCTCCGGGACGCGGATCTCGACGCTGCCGAACACCGAGATCGCCTTGATCACGACCTGCTGGTGCTCGAAGAGCGCCTCGCTGAGGTCCAGCTCCACGCTGCCGAAGATCGCGTACACGTGCGTGCGGCGGCCCACGCGCCAGCGGCCCTTGCGGACGGCGGCGCTGAACACCGCCACCACGTTCTCGTCGGCGACCGAGGGGACCGCGCCCGGCACGGGGCGGCGGGGCGCCGGCGCGAAGCCGGCCGCGTGGCGGGACCGGTGAGCCCCCGGCAGGTCCCGCACCGGCGGTTCCAGCTCTCCCACGGTCTTCGCGCGGAAGACCTCCTCGACCCGCTCCGCGTGCTCCTCCGCGGTGAGACGGCCCTCGGCGAGGGCCTCGCGCAGGATGTCCGCGGTGCGGTCGCGGTCCGCGTCGGAGGCCCGCAGGTCGGTGCGGGTCCGAAGATCGGGCTCGGTGTGCTTCTGAAGGTCCACGGAAGCAGCGTACCCAAACGCGATAGATCGCGACTAGAGGGCGTGGGCGGGAACATGGCCGGGCGGGCGCCATGGGCGGCACCCGACTGAGCCTTACCTCACAAGCCCGGTGTCCGAGGCAGGTTCTACGCTGGTGGACGCCGCCAACGGAGGCCGGCCGCTGTCTGTCGATGAAGGATTTGGCGAGAATGCCTGAGTTCGCGTACACCGATCTGCTCCCCCAAGGAGAGGACACCACCCCTTACCGGCTGGTGACCTCCGAGGGTGTATCCACCGTCGAGGCCGACGGGCGCACGTTCCTCAAGGTGGAGCCCGAAGCGCTGCGCGAGCTCGCCGCCGAGGCGATCCACGACATCCAGCACTACCTGCGGCCCGCGCACCTCGCGCAGCTGCGCCGCATCATCGACGACCCCGAGGCGTCGAACAACGACAAGTTCGTCGCGCTGGACCTCCTGAAGAACGCGAACATCGCGGCGGCCGGCGTCCTGCCCATGTGCCAGGACACCGGCACGGCCATCGTCATGGGCAAGCGCGGCCAGAACGTGCTCACGGCGGGCGGCGACGAGGAGGCCCTGTCCCGCGGCATCTACGACGCGTACCTGAACCTGAACCTGCGGTACTCCCAGATGGCCCCGGTCACCATGTGGGAGGAGAAGAACACCGGCTCGAACCTCCCGGCCCAGATCGAGCTGTACGCGACCGACGGCGGCGCCTACAAGTTCCTCTTCATGGCCAAGGGCGGCGGCTCGGCCAACAAGTCGTTCCTCTACCAGGAGACGAAGGCCGTCCTGAACGAGGCCTCCATGATGAAGTTCCTGGAGGAGAAGATCCGCTCGCTCGGCACGGCCGCCTGCCCGCCGTACCACCTCGCGATCGTCGTCGGCGGTACGAGCGCGGAGTTCGCCCTGAAGACCGCGAAGTACGCCTCCGCGCACTACCTGGACGAGATCCCGGCCGAGGGGTCCGCGCTGGGCCACGGCTTCCGGGACAAGGACCTGGAGGAGAAGGTCTTCGAGCTGACGCAGCGCATCGGGATCGGCGCGCAGTTCGGCGGCAAGTACTTCTGCCACGACGTACGGGTGGTGCGGCTGCCCCGGCACGGCGCGTCCTGCCCCGTCGCCATCGCGGTGTCCTGCTCCGCCGACCGCCAGGCCGTCGCGAAGATCACCGCGGAGGGCGTCTTCCTCGAGCAGCTGGAGACCGACCCGGCGCGGTTCCTGCCGGAGACCACGGACGAGCATCTCGACGAGGCCGGTGACGTCGTGCGCATCGACCTGAACCGGCCGATGGACGACATCCTGGCCGAGCTGACGAAGTACCCGGTGAAGACGCGGCTCTCGCTCTCCGGACCGCTGGTCGTGGCGCGCGACATCGCGCACGCCAAGATCAAGGAGCGGCTGGACGCGGGCGAGGAGATGCCGCAGTACCTGAAGGACCACCCGGTGTACTACGCGGGCCCCGCGAAGACCCCCGAGGGGTACGCGTCCGGGTCCTTCGGGCCGACCACGGCCGGGCGGATGGACTCGTACGTGGAGCAGTTCCAGGCGGCGGGCGGGTCCAAGGTGATGCTGGCGAAGGGGAACCGGTCGCAGCAGGTCACCGACGCGTGTGGCGCGCACGGCGGCTTCTACCTCGGCTCGATCGGCGGGCCCGCGGCGCGGCTCGCCCAGGACTGCATCAAGAAGGTCGAGGTCGTCGAGTACGAGGAGCTCGGTATGGAGGCGGTCTGGAGGATCGAGGTGGAGGACTTCCCGGCGTTCGTCGTCGTCGACGACAAGGGGAACGACTTCTTCAAGGATCCGGCACCGGCGCCGACGTTCACGACGATCCCCGTACGGGGGCCGGGGCTGGCCTAGGCCTTTTTCGCCCCCGCCGCCCCCGAACCCCCGCTGCGCAGTTCCCCGCGCCCCTGAAGACCTCAGGGGCGCGGGGAACTGCGCAATCTTTTGGCGGGGGTCTGGGGGCGCAGCCCCCGGGGACGGGAATGGGCAGGGGCGGCGGGGGCGCTGTACCTCGTATGAGCGACTACCGCATCGAGCACGACTCCATGGGCGAGATCCGCGTGCCCGCAGCCGCGAAGTGGCGGGCGCAGACCCAGCGCGCCGTCGAGAACTTCCCCGTCTCGGGGCAGCGGATCGAGCGCGCGCACATCGAGGCCCTCGCCCGGATCAAGGCCGCCGCCGCCAAGGTGAACGCGGGTCTGGGCGTGCTGGACAAGGACGTCGCGGACGCCGTCCAGGAGGCGGCGGCGGAGGTCGCGGACGGGAAGTGGGACGACCAGTTCCCCGTGGACGTCTTCCAGACCGGTTCCGGTACGTCCTCCAACATGAACGCCAACGAGGTCATCGCCACGCTGGCCACGGAGCGCCTCGGCCGGGACGTCCACCCGAACGACCACGTCAACGCCTCCCAGTCCAGCAACGACGTCTTCCCGTCCTCCCTCCACATCGCCGCGACCGCCGCCGTCACCCGCGACCTCGTCCCCGCCCTGGACCACCTCGCCGCCGCGCTGACCCGTAAGTCCGAGGAGTTCGCCGACGTCGTGAAGTCGGGGCGTACGCACCTCATGGACGCCACCCCGGTCACGCTCGGCCAGGAGTTCGGCGGGTACGCGGCCCAGGTGCGGTACGGGATCGAGCGGCTGACCGCCTCCCTGCCCCGGCTCGCCGAGCTGCCGCTGGGCGGCACCGCCGTCGGCACCGGGATCAACACCCCGCCCGGGTTCTCCGCCGCCGTCATCGCGGAGGTGGCCCGCACGACCGGGCTGCCGCTCACCGAGGCGCGCGACCACTTCGAGGCGCAGGGCGCGCGGGACGGCGTCGTCGAGATCAGCGGGCAGCTGCGGACCATCGCCGTGGGGCTGACGAAGATCTCCAACGATCTGCGCTGGATGGCCTCGGGTCCGCGTACGGGGCTCGCGGAGATCAATCTGCCCGACCTCCAGCCGGGCTCCTCGATCATGCCCGGCAAGGTGAACCCCGTCATCCCCGAGGCCGTGCTGATGGTGGCCGCGCAGGTCACCGGGAACGACGCCACGATCGCCACCGCCGGAGCCTCCGGGAACTTCGAGCTCAACGTCATGCTCCCGGTCATCGCCAAGAACGTACTGGAGTCGGTCCGGCTGCTCGCGAACGTCTCCCGGCTGCTCGCCGACCGGACCGTCGACGGGATCACCGCCAACCGCGAACGGGCCCGCGAGTACGCCGAGTCGTCGCCGTCGGTCGTGACGCCGCTCAACAAGTACATCGGGTACGAGGAGGCCGCGAAGGTCGCCAAGAAGGCCATGGCCGAGCGGCGGACCATCCGCGAGGTCGTCCTGGAGGGCGGGTACGTCGAGCGCGGCGACCTCACCCGGGAACAGCTGGACGAGGCGCTGGATGTCCTGCGGATGACACGCCCGTAACGTCGTACGGCCATCGTGCGAACCGTGACACTTACCGCAGCGTCGTATGCCCTGGGCACCTAATATCTCTCCATGGCAGAGGGTGGAGCGGTGACGGACGTGGCAGCGGGCGGTTCGGCGGCGTACTGGAACCCCGGGAGTCAGATCCTGTGGCGTTACCGGGAGAACGCCGGCGAGCGCTTCCACATCGCGCGTCCCGTGACCGTCGTACGGGACGACGCGGAGCTGCTCGCCGTGTGGCTGGCCCCGGGGACGGAGTGTGTGAAGCCCGTCCTCGCGGACGGTACGGCCGTGCACGCGGAGCCGCTGGAGTCCCGGTACACCAAACCGCGGACCGTGCAGCGGGACCGCTGGTTCGGCACGGGCGTCCTGAAGCTGGCGCGGCCGCGTGAACCGTGGTCGGTGTGGCTGTTCTGGGAGCCGGGCTGGCAGTTCAAGAACTGGTACGTCAACCTGGAGGAACCGCTGGTCAGATGGGCCGGCGGGGTCGACTCCGAGGACCACTTCCTCGACATCTCCGTACATCCGGACCGGACTTGGGGCTGGCGCGACGAGGACGAGTTCGCGCAGGCCCGGCGGGACGGTCTGATGGACGACCGGCTGGCGGCGCGCGTGGCGGAGGCGGGGCGTGCGGCGGTGGAGGTGATCCACGGCTGGGGCCCGCCCTTCTCGGACGGCTGGCAGCACTGGCGCCCCGATCCGTCCTGGTCCGTGCCCTCCTTGCCGGACGACTGGGATCGCACGCCCGCGTACGTGTCCACGTGAGACCCTTGATGCGCCCCCGTGGTAGAACCGTAGGATCGTCCTCCGCTACGAACAGTCAGGGCCGGTGGGCCACACCGGCGTTGAGAAGCGGTGGCCGGGAGGCGGGCGGGCGCGACTGGGCAACTCCCGCAACAGTCGCTGGGCTTGACCGAACGTCACCGAGGGGCGGCAGGACGTGAGCGAGGGGTACCAAGGTCACAGCCGCAGGGCCCGGCGCCGGCGAATCAGACTGCTCGTGCCGGTGTCCGAAGGTCATTCTTCTGAGAGGCTGTCTGATCACGCGGGGATTCCGTTCCGGGGACACGTATTCCGGGTATCGGGCTCTCTGCGGGACGAACTGCACGCACGGCGCGCAGCACCGGACGGATGGATTCGACACGCGTGACGGAGCACCCCACCTCCCATGAGCGCCGGCAGCCGAGCGCTGCCCGGCCCACGGCCCCCGCGGACCCCCGCGGGGCGCTCCTGCATACCCAGGAGCCGCCGATACAGGGCACAGCCGGCCTGCCCGCGCAGGCCCGGCCCGCCGCGACCTCCGCCCCACCGGGGGCCGACGGCACGACCGGTCCCGACGACCCGACCGGTCCCGGCGGCGTTCCCGGGCCTGACGGCCCGGCCGGTTCCGGCGACGAGGGTCCGGTCGGCACGCCCGTGTCCACTGACACGTGCAGCGCCGCCACGGACACGCCCGCCGCGTCGGGTTCCCCGGCCGGCAGCCAGGGCCCGCCCGCGACGTCCGGGGGCCACGGTCCGACCGACGGGCCCGCCGGCTCAGGGCCCGAGCACTCCCAGCCGTCCCCGACGGAGTCGGGCCCGCACCGGCCGCGGCCCGCGCCCGAGGCCGTCGAGGCCGCGGCCGGGACCCCGGTCCTGCTGGGCGGCAAGGACCGCCGCACGGGACAGAGCTCGCAGGCTCCCGGCACCCCCATGCCCATGCGGCGGGACGGCGACCGGCTGCGTTTCGTGGGGGCCGCCACCCGGCGGATCGCCCGCGGGATCGACCTCGACGAGATCGTGATGGGCCTGTGCCGGGCCACCGTGCCGACGTTCTCGGACGCCATACTGGTCTATCTGCGCGACCCGCTGCCGGTGGGCGACGAGCGGCCCACCGGGCCCGTCGTACTGCGGCTGCGGCGCACCGACCGGATCCCGGAGGACCGGGACACCGAGGGGTTCCTGCTGCCCGCGCTCCAGCCCGAGCCCGACGTCGGCATCACCGCCGAGCTGTGCACCGTACGGCCCGGTGGCGCGCTGAACGAGGTGCTGCGCGGGGTGCGGCCCGTCTTCGCGGACGCGCCCGCCGCGCGGGCCGCGCTGCCCGAGCTGATCGGCGAGGACCTGACCGTGCCGGGCGGCCAGCGCGCGATCCTCGCGCCGCTGCGCGGTCGCCGGCGGGTGATCGGCGCCGCGCTGTTCCTGCGCCGCCCCGACCGGCCCGCCTTCGAGACCGACGACCTGCTGGTCGCGGCGCAGCTCGCCACGCACAGCGCGCTCGGCATCGACAAGGCGGTGCTGTACGGACGCGAGGCGTACATCGCGGACGAGTTGCAGCGCACGATGCTGCCCGAGACCCTGCCGCGCCCCACGGGCGTACGGCTGGCGTCGCGCTATCTGCCCGCCGCGGAGACGGCCCGGGTCGGCGGCGACTGGTACGACGCGATCCCGCTGCCCGGCAGCCGGGTCGCGCTCGTCGTCGGGGACGTGATGGGCCACTCCATGACCTCCGCGGCGATCATGGGCCAGCTGCGCACGACCGCGCAGACCCTCGCCGGGCTCGACCTGCCGCCGCAGGAGGTCCTGCACCACCTGGACGAGCAGGCCCAGCGCCTGGGCACCGACCGCATGGCGACCTGCCTGTACGCGGTGTACGACCCGGTCGCGCACCGCATCACCATCGCCAACGCCGGTCATCCGCCGCCGGTCCTGCTGCACCTGGGCGGCCGCGCCGAGGTGCTGCGGGTGCCGCCGGGTGCCCCGATCGGCGTAGGGGGCGTGGATTTCGAGGCGGTCGAGCTGGACGCGCCCGCGGGCGCCACCCTGCTGCTCTACACCGACGGGCTCGTCGAGTCGCGGCTGCGCGACGTGTGGACCGGGATAGAGCAACTGCGGGAGCGGATCGCGGCCACCGCCCAGCTGACCGGGCCGGACCATCCGCCGCCCCTGGAAGCGCTGTGCGACGAGGTGCTCGACATGCTCGGCCCGGGTGACCGGGACGACGACATCGCGCTGCTCGCCGCCCGGTTCGACGGGATCGCGCCGAGCGACGTCGCCGTCTGGCACCTGGACCCGGACGACGCGGCTCCCCGCCGGGCCCGTCAGCTGGCCCGCAAGGCGCTGTCCCGCTGGGACCTGGAGGAGCTGACGGATTCGCTGGAGCTGCTGGTCAGCGAGGTGGTCACCAACGCCGTGCGCTACACCGACCGGCCGGTCACCCTGCGGCTGCTGCGGACCGACGTCCTGCGGTGCGAGGTCAGCGACGACGCGCCGCAACTGCCCCGGCTGCGGCACGCCCGCGCCATGGACGAGGGCGGCCGCGGCCTCTACCTGGTGAACAAGCTGGCCAAGCGGTGGAGCGCGACCCGGCTCAGCACGGGCAAGGTCGTCTGGTTCGAGCTGAACCACGGCTGACCGGTTTCCCCAGGTCAGCCGGGGCGGAGAAGGAGGAGATCGGCCATTTCACGGTACGGAATGGCCGCGCTCCGCCCACGGCGCCGGTCCCGCGGTCAGGCCGACAGCCGGCCCGAGACGAAGCCCCACCGCGCCGAACGGTTCGCGGACGGCACGGCCTGATGGGTTCCTGGCCGCAGGAACCGTGTGCTTCCTGCTCGGCAGCGGCTGGATCGATCCACTCCTGTTCACCTGCACGGCCGTGCTGATCGGCTGCCTCGTGGCGCTGGTGGTCGTCGCCCGGAACCGCGGCAGGGCCGGGCCGGAATCGAGCTGAAACGAGACCCCGTCCAAATGTTGCCGACATCCCGTCGGCGGAGTTGACTGCTGAGGTGAGCGAAGCGATCCAACGACTCTCTTCTTGACGGGAGGACACTCGTGACGCAGGCACCGCGGAAGGCTCCGTACACCACGAACAATGTCGGAATTCCGGTGGAGAGCGACGAACACTCGCTGACCGTCGGCCCGGACGGCCCGATCCTGCTCCAGGACCACTACGTCATCGAGAAGATGGCCCAGTTCAACCGGGAGCGGGTACCGGAGCGGGTGGTGCACGCCAAGGGCAGTGGCGCGTACGGATTCTTCGAAGTCACCAACGACGTCAGCCAGTTCACCAGGGCCGACCTCTTCCAGCCCGGGAAACGCACGGACATGCTGGCGCGCTTCTCCACGGTCGCGGGTGAGCAGGGCTCCCCCGACACCTGGCGCGACCCGCGCGGTTTCGCGCTGAAGTTCTACACCGAGCACGGCAACTACGACCTGGTGGGCAACAACACCCCGGTCTTCTTCGTCCGTGACACGATCAAGTTCCAGGACTTCATCCGCTCGCAGAAGCGCCACCCGGCGACCGGGCTGCGCAGCAACGACATGCAGTGGGACTTCTGGACGCTCTCGCCCGAGTCCGCGCACCAGGTGACCTGGCTGATGGGCGACCGCGGCATCCCGAAGACGTACCGCCACATGAACGGCTACTCGTCCCACACGTACATGTGGATCAACGGCGCGGGTGAGCGGTTCTGGGTGAAGTACCACTTCAAGACCGACCAGGGCATCGAGTTCCTGCCCCAGGCCGAGGCCGACGAGCTGGCCGGTTCGGACGCGGACAAGCACCGCCGCGACCTGTACGAGTCCATCGAGTCCGGGAACGCGCCGAGCTGGTCCCTCAAGGTCCAGGTCATGCCGTTCGAGGACGCCGCGGACTACCGGTTCAACCCCTTCGACCTGACGAAGGTCTGGCCGCACGCCGACTACCCGCTGATCGACGTCGGCCGGATGGTCCTCGACAAGAACCCCGAGGACTACTTCGTCCACATCGAGCAGGCCGCCTTCGAGCCGTCCAACCTGGTGCCGGGCATCGGCCCATCGCCGGACAAGATGCTGCTCGGCCGGCTCTTCTCCTACCCGGACACCCACCGGTACCGGATCGGCCCGAACTACGCGCAGCTGCCGCCCAACCGGCCGCACTCCGCGGTGAACTCGTACGCCAAGGACGGCCCGATGCGATACGTGCCGTCGAACGCGGCGCGGCCGTACGCGCCGAACTCGTACGGCGGGCCCGCGGCGGACTACGGGCAGTTCGGCGAACCGGCGAGCTGGCAGACCGCCGGGGAGCTGGTGCGTGAGGCGACCAGGCGGCATCGCGAGGACGACGACTGGGGGCAGGCCGGGACGATGGTCCGCCAGGTCCTCGACGACGCGGCGCGTGAGCGGCTCGTGTCGAACGTCAGCGGACACCTGAAGGCCGACGTGTCACGGCCGGTGCTCGAACGGGCGTTCCAGTACTGGCGGAACATCGACAAGGAGATCGGCGACCGGATCGCCCACTCGGTCAGCGGGGACTGATCGCTGCGCTTGCTCATGCCGGCGGGGAACGGCCGGTGTCGGTGGGGAACTGCGGGCCGGCAGTGGCTGGTCACGCAGTTCCCCGCGCCCCTCAGAAGACGGGCGCGCCTCCGACGGGACGGCTGGTCCGGCGGTTGGTCAGTCGTCTGACTGCGGGTCGTCCGGGTCCGGTGGCAGTTCTATGCCACCCGATGACGTCGGAGCCGAGATGGTCGGTTCCGGGTCCTCGTCCGACGGGGTTTCCTCCGGGGTGCTCTCCGGAGGGCTGCTCGACGCCGGTGGCTTCGTCGTCGGGTCCTGCGAGGTCGGTTCCTCCGACGGGGTCGGCGGGACCTGTGTGGCCGTCGGGGTCCCGGAGGGCTTGACGGCCGCGCCCTGGTCGGTGTCCAGGTCGAACTTGGAGACGTCGCCCATCGCACCGAAGGTGTACGCCGCCCAGATCCGGGCCGGATAACTTCCGCCGGCCACCCGGCCCTTGCCCGGCAGGAGGCCGGTGGCGCCCTGGAGCGAGACCTGCTTGTGCGGGGGCACGTCGTCCTCGCCGAACATGCCGACCGAGGTCACCAGTTTCGGCGTGTAGGCGGTGAACCAGGCCGACTTGTTGTTGTCGGAGGTACCCGTCTTGCCGGCGACCTGCTGGCCGTCACGGGCCGGGTTGTCGCGTACGGACGCCTGGGCCGTACCGTCGTCGACCACACCGGTCAGCACCGAGGTGACGGTGTCCGCGGCCTCGCGGCTGATGACCTGGTCGCCGATCGGGTCGGGGAACCGCACCGTGCGGTCCTTGTGCTTGACCGACTTCACGAGGGCCGGTGTGACCTTCTTGCCGTGGTTGTCGAGGGTCGCGTAGGCACCGGCCATGTCCATCGGGCTCGCGCCCATGGTGCCGAGGGTCTGGGCCGGCACCGACTTGGCACCCTCGACGTGCATGCCCAGCTCGCCCGCGGTCTTCATGACCTGGTCCATCCCGACGTCGACGCCCATCTGCGCGAAGACGGAGTTGATGGACTTGTTCATCGCGGTCTGGACGGTGACGTCGCCGTAGTCGACGTCGTCCTCGTTCGGCGGGGCGAAGCCGACCTTCGTACCGTCGTCGAGGACGGGGCGCTTGCTGGTGCCGTCGTAGATCGTGTTCGCCGTGATCGGCTGGTCGTCCTGGGTCGTGGCCTCCTCCTCGACGGCCGCGGCCAGGATCAGCGGCTTGAAGGTGGAGGCGGGCTGGTAGTCGCGGCGTGTCGCGTTGTTCGTATAGTGCTTCACGTAGTCGACGCCGCCGTACATCGCGACGACGGCCCCGGTCTTCGGGTCGACGGACACCGCGCCGGCCTGGACGTCCGCGTCGACCTTCCGCTTCTTGGCGTCGAGCTTGCCGGTCAGCTGGCCCTTGACCGACTTCTCCAGCTGGGCCTGCTTCTTCTTGTCGATGTTCAGCGTGATGGTCCAGCCGCCCGCCTTGACCATGGTCTCCGCCTCGGTGAGGTCGGCGGCCGTGCCCTTCGCGACGAGTTGCCTCATCAGCGCGTTGTCGGCGGCCTCCACCATGTAGCCGGCCTGGCCCTGCATGCCGGGCGCGCCCTGGGGGTCCTTCGGTACGGGGAACTTCATGGTGTCGCGCTTGGCGGAGCTCAGCCAGCCCTCCTCGACCATGTTGTCGAGGACGTAGTTCCAGCGGTTGGTGACAAGCTTCTTGCTGGTGTCACTCGCGACCGCCCAGTCGTACTGGCTGGGGGCCTGGAGCAGCGCGGCGAGGTACGCGGCCTGCGAGACCTTGAGCTGACTGGCGTCGACGCGGTAGTACGCCTGCGCGGCGGCCTGGATGCCCCACGCGTTACGGCCGTAGTAGCTGGTGTTGATGTAGCCCGCGAGGATCTCGTCCTTGGACTTCTGGCGGTCCACCTTCAGCGAGATGACCAGTTCCTTCAGCTTGCGCGTGACGGTCTGGTCCTGGGTGAGGTAGTAGTTCTTGACGTACTGCTGGGTGATCGTCGAACCACCCTGCTTGCCCTTGCCTGCGACCGTGTTGATCAGACCGCGGGCCGTGCCCTTGAAGTCGACGCCGGCGTCGTCGTAGAACGACTTGTTCTCGGCGGCGACGAAGGTCATGCGGACGCCCTTGGAGACCTGGTCCAGGTCGACCAGCTCACGGTTGACCTCACCGTCGCGGGCCAGCGTCGAACCGTCGCTGTACTCGTAGATGTTGCTCTGCTGCACCGCGGCCGCGTTCCCCTTGGGGACGCTGATCATCAGGTAGAGCACGATGAAGGCGCCCATCACGAGGAGGCAGAGGCCGAAGAACGTGCCGAGGACCTTCTTCCAGGTGAAGAAGCGGCGTATGCCGGTCTTGCCACCCGGCTTGGCGCCCGCCTTGGTCGAGCGTTTCGGCGCGCCGCGGTGGCCGCCACGCTGCCGCGCTCGTCTCTCGTCCGCTCGTCCCATGGGTCCGTCCGCTCCGCTTCCGTCTCTGGCCGTCTCTCGTGTCTCACAGGTTCGTCGCCCTGGTCAGCTCAGAAAGCTAACACCGCGACTGAGGGCAAACGCCTCTCGATCCGGTCTTTTCCGGACGTGAGAATCAGCACCCGTCTCACACCCATCCCACTGAAACCGACGGCTCACAGGCATGGAAGGTTGCCGTGCCGGGTAAAGTGATATCACCAAGATAGACCTGAGACAGGCCCTGAGACCTCTGAGCCCGGCGGCCCAACTCGGGTGACAGCACCACGAAACGGGGGAAACACGCATGCCGACGCACGACTCACCGGACCTCACCGACGCACCCGCGGCACCCACGATGCCCGCTCCGCGCGTACGGGAGACCCCGGCCCACAGCATCGGCGGCGGGCTCGCGCTGCTGCTCGGACTGGTCGGTCTGCTGGCCGGCGCCGCGATGGTCGTCTCGGCGACCGCCGTGGACTCCGCCGGCGGCAAGGCCGTACTCATCGTGGGCGGCATCCTGATCGGTCTCGCGGCCTTCGTCGCCATGTGCGGTCTGAACATGGTGGCGCCCGGCGAGGCCCGCGTCGTCCAGCTCTTCGGCCGCTACCGCGGCACGATCCGCGAGGACGGGCTGCGCTGGGTCAACCCTCTGACGTCCCGTACGAAGATCTCGACGCGGGTACGCAACCACGAGACGCCCGTCCTCAAGGTCAACGACGCCTACGGCAACCCGATCGAGCTCGCCGCGGTCGTGGTGTGGCGGGTGGAGGACACCGCGCAGGCGAGCTTCGAGGTGGACGACTTCCTGGAGTTCGTCGCCACCCAGACCGAAGCGGCCGTGCGGCACATCGCCATCGAGTACCCGTACGACGCCCATGACGAGGAGGGCCTGTCCCTGCGGGGCAACGCGGAGGAGATCACCGAGAAGCTCGCGGTCGAGCTGCGCGCGCGGGTGGAGGCCGCCGGTGTGCAGATCATCGAGTCCCGCTTCACGCACCTCGCGTACGCACCCGAGATCGCCTCGGCGATGCTCCAGCGGCAGCAGGCCGGCGCGGTCGTCGCGGCGCGGCGCCAGATCGTGGACGGCGCGGTCGGCATGGTCGAGGCGGCGCTCGCCCGGATCTCCGAGCGGGACATCGTCGAGCTGGACTCCGAGCGGAAGGCGGCGATGGTGTCGAACCTGCTGGTGGTCCTGTGCGGTGACCGGGCGCCGCAGCCCGTCGTGAACACGGGGTCCCTGTACCAGTGACCCCGACTCCGGAGGAGTCTCCCCTCCCTTCCTCTCAGCGGCCACCGCGGCAACAGCCGCGACCGCCGCAGCAGCGCAAGCAGGTGCTGCTGCGGCTGGATCCGCTCGTGTACGAGGCGCTGGCGCGCTGGGCGGGGGACGAGCTGCGCTCGGCCAACGCGCAGATCGAGTTTCTGCTGCGGCGGGCGCTCGGGGAGGCGGGGCGGCTGCCGGGCGGGGCCGGCCCGATCCCTCGCCGCGGGCGGCCTCCTCGCCCCGAGGAGGCCGAGGAAGCCGGGGAGGGGGCTTGAAAGCCAAAAAGACTGCGCAGTTCCCCGCGCCCCTAGGTACCTAGGGGCGCGGGGAACTGCGCAGTCTTTTTGGCGGGGTCTGGGGCGCAGCCCCAGGGACGGGACGGGAAGGGAAGGGGCGGCGGGGGCGAGAAAAGTCCCGCCCCGGTGACAGAACCGTGACACTCGCCGCTGACCTGCGATTACATACCCCTTGGATCAAGCTATCCACCGTGCGTATACATGCGGTGTATACGTCGTGTGTACAGTGCTCCGCATGTCCATTGGTCACACGCTCCTAGGACTCCTGGAGTCCGGGCCCCGGCACGGTTACGACCTCAAGCGGGCCTTCGACGAGAAGTTCGGTCACGACCGGCCGCTCCACTACGGCCAGGTCTATTCGACGATGTCCCGGCTGCTGAAGAACGGCCTCGTGGAGGTCGACGGGTTCGAGTCGGGCGAAGGCCCCGAACGCAAGCGGTACGCGATCACCGAGGCCGGCGTCACCGACGTCCAGCAGTGGCTCGCGACGCCGGAGAAGCCGGAGCCCTACCTCCAGTCGGTCCTCTACACGAAGATCGTCCTCGCCCTCCTGACGCACCGCGACGCGTCCGACATCCTCGACACCCAGCGCTCGGAACACCTGCGCATGATGCGCATCCTCACCGACCGCAAACGCAAGGGCGACCTCGCCGACCAGCTGATCTGCGACCACGCGCTCTTCCATCTCGAGGCCGACCTGCGGTGGCTGGAACTCACCGCCGCGCGCCTCGGCAAACTCGCTGAGGCGGTGACCCGATGACCCCCGCAGGCTCCCTGCTCGTGGCCCACGACCTGCGCAAGGCGTACGGCCCCACCAACGCCCTCGACGGCGCCGAGTTCTCCATCCACCCGGGCGAGGTCGTCGCCGTGATGGGCCCCTCGGGCTCCGGCAAGTCGACCCTCCTGCACTGCCTCGCCGGCATCGTGACGCCCGACTCGGGCTCGATCACGTACAACGGCCACGAGATGGCGACCATGAACGACGCCCGGCGCAGCGCCCTGCGCCGCTCCGAGTTCGGCTTCGTCTTCCAGTTCGGCCAGCTGGTGCCGGAGCTGACCTGCGTCGAGAACGTGGCCCTGCCGCTGCGCCTCAACGGCACCTCCCGCAAGGAGGCCGAGCGCACCGCCCTATCCTGGATGGAGCGCCTGGAGGTCGACGACCTCGCGGCCAAGCGGCCCGGCGAGGTCTCCGGCGGCCAGGGCCAGCGCGTCGCCGTGGCCCGCTCGCTGGTCACCGGCCCGCGGGTGCTGTTCGCCGACGAGCCCACCGGCGCCCTCGACTCGCTCAACGGCGAGCGCGTGATGGAGCTGCTCACGGACGCCGCGCGGTCGGCCAACGCGGCCGTCGTCCTCGTCACGCACGAGACCCGGGTGGCCGCGTACTCCGACCGAGAGATCGTCGTACGCGACGGTAAGTCCCGGGACATGGAGCGCGTCGTATGACCGCCCCCACGACTCCCCCCGACGCCGCCCCGTCCGCGGCTCCCCCGAACCCGAACTCGAAGCCGAAGCCGAACGCCTGGGAGGGTTCCGGCGGCGGCGGTCCCAGGCTGGGGCAGTGGTACAGGGACCTGGCCATGGGCGCCAAGTTCGCCTTCACCGGCGGCCGCGAGGGCTGGGTGCGGGTCCTGCTCACCGGGGTCGGCGTCGGGCTCGGTGTGGCGCTGCTGCTGCTCACCACCGCGATCCCGAGCGCGCTGCAGGAGCGGTCCGACCGCGAGCACGCGCGTATGGGCAAGCTGTTCGGCTCCGAGGTGACCAAGGCCGACGACACGGTGCTGGTCGCGAACCTCGACACCGACTTCCGCGGCATGAACGTCCGCGGGCGCCAGCTGGAGCCGGAGGGCATACGGGCGCCGCTGCCGCCCGGACTGAAGAAGTTCCCCGCGCCGGGCGAGATGGTCGTCTCGCCGGCGCTCAAGGACCTGCTCGACTCCAAGGACGCCCGGCTGCTGCGCGAGCGGCTGCCGGACCGTATCACCGGCACCATCGGTGAGAGCGGCCTCATCGGCTCGGCCGAACTCGCCTTCTACTCCGGCGGCCAGAACATGGCGAAGTACGGCACCGGCGCCAACATCGACCGCCTCGACACCTTCCAGTCGGAGCAGACGTCCTCGGAGGAGATGGACCCGGTCCTCCTCCTGCTCGTCCTGACGGTCTTCGTGGTGCTGCTGCTGCCGGTCGGCGTCTTCATCGCCGCGGCCGTACGCTTCGGCGGCGAGCGGCGCGACCGCAGGCTCGCCGCGCTGCGGCTGGTCGGCGCCGACGGCCGGATGACCCGTCGGATCGCCGCGGGCGAGGCGATGTCCGGGGCCCTGGTCGGACTGGTCTTCGGCACCGGCTTCTTCCTGATCGGCCGCCAGGCCGCCGGTTCCGTCGAGGTCTTCGACCTCAGCGTCTTCCCGAGCTACCTCGACCCGACGCCCGTACTCGCCCTCCTGATCGCCGTCGCGGTCCCGGCGTCCGCGGTCGCGGTGACGCTGCTCGCACTGCGCGGCGTGGTCATCGAACCGCTCGGTGTGGTGCGTACGGCCAGGCCCGCGCGGCGCCGGCTGTGGTGGCGGCTGCTGCTGCCGCTGGGCGGTCTCGGACTGCTCGTCCCGATGATCGGCAAGGGCAACACCAACGGGGACTTCAACGAGTACATGGTGAGCGGTGGGGTCATCCTGCTCCTCGTCGGCATCACCGCGCTGCTGCCGTGGATCGTGGAGGCCGTGGTGGCCCGGCTGAACTCGGGCCCGGTCTCCTGGCAACTGGCCGTACGCAGGCTGCAGCTGAGCAGCGGCAGCGCCGCGCGCATGGTCAACGGCATCGCGGTGGCGGTGGCCGGTGCGATCGCCCTGCAGATGCTGTTCGCCGGCGTCCAGAGCGACTTCACGAAGTCCACCGGCCAGGACCTCTCACGCGCCCAGATGGAGGTGTCCGTACCGAAGACCGTCTCCGTCGCCGACGCCCGGCGCGAGCTCTCCGGGACCCGTGGTGTGCTCGGCGCCGTCGTGCTGTCCGACTCCTCGCTGGGGGTGACCCGGAAGAACCCCGAAACGTCCGTGCCGCTCACCATCGGCGACTGCGCCGCCCTGCGCGAGGTGGCGACGCTGCCCTCGTGCCGCGAGGGTGACGCGTTCGTCCTGCGGAACCCCGAGTACGACGACGAGACGCCGAAGCTCTCCGAACCCGGCCGGAAGCTCTTCGTCGAGCCCACCTACGAGGGATCCGACAAGGGGGCGGAGGCCGCCTGGACGGTGCCGCGGGACATCAAGAAGGCCGATCCGCGCGAGGACCCGTCGGGCTGGGAGCGGAACGGGTTCCTGATCACCACGAAGGCGCTGCCCGCCTCCGTGACCTCCACCGTCAGCGGGCGGGTCTACCTCCGGCTCGACCCGTCGGTCCCGGACGCCCGTGAGCTGGTGCGCAACACCTCCGCGGAGATCGACCCGCTCGTGACGCCCATGACGTACACGTCGACCGAGCGGTCGCAGAGCTACGAGTCCATCCGCACCGGGCTGTCCGTCGGTGCCGCGTGTGTCCTCGCGCTGATCGGGGCGAGCCTGCTGGTCTCGCAGCTGGAGCAGTTGCGCGAGCGCAAGAGGCTGCTCTCCGCGCTGGTCGCCTTCGGCACCCGGCGCCGCACGCTGAGCCTTTCGGTGCTGTGGCAGACCGCGATCCCGGTGGCGCTGGGCCTGGTCCTCGCCACGGTGGTGGGGCTCACCCTGGGCACGGTCCTGCTGAAGATGACGGACACCGGGGTGTCGGTGGACTGGTCGAGCGTCCTGGCGATGACCGGCATCGGCGCTGCGGTCGTCCTGGTGGTGACGGCGCTCAGTGTGCCGCCGCTGCTGCGGCTGATGCGCCCGGACGGACTGCGTACGGAGTAGGGGTGGT